>JALSID010000171.1 GCA_026981825.1 Planctomycetota bacterium
CATGCTACCCGATGCCCGACGCCACCGTTTGCCGGTACGAGATGCCCGGCCAATCCAGCGGGGGCGCACGGACAGCCGCCGCCGTTGCTCGCAACAGCGGGCAGAGGGTGTACCGACGGTTTTCCGAACACTCCTGTGCGTTGCGGCCGAGAGGGTCGGCGTACCCCAGAACCGCCGTCGGCGGCGGGGTGGGTATGGGCAGCGGCGAGCACACACGACCGGGGCATCGGAAGGCCCTGCCGCTTCAGCCGAGCGCATGGCTTAAGATTTCAGGGGAGTACGATCCGCACGCTCAGGTGGCGCGATGAAACTGGACGACACCGTTTGCTACTGCTTTCACATCACGAAGCGGAAGATCCTGAATTTCATTCGGATCGAGAAGCCCCGGCGGGCGTCGCAGATCAGCGAATGCGGCGGCGCCGGCACCGGTTGCGGCTGGTGTCGTCCCTTCCTGGTGCACTTCTTCGAGCAGATGGTGGTTCAGGGAAAGGAGGAACCGGACGAGGCGATCACGCCAGAAGAGTACGCTCGTTTGCGGGAAAAGTACCTCCGCCGCGGGCGGCGGCACGAGGCGGTCGACGAGTTCTCCCTAATCGGCCAGGAGACGGACTCGACGGACGACGAATCGCGGGCCGACCGCGAGAAGCCGGAATCGCCCCCATGTGCGCGCCCGGTTGACCAAATGCAGCGAGAGTGAAGGTTCTTCCCCCTAGCGTGCGACCCGACAAAACGGACCGGCGCACGCCGAGTTTGGCCGAATCCCCCAGAGTTCGCTTCTCCGCCGGACCTTCGGTCCCTCAGGCGAGTTTCGTTGCTCCGGTCGCACCTTTACAGGTTGGCCGCTTCCTGATCAAAAAGTCGATTGACTCGGTTACGCAGCTCCGCCATGAATTCCGGGGTGACGAAATGGGGCAGCTTGACCCAGGGGTTGGGGCGGTAGGTTTCCTCGGGCACCGTGTACTCGTCGTCGCTGCAACCGGCCAACCGCTCGGCCTTGTATCCGCGCAGGAACGTGCGGCGCACGGCGGATCGCAGTTCTTCTTCCGTGAGCTCGATGCCGGTCAAGGCTCGGATGCTTTCGACCACCGGAGCGTCTCCGATCCCGGCGAATTTGCAGATTCCGCTCATGTCGTCGCGCACCGTGTAGAGCCCGCGCTGCGTGATCGCCTCAACCCAGTAGTCCAGGTCGGTCTTGCCCTCGAAGAGCAGCAGGAGGAAGGTTCGCATCGACATATGGCCACCTGCAATTGCCCACGGGTAGCCCGGGTTCGTGGACGGCAGGTAGGCGGGCAGCTCGAGCCCCTTGCAGTGATAGGCGTAGGACTCTTCTCCCAAGAGCTTGCTGAGATGCGCGACGCCCTTGCCGATGTCGGGTTCTTCGCCGCGGGCGATGCGTTCCATTAAACGCCGCGCACCGGCAGCATCGCCGAAGCGAATGCCGCCTCCGATCGCTCGTTCCGGATTGCGTTCGTTGAAGTCCATGACGTACGCGATCGTGGCGCCCAGGCTGATCGCATCGAAGCCAAGGTCGTCGCATTTTTCGATCAGTTCCCAGACCTGATCGGGCTCGTTGATGCCGCAGTTGTTGCCGAGCATGTTCAAGGGTTCGTAGTCGACCTTGCAGAGCAGCTTACCGGGCGCCGTGCGATCGCCTTCGGTTCGCGGTTCGAAGAGCATCTTCCAGCAGCGGATGCCGCACCGATAGCAACCTTCGTCCTCAACGACGTAGCGTTTCTCCACGGCTTCCCGGAACATACGCCGCGGCTCCTCGTCGCGGGGCTTGAAGTTGTACTGGGGTACGGCGTGCACGTCCTGAAGGGGCACGTAGTTCGACCACGTTCCCCCTACGCCGTCCCATCGGTCGGGGTCGCGGAACTTTCGACTGCCCGGGCCGGTAGCGATCTCGTTATTGACCCGTTTGAGCGCCGGGTCGGTGACCCGCATGTCAGGAGCGTTCGCCTGGGCCACGATGGCGAGCACGTTCTTTGAGCCCAGGACCCCCCCGAATCCACCTCTGCCGCACCATCGGGTCCGCGGTTCGCGGAGCTGGAGCATACGTTCCGTGGAAAGAGCCACTCCCGCAAACCAACATACCTCGTAGTGCTCTCCGGCCGGCCCGATGACGGCAAAGTGGGCGTTCGGGTAGCGGTCGGCCAGGGTGAGGATCTTGGCGTTCACGCCGAGGCCGACCAGGTCGGGTGCGGGCAGCACTCGGACCCTGGGGGGCTCACCGCCTTCGATGACGAGGATCGAGGGCTCCGGGGCGCGGCCATACAGGATCAGGTCGTCGATACCCGTGCCTTTGAAGTGGGTGCCGAATTTGCCTGATCCCGCGGACCACATGGGCATGGGGTTACCCGAACGCGTCCGCTTCAGCGGGCTGTAGCCCTGGATGTAGGTGCGCAGCCCGGTCATTACGGCCGTTCCCGACAGAAGGCCGGTGTTGATCAGCAGATGGTTTTCGGGTGCGAAGGGATCGTCGAATCGGTGTTCGAGGAAGTACTTGAAACCGCGGCCGATGCCGCCGAGAAAGTCTTCCAGGTCGGTGCAGCGAACCCAGGTGGCCTCGCTGCGGTCATGGGACAGGTCTACCGTAACTCGGAGGAATTCGTAGTCCGTGGGCGAGGTTCCGCTGGTACCCTGGATCTTCCGCATGGCTCAGCCTCGGTGTTGCCTGTCGCTATGGCCGCGATTATATCGCAGTGGTGGCCGGTTCCGATCGGATTCTAAGCGCACGTCGGGACTCGGGTTGGGGACCCGCCCGCGCAAAAGCAGCGGTCTGCCGCGGTACGATTTCAAGAGCACATGGAATTGGTGGGATCTCACGCGCGGTGGGGGACCGATGCCAGAGCAGGCAAACACGCCGATGATGCGGCAGTACCTGGCGGTGAAGCGGCAACACCCGGACGAGTTGCTGCTTTTCCGCATGGGGGATTTCTACGAGCTTTTCTTCGAAGATGCGGAGATCGCCTCTCGTGTGCTCGGGATCGCGCTGACGAGCCGGGAAAAAGGCCCGAATCCGGTTCCGATGGCGGGGTTTCCGTACCACGCCCTGGACACTCAGCTTCGCCGCCTGGTCCAGGCCGGTTATCGGGTGGCAATTTGTGAGCAAGTGCAGGACCCGCGCGAGGCGAAGGGCTTGGTCCGGCGAGAAGTGGTTCGGATTGTGACCCCGGGCACCTTGACCGAGGACAGCTTGCTCGAGCCGGGGACGCACAACTATCTGGCGGCCGTTAATCCGCGCGAGGA
>JALSID010000172.1 GCA_026981825.1 Planctomycetota bacterium
CTGCGGTTCATGGCTTGGTGCTCCTAAAGGGTTTTAGGAAATAACAAACGCGAACCCTACACCAAGCCATGTTTTTATTTCCAGAGCAATTGCCCTCCGCTTCCGGATGGGTGTGGAGTTATTTAGTCCGCTGGGAGAAGAAGGTAGAGAATCATATAGCAGGTTTGCACTTGGCCTGTGCGTATTTTACGCTCAGCCTCGCAGGAATTTTCGGATAGGCTCTAAGCGTGGTTCGCCGCTGGCTATGGGTGCATTGGGTTTTTGAGACGGCCTGTCCGGGCGTAGGGGTTTCTAAATTGCCGCCTCGAATCCGACAGACCGTCCTTTTTGCGTTATCCCTGGCCAGCTGAGGAGCCAACGAAGGACAAAAGTGGAGATTAATTGTGTGTGATTTTGGGCGCGATTTTGGGTGCGATAGCTGGGAGCGTGGGTGTGCTCAGGTTTCGTGGTATGTACATTGGTAACGAGATGGGTGGCGCGATTTCGGGCGTGGCTCTTTTTATAAAGTTTCTTTTCGGGGCACAAGAGGTAGGCAATTCTTAGGTCGTGTGGACACACACTGGGCCACTTGGGCAAACAGGGGCGTTCGCTTTCCCTGTCACGGAGGACGCCCACATGGAACACCGATACCAGCTGGCCGATGCCCAATGGAACCGTATCCAGGACTTGCTTCCCGGTCGTCCCGGTACCCCCGGCATCCACGCCGACAACCGACGCTTTCTCAATGCCGTGCTCTGGATCCTCTGGACCACATTCCCGTTGGCGAACCCTGCTGGAGCAACTCGGAAAGTGGAACACCATTATCGCCGGTTCAGCCGTTGGTCTCAAAAAGGTGTTTGGCAAAAAGTGGTGGAGGTTCTCCGTCGATCCGAGGAGTTCCAGTGGCTCATGATCGATTCGACGGTGATTCGAGCACACCAGCGTTCGGCTGGTAAAAAAGGGGCCAAATGCGTCCTCCGACGAGCCGTTGGGGCGTAGCCGGAGTGGCCTGACGACGAAGGTCCATGGGGTGGTGAACCGCAACGGCGAGGTGGTTCGTCTGCTTTTGACCCCGGGGCAGAGGAGCGACATTTCCCAAGCAGAAGAATTGATCGAAGGATTGAGATTCAAGGTATTGATTGTGGACAAGGGCTACGACAGCGCTGGGTTTATCAAAAAGGTGCAGCAGAGTCAAAGGGCCGAAGTGGTGATCCCGGGCCGCTGCAACCGCCGGGAGCCGCCGGAAGTAGATCGTGCGAAGTACCGGGAGGGAACGTGGTGGAGCGGTTATTCAACCGGACGAAGCACTTCCGTCGGGTAGCCACCGGCTACAACAAGTCCGCACGCAACTACTTGTCGTTCTGGCACTTGGCCTGTCTACACCTCCTATTGCGATGATTGTCCACACGACCTAGCGTTTTTCGCCGAGCGATCTGTCAACTGAGTCGTTCGACGGGCGTTACGGTTCCAGCGAGCTGTCTTGGTCAGGATGCTCGGTGGTGGAAGTTTCCGGGCGGCGATAGACGGCCACGATGTCCTCCACGGGGACGACAAAAAGCCGGTTGTCTTTCTCGAAGTCTACCGGGATGCCGTTGCGGGGATCGAGGATCACTTTGTCGTACTTGCTCAGGGGGTAGTCAGGGTCGTTTTCCACCTGGGCGCTTAGGGCCACGATGCGTCCGGTAATGACCGGGATTTTGGCCTCGTCGGGGAGATGGATCCCCCCGCGGGTGGTTCGGCGTTCCTCATCTTTGCGCACCAGTACCCGCAGCCCCACCGGCTCGATGATCTCCAGTGAACGACCGGTCTCTGGCATGGTGTTTCTGGCCCTTTTGCGAGGAAACGACTTCTATTTGTATCGTATCACTCCGGCCAGCGTCGGGCTAGAGCGGCTGGAACGGGAGAGACGGCCTGCGTGGTGGTGGGTTGCGAGCTCCCCCCCGCTGGCGCGGGGAGCTCTTGTTGAGCAAGGAGACGCTCTTTCTTGCATCGGAGCGGAAGCTCCCAGTGGCTGCGTCCCTGCCGCCTCCCCCCGCTTACGCGGGGGGCTCTTGGGCTCTCCCATCCCTCCAAGCCCCCAAGCCCTCCAAGCCCCCACGCCCCCAGGCCTCCCCGACCTGAAGCTCGGGGCTCGCCGTGACGAGCAAGAATCGACGCTTGTTCCGGCACTGGAGCGGAAGCTCCAGCGCAAGACGCACGCCACATGCCGCAAGCCGATTCTGTTTCTCCCCGCACTAACGTGCGGGGCTCTCTCAAGAGCCACGACCCAAGACCTCCCTGTACTGACGTGCGGGGCTCCGCGGGCTGATGGTGCGCGGCTTGCCGTTCTCCGCCGTGGAAGTCGGCGGCCTTGCGCGGTCCGTCTTTGCAACGGATCGGGGAAACGCTAAGTTGACTTCAGCAAGAGATCCTCCAAGCACCGGTCGTTTGCCAGGCTTGGCCGGTCCTACTCCCTCGCAACCGCTCGTCAAGGCAAGGATATTCGCATGAGCCAGCACGATCCGTTCGGTGCCCGCGACACCTTCTCCGCTCCGCAGGGGACCGTGGGCATTTACCGCCTGAGTGCCCTGGAAGATGGGGGCGTGGGGGCCGTTTCGCGTTTGCCTTATTGCCTGCGCGTGCTGCTGGAGTCGGCCCTGCGTAACTGCGACGGGTTTACCGTGACCGAGGAGGACGTGCGGGCCATCGCCTCTTGGGACGCCCGGGGGGGAGAGCCGCGCGAGATTCCGTTCAAGCCGGCCCGGGTGATCTTGCAGGATTTTACCGGCGTGCCGGCCGTGGTGGACCTGGCTGCGATGCGAAGCGCCATGAAGCGCCTGGGCGGGGACCCGAAGCGGATCAACCCGCTCATTCCGGTGGATCTGGTGATCGACCACTCGGTGCAGGTGGACTTTTTCGGTTCCGAAGAGGCTCTGGAGCGGAACATCGACCTGGAGTTTCAACGTAACGGCGAGCGCTACCAGTTTCTCAAGTGGGGTCAGCAAGCGTTCGAGAACTTCCGCGTGGTTCCGCCGGGGGTGGGCATTGTCCATCAGGTGAACCTGGAGTTTCTGGCCCAGGGCGTGTTTCTGCGGGAGGACCACCTGGGGCCGGTGGCCTTGCCCGATTCGCTGGTGGGCACCGACAGCCACACCACCATGATCAACGGCTTGGGCGTGGTGGGTTGGGGTGTGGGCGGGATTGAGGCCGAAGCGGTGATGCTTGGCCAGCCCATCTACATGCTGTTGCCGGAGGTGATCGGGCTGG
>JALSID010000173.1 GCA_026981825.1 Planctomycetota bacterium
GGGGAGGAAAAGCTCGCCTGCCGCTGGATCGGCAAAGGCCGAGCGCCCGCTCGCCGCTTCGGCCGCTAGGCCGAAGCGGCCCGGAACCCTGCGCCTGGCTGCCTCGGAGCTCCGCCGCGGCTATAGGCGGGCATTGGCCGGTTTCGGCCGCTGTCCCAAGCGGCCCCGAGCCCGCCGCCCGGCGGGAGCGGGGGGGGCCGCCGGACCGCCGTCGCGCCGGCGACGGCGCATTGGTAGCGAGACCCGTCCCCGGGTCCGCGCCAAACCGCTGAGACGGAGCAAGCGCTGGAAGAAATGGCCCCCCAACTAGGCAAGAAAACCCGCCCGTCGCGGGAAAGGAAATGGGGCACGCTTCCGCTCGCCGCTTCGCCCGCCGGGCCCGAAGCGGCCCCCGAGCCCGCCGCCCGGCGGGACCGGAGCTCCGCCGCTGCGACGGCGACTTTGGAGTGCGGCAGTCCTCTGCCGCTTTCTTTCAAACCCGACGGAGCCGGAGAAGCGCGGGCCAGAATCAAGCCCGTCGAAGAACGGAAAGCCGCCCATCGACCGGCCAAAAGGGGATGCGGCGAATTGCCTCTCCGCTTCGGCCGCCTGGCCCGAAGCGGCCCCGAGCCCGCCGCCCGGCGGGACGGGGCCGCCGAACCGCCGTCGCGCCGGCGACGGGGCAGTGGTAGCGCGACCCGGCCTCGGGTCCGCCCCAAACCGCTGAGACCGAGGAAGCGCTGGACGAAATGGCCCCCGACTAGGGAAGAAAGCCCGCCCCTCGCGGAATAGGGAGGGGACGCGCCACCTTTTCGCTTGGGCCGGCCCGGGCGGAAGCGGTCTGGAACGCCGCGTCTACCTGCTCCGGAGCTCGGCCCCGGCTACGCCGGGAAATTGGCCGCTTCGGCCGCCTGGCCCGAAGCGGCCCCGAGCCCGCCGCCAGGCGGGACCGGCGGGGGGCCGCCGGACCGCCGTAGCGCCGGCGACGGCGCATTGGTAGCGAGACCCGTCCCCGGGTCCGCGCCAAACCGCTGAGACCGAGGAAGCGCCGGACGAAATGGCCGCCGACTAGGCAAGAAAGCCCGCCGTCGCGGGAAAGGAAATGGGGCACGCTTCCGCCCGCCGCTTCGGCCGCTGGCCGAAGCGGGCCCGAGCCCGCCGCCAGGCGGGACCGGAGCTCCGCCGCTGCGACGGCGGAGCAGTGGTAGCGCGACCCGGCCCCGGGTCCGCCCCAAACCGCTGAGACCGAGGAAGCGCTGGACGAAATGGCCCCCGACTAGGGAAGAAAGCCCGCCCCTCACGGAATAGGGCAGGGGGCGCGCCACCTTTTCGCTTCGGCTGGCCCGGGCGAAAGCGGTCTGGGACGCCGCGCCTGCCTTGTCCGGAGCTCGGCCGCGGCTACGCCTTGAAATTGGCCGCTTCGCCCGCCCGGCCCAAGCGGCCCCGAGCCCGCCGCCCGGCGGGACCGGAGCTCCGCCGCTGCGACGGCGGAGCAGTGGTAGCGCGACCCGGCCTCGGGTCCGCCCCAAAGCGCTGAGTCCGAGGAAGCGCCGGACGATATGGCCCCCGTCGAGCAAAGAGAACCCCAGCCGTGGCCTGAATTCCCTATGGCGCGCGCCCTCTCCCGCCGCTTCGCCCGCCCGGCCGAAGCGGCCGCGACGCTGCCGCCTGGCGGGCCCGGACCTCCGACGCAGCGACGGGCGAGCATTGGTAGGGCGACCCGGCCCGAGCCCGCCGCCTGGCGGGACCGGAGCTCCGCCGCTGCGACGGCGGAGCAGTGGTAGCGCGACCCGTCCCGGGTCCGCCCCAAACCGCTGAGACCGAGGAAGCGCCCGACGAAATGGCCCCCGACTAGGGAAGAAAGCCCGCCCCTCGCGGAATAGGGCAGGGGGCGCGCCACCTTTTCGCTTTCGCTGGCCCGGGCAGAAGCGGTCTGGAACGCCACGCGTGCCTGCTGCGGGGCTCGGCCGCGGCTACGCCACGAAATTGGCCGCTTCGGCCGCCTGGCCCGAAGCGGCCCCGAGCCCGCCGCCAGGCGGGACCGGAGCTCCGCCGCTGCGACGGCGGAGCAGTGGTAGCGCGACCCGTCCTCGGGTCCGCCCCAAAGCACCGAGACCGAGGAAGCGCTGGACGAAATGGCCCCCGACTAGGGAAGAAAGCCCGCCCCTCGCGGAAAAGGGGAGGGGGCGCGCCACCTCTCCGCTTCACCGGCCCGGGCGGAAGCGGTCTGGAACGCCGCGCGTGCCTGCTCCGGAGCTCGGCCAGACCTACGCCCCGAAATCGGCCGCTTCGCCCGCCCGGCCGAAGCGGCCCCGGGCCCGCCGCCCGGCGGGACCGGAGCTCCGCCGGTTGCGGACATGGTGGACACCCGTTTAGAATGCACTGGAACGAGCCAAGTGCCCCCGGTGGGGTGCTTGGAAATCGGTGCTTGATGGCCACGTTTGGAGTTGCGGAGGAAGGCAGCCGCGGATGGGCTCAGCGAACAGCCACGCCGCAGCCGGCCTTCCGGACGGACAAATCAGCAATGGAAAAGCGGAGTGACTCTACCCCGCTGAAAGGAGCGTGGGGGGACGAGGAGGCGTCATGCTGCGGGTACGACGCTGTCAACTGTACGTGCTCAGCGCGTTAGCTGTCGCGGTGGCGACTCTGGTCGCGTTCGCCCAGGACCAGACAACCGGTCAGGGCAACGAAACCACCGCACAAACGGAACAAGGGGACCCTCGGTTCAACTCGGCCCGCCGTATCGAACTACACACGGCTGACACCAGGCTAGATCGCCTCGGCTTCTACGACGCCCGACCGGTTGCCATGCGTGGCTACCACGGCAAGATCTTCATTCTCTTCCACGAGGTAACAAACCTCTCCGACCGCCCTCCCATCCGGGGAGTCATCTTCGAAACGGTCGACCTCGTTCGCGGGGAAAGTGAGGGAGGGATCCTCTTCGAACCGGATGTGGTTCCCACCGAAATCTCGCCGAGCGGTAAGTATCTCGCGGGGGTAACCAGGCGAATCGTGCCTGCGGAGTTTCTTGTCCTGGTCTGGCAGATAGCCGACGGAACCGCCAAGACCATATGCGAGTTTAGCATCCCAACGAAGACGTTTATCCCGTCGTCCTCCACGGACGCCGTCGACCCATCGCGCTTACGAGCGGCCACGCCCGAGTTCATCGACGACGATCTGCTGGCGATCGTCGTCAGGG
>JALSID010000174.1 GCA_026981825.1 Planctomycetota bacterium
CCCCGGGCGTGACCGACACCGGGGCCGGATTTGGCGGATCGTGCCCGAAGGTGCTCCGGGCCCGCCAGACCCGCTGCCCGCCTACGCAGATGCTCAGCGTTTGATCGAGTATCTCGGTCACGAGAATCCGACCGTGCGCATGCTGTCTGCGAACGAGCTGGTGTTCCGCATCCGCAGAGACGCTATACCACAGCTACGAGCCGTTGCGCGGGATTCTCTTCAAGCCCCCCTGCGCCGCGCTCTGGCGCTCTGGGTTCTGCGCAGGCTAGATGCGCTCGATCCGGCCACGATCCGCTCGGCCTTGGCAGGCGAGGAGCTGGTTCGGGTGCACGCTGTGCGCGTCCTGGGGGACTTGCCGACGTTGACCGACGAGCTGCTCGATCTGCTACGCACTGCCACGACCGATCCGTCCCCCCGAGTACGACGGGCTGCGGCCGAAGCACTCGCACTCCATCCGCACCCGGGCAATGTCTCCTACATCGTGCACCTCGTTCGAACGGCTCCTTCGGATGACCCCCTTCTCCGCCACGCCGCGCGGATCGCTCTGCGCGAGCATCTCTACCTGGACCAGGTCGTCGAACAATGGCACCGCAGTGCAGGCCGACCGCCTGCGGAGGTCTTCGCGGATGTGGCTGCCGGTGCGCGTACGCCGCAGGTTGCATCCGCCCTACTGGCGACACTCCGGGCCACCGCGAACCGGCGGCTCACGCCCAGCAGTGCCGAGTTCCTCGCGTCGCACCTGCCCCGGGACGACGTTGATCGTTTCGCCCGACTGATTGCGGAAGCGATTCGGTCCCATCCGGAAGCAGCGGGCGACGTGTTGGCCGCGGCAGGCCGTGGTTTCCAAAAGCAGAGCCGAAGCATCCCGCCGAGCGTGACCGCACTGGTCCGCCGCTGGATCGACGAGCAGCTCAACGCAGCCGCATCCCCGGCTCAGTCGAAAGCGATTGAGCTCGCGAAAACGTTTCGTGTGACTCTGCCCCCCGCGACACTGACACGCCTCTGTACCGATCCGAAGGCCCCTGCACAGCTCAGGGCCGCGTGCCTGGAGCTGGCCAGCGTAACGGGTCGACATGAACTGCTCGCTTATGCGCTCAAAACCCTGGAAGAACCGTTGGAAGAGCCCCCGGTGACATTGGCGGCCGTCGACTACATTCTGGCGCTGGAAGCACCGGCCGGCATCGACAAACTTCGCGCCCTGCTCAGAACGCTGCCGGCGAACGCAGCCCTGATCCTGGCGGCGCGCATGGCTCAGCGGCGCGCCGGTGCGATCGTCCTGCTCGAAGAGGCGGAGCGGGGCAACGTGCCTCTTTCGGTCCTGGCGCGTCCCCCGATCCAGGTGGCGATTGCCAATAGCGGTGTGGCAGACGCTCAGCAGCGGCTGACGCGTCTGCTCGACGAATTGCCCCCACAGAGCGAAACGGCAGACCTGATCGCAGCCGTGCAGGCGGCAGAGGCCGAGGTACGCAGGGCGGATGCAACACGCGGGCGGCAATTGTTCGAGAAGCATTGTGCCCCCTGCCATCGGGTGGGAAACGAGGGGGGAGAGATCGGCCCTCAGCTTGATGGGATCGGACTCCGTGGCCTGGCCCGCCTTGCGGAAGACGTGCTTGATCCGAGCCGGATCGTCGACCAGGCGTTCTGGCGAACCCTGATTCGTTTGAACGATGGCCGCGTGCTGTCCGGGCTGGTGCGGGAGTCGACCGACGCAAACCGGATCGTGCTCATCGATGAAACCGCGCAGGAACACCTGATCGACCGGTCCGAAGTCGAAGAGATGCGACGAGTCCGCGTCTCACCCATGCCGGCCAACTTTGGCGAGGTCCTGAGTCGTCGCGACCTGTACGACCTGCTCGCTTATCTGCTCAGTCTCCGGGAGACAAGCTCGGCTACCCTGGGAGCCAGCCGGGATCAGGCGAACCCGTGACTTGAGCTGATTCTCACACCGGTGCCGAAGGCGCGGAGTCCGGTCGGAAATGGACCCAACCCGCGACGGAGGAGAATCGCCGCCGAGGCCGGATCAAGAGCGTGGAGGGCCACGCGATGAAAGCGCTATTCGTACTGTGCGCGTTGAGCCTGCTCGGACAAGCCAAGGAGTATTTCCTTATACAGGTTGTTGATGCGGACACGGGTCGGCCGGTTCCTCTGGTAGAACTGCGGACGGTGAACGACATCCGCTACTACACAGACAGCAACGGGCTGGTGGCATTCAACGAGCCCGGCCTGATGAACCAGATGGTATTTTTCTACGTGTCCAGCCATGGCTACGAGTATCCGAAGGACGGTTTTGGGTTCCGTGGCGTGCGGCTCAAGACTGTTCCCGGCACGACAGCGGTCATTCGGTTGCCGCGGAAGCAGATCGCTCAGCGGCTGTACCGGATCACGGGCCAGGGTATCTACAACTACACGGTTCTGGCCGGCTTACCGGCCCCGCTGAAGCGGCCGGTGCTGAACGGTAAAGTGCTCGGTCAGGACAGCGTGCTCACCGCCCAGTTTCGTGGGAAGCTCTACTGGTTCTGGGGCGACACGAACCGTCCCGGTTACCCTCTCGGCAATTTTCACACCCCCGGTGCCACCTCGTTACTGCCGAAGGATGGGGGGCTTGATCCGGATGTGGGGGTAGATCTCGACTATTTCCTGGACGAAAACGGCTTTGTGAAACCCACCTGCCCGATGCCGGGGCCGGGGCCGACCTGGATTGGCGGCCTCACGGTGCTCCGCGACAAGGCCGGCCGCGAGCGCATGTTTGCCTCGTACAGCAAGATCAAGACGGGAACGTTACGGGCATATGAGCGGGGGATCGTGGAGTTCGATGACAAGGAGAAGGTGTTTCGCAAGGTCAAGACGGTGCCGGTCGAACTGCGGAGGATTCCGGCCGGGCATTCGCTTCAGGTGAGGGATTCCCTCGGCCGCCGCTGGGTGTGCTTCGCGACTCCCTATCCGTTGGTGCGGGTTCGGGCGTCGGTAGATGCCTTCCTCGATCCGGAACAGTACGAGGCATTTACCCCCCTGAAGCCGGGTTCCACGGAGCTGGATAGGGACCAGCGGGGACGGGTGCGGTGGGGCTGGAAAAAGGGGGCCGACCCGCTTACGCCGAATGAGCTACTCAAACGGATCCAGGCCGGCCAGCTCCGAGCGGAACAGGTTCCTCTGCAGCTTCATGACAAGAACACGGGCA
>JALSID010000175.1 GCA_026981825.1 Planctomycetota bacterium
GCTCCTGTTGAGACTCGGCCCCTGCGTGGGAGGCGGGTGGATCCGCATGCCTGGCCTTGGGTTCTCGCGTTCTGGGGCGTTAACGCGTGGGAGCTGGTTGTAGAATGGCCGGACATAGCAATTGACGCCCAATGCTGTCTAGGTGGGCTGAGGTGGGCCGAGGAGGGGCGAATTGAAGTGCTAACGCATATTGGGATAACCATCGTCCTGCACGCCCGGTCAGTCGACGGAGTGCCGTGCGCCGCGAGCGAGTGGCCTTTGGGCCAGGGCCCGCCGGGAGCGGTGCGTGGCGGCAAAGAAGTGCCGTCTGTGCTGATGGTCTATGGCAGCGAGGTCGTCCGTGTAGCCCGCTAGGCGAGTGCGACCCCAGCATCCCGCACACGCGTTGGTGGCCGGAGAGCCACGATCGAGGAGGTGTATGTCGGCGATCGATTGGTGGGTCGTCCGGTTCGCCAGTGTAGGCGATAGGAAGGCTTTTGCATGGAGCAAGCGTTGCCTTGGGGGGTTCGATGACAGGGAGCTCATGGGTGCGTACCGGGCTTTTGGTGGCAACGCCCGTTTCTTGGAGCAATGGCGAGGGCGAAGTTGAAACGGTCCTGGCCCGCACCTTCCCCGAGCTTGCGCTTCTGGCGGGCGAGTCTGGCTGGGAATGTTTCGCTCTGACCTGGCTGTTCGGCCAGAGGGGCTGGCTTCACGGGCGCGGCCACGGGTACGAGGGCACGTTAAAGGAGATCTGTTCCCTCACGCGTCGCTGGCTGAGGCGGATCGGTAGTCCCGTCGTTCTGGAGAGCTTCGATTGGTTTGAGACCATTCTCTCGATGCGTCGGAAAAGCCTGGAACCGGGTTGGGTATTGGTCTGCCCGCGTGACCGCTGGTGTCAGGAAGCAGCGGCGCCGTGGGTCTCTGAGCGGCAGGAACCGGCCCGCGGGGTGTGCGCCGTGCGCTCGGATCCTCGGGCTTTTGCCGCACGGTGGGCTGAGCAACTGGGCTGGGGCTGCGACGGACAGGCGCCGAAGACTGCGCCGGCGTACGGCACAAAACAGGTCCTTGCACGCTTGAAGGACGAAATCCTTGTCTACATTGTGACGTCCTACATGGGAATGCCGCGTTCCATCTGGTTCTGTGCTTACCACCCCGCGCTGGACTGGGAGCAGCTCTCTGCCGCAATGCGGCTTCAGTGTGAGGCAGACGGCTGGAGTTATTGGGATGAGGCCCGGGACGGTCCACTAGACGTGCAACTGGCTTGGAGTGAAGACGACAGCCACGAGTCGATCGCCTATCCGACTTCACCGCTCGTTGTGGCAACACGGTGGAGCGGCGACGGGGGGCAGATCACCGGGGAGAGCGGAGGATTCCCTCGGAGCGGGACGCGGCGATGGCTGACCGCACTGAGGGAATTTGCATGGAGGCGCCACGCCGCCCACCGTGCCGGCCGAAAGCGTGTGGCGTTCGTTGGCTACCATCTCCGGGTTGGCTTTGAGTACTCAGGGGGAATTCGAAGGTACTTCAGGCAAAGGGTCGGCCATCGGTCAGGTCGGCGTCGCAAGTCCAGCGACGAGCCCGAAGCGTGGTGCGCCCTGTGTGGGGAGCCAGAGGCTCTGCATGCGGTATTGGGCGCGAGCCTGAGTAAGCTGGGAGTGTGTGTCGGCGCGACAGCTGTTTATATGATCGGAAGCCCGAATGCGGAACTCCTCGCGTTCTCGGCTGCACGTCACTCGGGCAAGGACGCGGGACTACGCGCCCGAGTAGAGCGCCAGGGGGACCTTCTCTTCGGGACCTTTGCAACGCGGGACTTGCGGTGGGTAACCCTTCTGCAGCGGGGCGTGCCGCGGGAGCCGTGGGGTGAGCGGCCCAAGTTGCCTGCGGCGGCCGAGTGGGCATCTGACACCGAAGCAGGCCCCGTAGGGATGGTGTGGGTCGTCCGCCCCGATAAGGTGGATGCTTTTTTGAAGTACGAGCGACTCCTGCAGCTCACCGTACTGCTCGAGCGACCGGACGCGATTGGGCGTATCCTCACACTCCCCGTTGTGGCCATTTCGGCTGGGTCTACGGTGGTGGTCTCGGCATCTTCCGCTGCCTCGTTTGAGCGAAACCTGGTAATGGCTGCCGCCTGCTTCGGCGCGCGAGTTGTGTGGGAAGAGGTCTGAGGGCGCCAGGTGCCTGCTTCCTCGGCCTTGCGAGATGCGAGGCTGCCGCCCACGCCCACCCTGGATCCGCACACGTAGTTATCGGGTTGTACCGGTCGCTCAGCGGGACTTCCGAGGTGTGCGATCGCCAGATCGTCTGCCGCGACACCACGCGCCAACCGGTGGGCCAGGGGGGCCAAAGACGGTACTGCGAGCCTGCATCCGGCCAGATCAGGGGGGCGAGGAAAGCTGTTCGCCTCCAAGCTGGTAAGCATTTGGCAGTCTGACTATCGGGCGCGGAGCAGGACGCTGGCGAAGGGCAAGCGCACGACTCGAACGCAGCAGCTCCGGAGAACCGGCGCTTGCTGTCCTTAGCCGCGATGTTTTGGCCATCTACTGCCGCTTTCACTTGCCTCCCCGCCGGCCCCGGATGCTGGCGCGTAGGTCCCCGACCGCGTCCCTCGATCTCCGCGAAGAAACCAAAGCAGCGGGGGGCCGCCGCACTCGTTCGCTCACGAGCGCATCGAGTGCGGCAGTCCCCTGCCGCTTTCACTTACCCCCCAGGCTGGGATGCGGCGCCTAGGCCCCCGCGATCGAGCCGCTCGATCTCCGCAGTAGCCGGGGCGGGAAGGCAACCGCCGGGGCGCAGGGGCAGGACCGCCGTCGCGCCGGCGACGGCGGTCGTGCGCTCCCGAGCGCATCGAGTCAGCAGGGTGGAAGTCCCTGCCGGGGTATGGTCTGAAGCCCCGTAACCGAAGGTAACTGCGTCTCCGCGAGGAGAGGTGGGAAGCAACCGGAGGTGAACGAGTAGTCCGGAGGATGACGAACTCGATTCGGCCTGTCGCCGTGGCGAGCCTGCGAGTGAGTGGCGAAGCCCAAGATGCCAGCTCCTAAGCGGAGCTGGTCAGCCCTGGGGAGAAAACAGACCGATCCCGGCGACGGCGGGGGGTGGTTGGAGCTCGGAATGCTCGGAAGGCTCGGTGATGTGAAGGCGGGAGGCCTGATGGGTACAGGCACGCCCTAGAGGCGGCCCATCAGGAGTCAGAGG
>JALSID010000176.1 GCA_026981825.1 Planctomycetota bacterium
TAAAGGACGAGCTTGCCATCGGCGTAGACGAGGGACCCCTTACCGACCCCCCGGTCTTTCCAGAGCACCGCGCCTGTCTTGAAATCGAGACAGGTCCAGATGGAACGATGACACCCGAAGAGCAAGCCACTATCGAGGATCATCCCCCCGTGGTGGTTTTGCATATCGCGGGTGAAGTAGACCTCGGTGGCTCTGACGCGCCCCCGCTCGGCGGACCGCAGATGCAGCAGGCCCCCGCCGGTGTTGTAAGCTGAAGCCGCGAACACGTACGGACCCGAGACGATGGGGGTTGTTATGTTCGCGGTGCGATTCGCCGGACGATCGTACCGCCAGAGCAGCCTGCCATCGGTGGCAGAGACCCCCACAACACCGCCATCCAGGAACTGCACGTACTGTTTCACCCCACCACCCTTTGTTATGACGGTGGAAGAGTAGGCCGCTCGCTCAGGTCGAGCCCTCCCCCGACGATCTTTGCCGGCGACCAGGCACCGCCATATCTCACGGCCCGTACGTTTGTCCAGCTTCACGATCGTGGCCCGTGAGCCGCCCGGCGTCACGACCACCGCATCACCGTCAACGAGGGGCGACTCGGCGTAGCCCCAGTTACCCGGCCGCCCTCCCCAATCACGTTTCATGTGTCGCCTCCAAACGACTTGACCGGTGCGGCGATTCAGACATGCCACGTCGCCGTCAACCCCGATCACGTAGAGTCGATCACCATCGACGGTGGGGGTGCTTCGGGAGCCCGCGTAGCCGACTCGGACGGCGGCACCGAGGTCTCGCTTCCAGAGCTGCTTGCCGGAACGCAGATCGAACGCAATCACGAACTCGCGGTTTGCCACGTACCCCTGGGTGTAGAGGGTGTCTTCGACGACGGACATGCTCGAGAATCCGCCCCCCGCGCCACGGAGAGTTTGGACCAGCGGCGGCCCCCCGGCCGGCCATTGGTTGAGCAAACCGGTGTCCGGCGACTTTCCGTCACGCGCCGGTCCACGCCACTGAGGCCAATCGGCGGCCATCAACGTCGTGGCCAGCAACGCCAAGGCCAGGGCGCGTAAGCGGAGGACGTGCGCCATCGCGGTGGTCTCCTGTCGTTCGGCTCGCTACCGGATACGGCCGCGGGGTGCACTCTCTACCTGCACGCCTGCCGCGACCGTTTGGGGCGGGACACGCACATCGCAGACGTACATCGTTCCTATACTACATGGTTCGTCCACGGATCGTCTGGGGAGACCACGCCGTGACCGCTCCGGATCGACCGGATTCGCAACCCCACACCGCGCAACAGTCGCCGCCGATGGTCTGCGTCCGGCCGGCTCGTCCCGAAGATATCCCGGCCATGGTTCGATTCAATTTCGGCCTGGTAAAGGAGACCGAAGGCGCCAGCCTGGATCCGTCGGTGCTGCAAAAAGGGATCGAGCTTGCACTGGCCGACCCTCAGAAAGCGCGCTACTTCGTCGCCGAGTGCGACGGCAAGCCGGTCGGACAGACGATGATCACGTACGAGTGGAGCGACTGGCGGTGCGGTTGGGTGTGGTGGATCCAGAGCGTTTACGTCGATCCGGCTTATCGTCAGCGGGGGGTATTCCGCGCCCTGTATGAATACGTACGTGAGGCCGCCAGGAGAGAGGGGGCCGTTGGCCTGCGGCTCTACGTCCGGGACGACAACCCGCGGGCTCGCACGGTGTACCAGCGGCTGGGGATGAAGCCATCCGGCTATTCGGTGTTCGAGGAAATGTTCGTGCCGCTCCCGGAACATGGGTCTCACGAAGCGCGAGACGCCCGTCGTTAGCCGGTTTCTTGGCCACGTTGGTCGCTTGCCCTGCCTGTGCACCCCCGGGGTGCGCAAGTTTTGGCCACGTGCTTGCGGTCGGCAGAGCATGACGTGGACGCGACCGCAACGAGTAGAATCGGTGAGAGAATCCGATGGCGCGACACGGAACCTTGCGGGTGGGTGAACGTTGTCCGCATCCTGGTTGAAGCGCAAGGCATTTCTGGGGTGGCTGCGGGGTAGCGCCGGCGACGACCGCAGCGAAGAACGCCGCGCCCCACCTGCACAGATCGAATGTTCGTGCGGCTTCACCCTGACCGTTGAACGGACCCGGTACCGGCAGATTGTAAGCTGCCCAGAGTGCGGAACCGATCATTTCGTCTACCCGATCAGCCCCTACCCGCCGCCCGTCCCGCCGCGGCGGAGAACGAAGGCGCGAGCCGAGGCGGAGGGACCGGCCAGGACGGAGCGTACCACCGGTGAGGAACGAGGAAAACACCACGTGGTGCCCGCAGTGCACGCGGCGCTACGGAACCGAGGACTGATTCGGGCACCCTCTGTTGCGGAGCTGCCCATCCTTGACGAATCGACGCCCGTAGGGCCCCCCGCAACAAGACAGTCCGCGACTGCTGCCACGGTCGGAATGACCAGAGTGGCTCGCCTACTCAGATCCGTGCCCCGCACGGCCGGTCAGACCGTGGCAGCACGCGAGCCGACGGAGGTGCCCGGCTTGGAAGCGCCCTACCCGCGTCGCAAGCTTCTGACCAAGCGAACGCTGGTACCGCTTACCATCTTGTTCGTCCTCGTGATGATCGGCGGCGTCACCTACGTCTCTGTTCGGCAGGCGCGGCGCGAGGCAATGCAGCGTGAAGTGCTCGAACAGTGGCGTGTGGCGCAAGCTGCACTTAAAGACGGCGACCTGGCCACCGCACTGTCTGCGTTCGAACGGGTCCACCGCGCCGTCCGCACCCTGGGCGAGGCCGACGCCAGCCAAAGCCCGGTGGCACACCTCACCGAAGAAGCCCTCGCTCTGCGTGACCTCGTGGACGCCCCGCCTGCGGACCTGTTCGACGACCTCGCTAGCCCCGAGTGGCCCACCCTGTTCAGGACCACCTTGAAGGGGCGCGCCGTCCTGATCGAGGCGCAGCTCCTGAAAGAGGGGGACACCTTCTACCTGGATCTCCTTTCCTTTGCCGACGGAAACCAGGTCCGTTGGGCGGTGGCAGCAGGGAGCGAGCTCGACCGGATTGGAGAACCGCCGCAGCGTCGTGTGCTCCTTGTTGGGCGGCTGGAACGCGTGGAACCGGCGGGCAACGGCGAGTACATCGCCTGGCTCGAACCGTCCAGCGTGCGGCTCATCAGCTCCGACGAACTGCTCAAAGCCTTCGGGTG
>JALSID010000177.1 GCA_026981825.1 Planctomycetota bacterium
GCGGGGGGCAAGTATTGGAAATTTCCCGAGTCGTGGATCCGCCTTCGGTAATGGCGGACTGGGTGAGTGCGCAAGGCGGTGGTGCCAACCGTCGGCGGATCACGGTAACTGGGATAGATTCGCATCACATCATACACGTCTACTCCAGCAGCCTCGTCGGTGAATCGTCCCTTGTCCTGTTCTCGGGTCACTATGACGATGCGTACGCCTATTTGTGCGCTCTCGACAGCCCGAAGACCCGTGCTTGGCGCATTCCTTCGTTTGGTCCGGTGGCCGACCTGTCCGGTTCCGGCGATTTTGTCGCCTTGGGCATCACGCAACCGCCGTGGGTGGCAGCCTGCGCCCACTTCGAGCTGTGGTCTGCCACACTTCGCCGACCCCTGATGTACGGTGGGTTCCGGAAGGAGCCGGTAGACTGGTGCGGGGTTAGCCTCTCGCCTGATGGCCGTCATTTACTTTGGTCCACCCGGTCTGAACGGGGTGGTTGGCAATACGATGTGTACTCAATACCCGAGGGAACGGAATGTGGGTCTTGGACCGACGCGGGGGGAGGTGCGGGAGCAGCAGAATTTATTTCAGATCGCTGGGCCGCGCGTGTGCTGAGCAACGGGGCGCTCGAGCTACGACTCGCGGTCAGGTGTAACCACAGCGCGCCGGGCACCAAACCACCCTTCCATAGACGCGACACGCGCATGGCCGTGCGATGGGTCCTCTATCCGGCCGGGGCGTACGACCGATTGACTTCGAACGTCTCGCTGGCAAAAAGCGTAAAAGCAACCATCGACTATCTCTGCGAATCGGACTCGCATCTGACTCTCACATTCCCGGTTGGCTCATTGGTTCCGTTGAAGGACCTGGTTCACGCCCTCGTTCGCTACGGTCCGCCCGACGAAGTCCACGTAGTGGGACCAGCAGCGCCGTCCCTATACGGCCCGGTGGTCCTAATCGACCGATCGAACGGGCCGGACGAGACTCTAGGTATTTTGGCGGGAGTGGTCGATGCCTTCGGTTGCCGCCAAGGTGGCGAGCTTTACCTGTGGTCCCCTTGGATTGGTCGGCGGCTCCGGCCTGAAGCGGACAAATCCTATTCGTACCTTGCTGCAGCGACAAGGTGGGCCGTTTACGCGCTAGCTAGCGACTTGCCAGGAGGAGATTTCCATGGGTACCGGCCAAGCTGGGTGCGTATTCCCCCCGAAAAACCCGACCGCTAGCTCGTCCATTCTGGCGCAGACCGAGCTTTTGTCGCGACGGACGGCTTGGACATGCCTGGGTTTTCTGGTTTGCTGCGCCGTGGTTCTCAGCCATCGCCAGGGCGTGCTCTCTGCTGAAACGAGGCCTGGCACCGGCTGCCGCATGGAGGAGCTCGCCGAGCTTGGCGACGCACATGGACGGCTACCTGGAGTCGTGCAAGCCGTCTGCGCGGGGCGTAGCCTGTTCGCCGCGGTTGATATTCTTGGCAACGTCAGAGTCTGGAAACGCGGCAGCACCGACGTTCTGATGCGCGCGATTGTGCCTGCTGGAAATGTGAGATACATGACGTTTGCGAGCGGTGAAGCGGAACTCTTGATTGCTGGCGATACGGGTCTATGGCAAGTGTTGGTTAAGGCCGCTACAGCGCGCAGATTGCTTGGTGAGCAGATCCTGGCGGCTAGGGCGGAGGGCAATAGGCTCATCGCGGCGGTCGTGGACGACATCGTCTACGAGCGTGCGGCCGATGGTTCCGTACGGCGACTTGGCCGCTCGCCCGCGAGAATCGCGGCGGTGGGATTCGTTCGCGACCAGGCAGCGGTTGTTTCGAAGGAGGGCACGCTGTTCGTTTGTGAGGGGGAGCACTGGAAACAGATTCAGAAACTACCCCAGGCTGCAGATTACGCTATTATTGGAGGGTACGTTGTTTGCGCGGGCGGCGCAGGCACAAGTTTGGTGCGAGTACCTGGCGGGGGGACGCGAAAGCTCAAGTTGCGAGGAGCCGCTCGGATCGTTCGCGCAACACATGACGGCGTCATCCTCGCACTCAGTTCCGGGCCACAGTCAGCGGAGTTCGCGTGGCTGTGTCCCGGTGACAAGCCTACCCTACAGCGTGCCGAGATCCCCCATCGTTGCTTATCGGGCGGCGTGCTGGTTGATATTTCCCCGGAGGAGCCGCGTCCTCAGTTCGTCGTCGCTGTTGGCACCACCGTGGACTACAACGGCGGACGTGCCGCCGGCGCGGTCGAAGGACATCGGGACTCAGTGCGCTATGTGTCCTTTGCGAGGAGTGGTTGCCGACTTTTTTCAGCCGACTCCCATATGTTGATTCTGTGGGATTGGCAGCGCCGGCGGATCCTGGCGCGACGTTCTCTCCGCCGATGCCCACGCCTGCCTCTGGTGAGCTATCATCCGCGACGCGACTTGGTCGCCTACGTACGCGGTAGCCGAAAGCTTGAGGTGGAACGGCTGACAGGCAATGGCCTCCAACACGTCCAGTCTTACGCGCTGCCACCGGGGGAGGAGGTTTCTGCGATTACGTGGTTGCACGGGGAAGCGGCAAGGCTCGTGGTTGTGTCGAGGGTTGTGGGCATGCTTGACGCGGCCGTCAGGATCGTTCGGTTGGACCCGCAGGCGCCGCGGGCTGCCCCGCAGCTCGTGGCCGAGGAGGTCTGCGCCAACGAAATGATCACGCGCGTATGTTCCGCGTCCCCTGCCTCCTTCCTGACGCTTGACGGACGCGGCCAGGTAAGCGTGTGGCAGCTCAGCAATAGCCAACTCCAGCGAATCCAGCGAACGTCGACAGAGGTGCTAGGAGCCGACGCCATGGCGACTTCCACATGCTATGTCGTCGGAGGGGACGCTGGTGGCGGCGAGCGAGCATTCTACTACGACGTTTTGACTCCATCGGGAGAGCTGATGCTCAGGCGCGGCGATTTGGTGTATTTTCCGGCTGCCCCTGAGGCACGCGATTATCGTGCCCGGCTGTTTGATGCGGCGGCGGTGCCAGGTGGAAGATTGCTGATCGTGGCGGGCGCAGGCCCCGTACTCTTGGTAGATCAAGAGGCCGATCTCCGCACAGCACACTGGTTCGCCGCCGAGGGTGTAATCACCGCCGCCGGTGTTAGCGACGACGGCAGTAAGGTCGCAGTGGGGCTGAGCTCCGGCGCAGTCGTAGTCCTTCAGCGTCCGCACATTGCTGCGCGCTAGAGTATCTCACAAAAACCACCTTCAGAAGGCGGCCGGGGCCGGAAGCCATGTGGACACCGATTCATACGGAAGAGGCGCACGAAGGCCGGCGCTACGGACGGTTTTGACCGATGAGGACTCGGCAGTTATCAACGGCGAGCCTCTCGCACCCGGCCCGACGGTCGCCTCTCGAAGGAGGATCGCTTCCTGCTCGAGGGCACCCTGAACACCGTGACGACGGGGGCTCCTTGGCGCGACCCCAAGACCCAATTCGGAGCCTGCCAGGCGGTGTGCGACGTCTTTGAACCTGTTTTCACCGATCCGGTCCCGATGGCCACGTGCCAATCGCATCCCAACTCCACAGGCCCTGCCTGCTCGGGCGTTGGTCGGCCAGCAATCCTGTCCTCAGGTAGTCGCATCCCCGCGCATAAGGACTATCCAAATCATCATCCTTATTCAACACGGTCACCACCTGGTGGATTCCCTGTCACTCGTGCTCTACGCGACTCGTCTCCGGACAAAGCAGGGGGAAAAAGATAGTTTGATCTTTCCTCTCATCGATTGCGTAGATTCGCGCGTTTGCCCTGCCTTACGGATGGACGCGTTGTTTCCCATCATGTAAATGCGCCACTTGTCTCCGTAACGACGTGACAATGCCGCCAGCATGCCCGGGAAGAGACTCGCGCCCCTGGAGCGGTCGTGCTCGTGGTCAGGTGGCTAGTGCCCTCCCGGGTCGCGCATCAGCGGGGCGGAAGTGTCCGTCAGGGGTTGGCCGACCCAATTGCTGAAGGTAACCGCCTGCCTGAGGACAGTTGGGAAGGAGCTGGAGGTAAACGCTGGGATGGCACGATGATGAACCCGATTTGGTCAATCGTCGAGCCGGGCCTCCTAGCTCCTGGCGCAGCCGAACCCGCCGCGACCGGGAACACGGGCCCGGTTCCCCCGTGAGGACAGCATACACAGACAGGGGGCGGCCACGGGTGGTCGTGGGGCGGTAAAGTTTGGAGTGCGGCAGTCCTCTGCCGCTTTAGCTCTTTGGAGTGCGGCAGCCCCCTGCCGCTTTGGCTTTTTGGAGTGCGGCACTCCCGAGCCGCTTTAGCTTTTTGGAGTGCGGCACCCCTGTGCCGCTTTGGCTCTTTGGAGTGCGGCACTCCTGTGCCGCTTTGGCTTTTTGGAGTGCGGCACTCCTGTGCCGCTTTGGCTTTTCGGAGTGCGGCACTCCTGTGCCGCTTTGGCTTTTTGGAGTGCGGCACTCCTGTGCCGCTTTCACTTACCCCTCGCCAGACCGGATACAGCGCCCGGTCCCGCGGGCCGGGCCGCTCGCAAGCCGGAGTAGCCGGGGCCTGCATGCGGTCGGCCGGGCCGGAGGGACGGACCGCCGTCGCGCCGGCGACGGCGCAATGGTACCCCCGCCGCGCCGCGGCGGGGAGGACGGCTCGCCAGCCTGCGCTCGGACCCGGCCGCGTGCGCGAAAGCGCATTCCTCGCCAGCCGGGGCTACTCCAAGCGGCGAGCCGGAGGCTCGCCGAGGCCGCCGCGCCTCCCCCGGCCACGACCGCTCGCAAAGGGAAGCAATGCGGCTTCCGCCCGCGGGCTCGGGGCCGCTTCGGTCAGGGCGGGCCGAAGCAGCTAGAGAGAGCGCGCCCGATTGCGCTTCCCGCCACGGGGGCCTTTTCTTTCGCTCGGCGGGGGTCATTATTGCCACCGCTTGCTTGGCCCCATGGCTTTGGGGCGGACCCGGGGCCGGGTCGCGCTACCAATGCTCCGCCGTCGCAGCGGCGGAGGTCCGGTCCCGCCGGGCGGCGGGCCCGGGGGCCGCTTCGGCCCGCGGCCGAAGCGGCGAGAGAGGGCGCGCCCCATTGCCGATTCGGCCACGGGCGGGCTTTGCTGCGCTCCGCGGGGGACATTTCTGCCACCGCTTGCTTGGCGCCAGCGCCTTGGAGCGGACCCGGGGCCGGGTCGCGCTACTAATGCGCCGTCGCCGGCGCGAGGGCGGCCCGGCGCCCCGTCCCGCCAGGCGGCGCGCTCCGGGCCGCTTCGGCCCGGGCGGGCCGAAGCGGCGAGAAATACGGCGCGCCCCATCCCTTATGCTGCGACGGGGGGCTTTTCTTTCGCTCCGCGGGGGCCATTCGTGGCAGCGCTCCCTTGGCGCCAGTGCTTTGGGGCGGACCCGAGGTCGGGTCGCGCTACCAGTGCTCCGCCGTTGCAGCGGCGGAGCTCCGGTCCCGCCAGGCGGCAGGCTCGACGCCGGGTCGCGCTACCACTGCTCCGTCGTGGCAGCGACGGAGGTCCGGTCCCGCCGGGCGGAGGGGCGCGCTGCCGGCTTTCCCAAGCGGGGCCGGTACCGACCGATGGCAACTTGGGCGGATTTGCTCTAAACTGAGCGAGAAGGGCGCCACAGGCGAGCAAAGTACGACGCAAGGACACGAGCTGCAAGGGTGCTCCGTGGTCCGCGGGCGCGTCAACTGTACCGAACTGATGCCACGCCTGCGGGCTCGTTCCGGAACAGCACACAGCGCCTGCGGGTCCGTTGAGGAAGAGGTGAGATCCATCGCGATGGGGGGGAGGACCAGATGTGCTAGCATTCTTCTTCTCCCTGGTGGTGTTTGTGCTGGTGGTCGTGGTGCCGCTGCTGGCTCTGGTCCTGGCCTGGGTTGCGGTGGCGCGTAGCCGCCGGCTTGTCGAGATCGAGCAACGGTTGGAGTCGCTTGAACAGAGAGTTGGGGGGCATGTTCCCATGCCGGCACCGGCCCCGGTGCGGCAGGAGACGCCGCTGCCGCAGCCGGTGCAAGTGACCCGCCACGTTGCGACCGCCGTGCTTCGGTATGTGAAGGACACGTTTGCCACAATCGGCACCACGCTCCGCCAGTTAGTACTCGAAACGGAGTTCTACGTGGGGCAGCGCCTGCTGGCCGCGCTGACGATCCTCAGTCTGGTCCTGGCTGCGGTGTTCTTCCTGCGACACGCGTTTCGCCTGGCTTGGTTGGTGCCGCAGGTGCGCGTCGCGATCGGGCTGCTCGGAGGAGCGGCGGCATGGGGGCTGGGTTATCGTTCCGTGCGGCAAGGTGCGGAGCGCTGGGGCTCGCTCCTGCTGGTTTTTGCCGCTCTCCTGCTGTACACGAGCACGTACGCGGCCCAGGCCTACTACAACCTCATTGACCCGATCTTCGGCAGCCTCATGCTGGTGGTTCTGAGCGTCATTCTCCTGGTGGCCGCTGTGGCGCTCGACTCGGTGCTGCTTGCAATCGTCACGGCAGTCGGTGCTTTACTTATTCCCGCCCTGCTTCGAGCCCCCACCGACGCCTATGTCACGCTGTTCGTTTATCTGACCGTCCTGGGCGCCGTACTGCTTGGCGCCAGTACGATCCGCCGCTGGCCGGTGGTTCCTACGGTGGTGCTGCTGGGCATCCACATGGACTACTGGCTGTGGTACATGGGCTTCTATCACACGGAGAAACTGGGCGCGGTGCTGGCTTTTCTTTCGGCGGTATTCGCCCTCTTCTTCGCACGGTCGGCCGTCGTTACCTGGGCGCGGCGTGGGCTGATGATCGAGCACTACGCTCTGATCGTGCTTAACGCATTGCTCGGGTTCTGGGCAGCACAGGCGGTGCTGTTTGATGTGCATCCCGACACGCGCGGCGCGGCAGCCCTGCTGCTCGCGCTGGTCCATCTTGAGGTGGCTCGATGGGCATCCAGATCTCGCGACACCGTGTCAGATGCGGGCATGTGGATCGCCGTCGCCGCCGGCCTCGTGGCGTGGGGGGGCGCACTGTGGTTCGACGCGCCCTGGGTGGGGTTCGGTTGGGCGGTAACGGCAGCGCTGCTGTACTTCATCGGACACCGGGCGTCCATCGACTTGCTCCGATTTGTGTCGCTTGCGCTATTCGGACTGGCCCTCGTGTGGAGCGTCTGGACGCTGCGAACAACGTTCCGGCCGTGGCCCTATCTGCCGGTGATCAACCGAGTCGGGCTGCCGACCATCCTCGTACCGGTGCTGGTCCTCGCTTCGCGCGCATGGCGGAGCTACCGGCGCGAGCTGGCCTCCAGAAGGGAATGGGTTGCCGAAGCAGCCGTGACTTTGGGGGCGATCCTAGCCGTGTGCAGTCTGGGAGCGACCGAGTTTTACCGGTTCTTCAGTGATCTGGCTACCGTACGGGGGAACGAGATCTGGCGGCAGGTAGGGCAGGTGGCTGTGACCCTGTACTGGATGGCGATCGCGACGGTGCTCCTTGTGGTGGGCTTCCGCTTATCCAGTCAGGGCCTGCGCTGGTGTGCCATTGTGCTCTACCTCGTAGCGGCGATCAAGACGTTCCTGCTCGATCTGGCCTGGCTCTCCGAGCTGTACCGCTCGCTTGCACTCGTTGTCCTCGGGATCGGCGCTGCTGTGGCTGTTCGCCTTTACATGCGAATGGCACGCCGTCCCGGGGGAATATCGAAGACAGTCGCGGGGGAATCATCGCCATGAAGCAGGGCACCTTGTCCGCTGCCGTTTCCGCGCTGGCTCTGCTGGCGGCGCCGCTTTTGGCACAGGACGCGAGGGCGCCGGAGAAGGAGGATCTCTCCCGTTGGGAGTTTTTCAAGCCGGTGCTGATGCCGCCGACGCGGAGCGATTCCCCGTACGCCGCCTTCTACCTGGACGAAGAAGTGTTCACCTATGCAAACCCGCCGTTGTGGGACCTGCGGCTGGTGAACAGGGAGGGCCAGGAGGTGCCCTTTGCGTTGCGCATTCGAACTGGAGAGACGACGACGTTGTGGGCCCAGGGGGAAATCCTCAATCGCGGTACGACCGAAACCGGCGCGAGTCGGCTGGAGCTGCGACTTCCCGACAGCGTCGAGCGGCACAATGCGATTCGGGTCGAGCTCGCTGGCGAAATCTATCGGAGGCGTGTCACCGTTTACGGCAGTCGTGACGGCCAGGACTGGACGAGGCTGGCTTCAGGCTGGGTGTACAGGTTGCCCGCCACCAACGGGCATGCGGAGCATCTGGTTGTTCGCTATCCCACGAGCGATTTTCACTTTCTCCGCGTGGAGGTCGCGCCCGACCCGGAGCTGGACGAAATCCCCCCAACGATCCGGAACGTAGAGGCCGGTTATCGCATGGTGAAAGAACCGGTGTACGTGGACTACCGAGTCCAGCTTGGAGAGAGGCTCGCCGCACGGCACTGGGGTAGAAATAGCTCGGTCTGGATCGGCCGGCTAGGGGGCGAATTCGTGCCCGTAACGGAGCTATTCCTCGACGCGCGCGAGACCGGGTTCGCTAGGGATGTGTTTGTGGAGTACACGGAATCCTTGACCGGTGGGCCGGAGTGGAGGCGGCTGACAAGGGCCACGTGGGAACGGAAAAACGGGCGGGTGGAGCCGCTGGCCCTGCGCTTTCACGAGGTGCGTGCTGCTGCCTTCCGCATCTTTGTCGTCGATGACCGCAACCCTCCCCTGACGCTAACCGAAGCACGGGCGCGTGGCCACGCGCGGCAGGTTGTTTTTCTGGCCGAGGAGGCCAAAGAAGGGCTGCGGCTGCTCTTCGGTAATCCCGATGCCTCGGATCCCTCATACGACTTCGAGAGGATGCTCCCGGATGTCCTACGTCCCGCCCCCCTGCAATGTGGCCTCGGAAAGATGCGGCGTAACCCCGAGTTCCGCATGACATTGATCGACGTTGTCCGTCGGTCTCCCTGGATCGTGCACGTGGCCTTCGCTATTGCGACAGCTCTGGTCGTTGTGACACTCGCCGACACAGCACGTCGCCTTGTGAAACGTGCCGACGAGGAGGGGGGCGGTGCCGAGGCGGACGACGGGGCAGGATGATTGTTCTGAGGTAGGGCCACTCGCAGGTATCGGATGCGCATGCGAATGGGCAGACGCAGAGGCCGTCGGCGACGTCTCGGACCGGCCAAGTCGGTGCTCACGGCGGTGGCCGTCGTTCCGCCTGAGGATGTGTGGGCTCCGATACAGGCGATTCGCCAGCGGTATGACCGTCGTTTCGCTCGATGGATGCCCCACATCACGATGATCTTCCCCTTTGTTCCACGTCCGCAGCTCGAGGACGCGGTAAGGAAGCTCGAGGGGGCATGCGAAGGAGTCGCGCCTTTCGATGTGACGCTGGGCGAGTTTCGCTACTTTGAGCATCCCACGGGGAGCGCAACCGTCTGGCTTGCGCCGGAACCCGCCGAGCCTCTCAAGGCGTTGCACGGCCGCCTCTTGACCGTTTTCCCCCAGTACGATGACCAGTTGAGGCCAGCGGGTGAGTTTGTGCCTCACCTGAGCGTGGGACAGGCGCGTTCCTGGGATGAGGCTGCGGAGTTGGCCGAGCAGTTCCAGGGGGGATGGCGTCCGTTGACGTTTCGCGTGGAGCATGTGTCGGTGCTTGTGCGGGGGCCGGAGAGCCCATTCAAGGAGTATGCACGTGTTCGTTTGCGCGGGGGGCGCTCCGCCGTGGACTAGACCCGGCATCCTTCGACCCGCAAAACGGGGACCGGTTAGGGTGCGTACCTCCGATCTTGAGATCAGCCGCCTGACGGCGTCCGCAGTGTCCTTCCGCGGAGCGGCGTGCCTGGGTAGGTCGGAGCTGCTTGGGCTTGTGAGGGGCGACGAGACTGCGGGCTGGTCAACCGAAGGGGGCAGGGGAGCTACCGTAAGCTCGTGAGGGCAGGCTCCATGTGGGACGATCGAGCCGGCAGCCTGTCTCTGGATTGTGCAGCGGAGCTGCAACAGGAGATGTTTGCCGATCAGCTCCCTTGCTGCAGCAGTTCGGATATCTTTTGGACCAGCTTCCTGTACAGCTCTTCTCCGAACTGTTCCTTTTCGTACCGCGCCCGGATGCGGCCCTGTTGGTCGAGCACGACAATCGTCGGATAGACGACCACGTTGTATCGTCGGGCGATGGAGCCCGATTGGCCGCTGTCCCACCAGGACCGCCAGCCGGGTGTCTCCAGAGACCGCGCAACCCGAGGGTCGTTGTCGCTGTTGACGCCGAGGAAGGCGACCGGCTTCCCCTGGAACTCCCGTACAAGCGACCGCTTGTACGGAGTCCATTCCCGGCAAACCAGTCACCACCCACCCCAGAAGTAGAGCAGAACGACGTTGCCGCGGAAGTCCGACAATTTCAGGTCTGCCCCGGACAGATCGACCCCCTCGATCTCGGGAGCTTCGTCGCCCGTCCGTAGCTGGGTTAACTTGCGGATCTGACCGTCCGCTAGTTCAGCGAGGGTGTAGTCGACGTAAACCGGATGTCGGTAGTGCGCCCCAAACTGCCTTACCTGCTGGAAGAGGCGGACAGCAGCGAGCACGTCGCGAGATGTCCTCGCGGATGGCGAGAAGGGATTTGCCAGGAGTAGTGCAAGAGCGTAGGCAGCATAGACCCGGACGGGTGGTCGGGACGAGGTAGCGAACGTTTCCAGCACAGGTCGCATGGCGAGGTCACCGGAGGTTCCCATGCTGAGGATGACGCTTGCCAGATACGGGTCGCCTGCGAAATGGGTGCCGAGGAAACCGGCTGCACGCACCCGATCCTCCGTGCGGAAAACAGGATCCTGGATGACGGCGAGAAGGCTGTAGAAGACCAGGGTGTCGCTCCGTTCGGTCGATTCGGCGATTGCCGTTTCTACCAGTTGTGTGCCCAGCCGGGACAGCTCCGACTGGAGACCGGATCGTTGAAGGCGAGTGTAGCGCTTCAGCAGGTCGTGAAGCGGATCGCGTCCGGCGTGCTTCGTCAGCAGGTAGGCTCCACCGACGACGATGAGCAAAAGGACGAGTGTGAACGCACCGACCAGACCAATTCCCGCTCTGTTCAGCCGCGCACGTCCAACTGCTGGCCCGCTGTCCGAGTTCTGCGGCGTAGGACGCATCGCAAACGATTCCTCACTTTCCGTCACTTACAGGGCGGGCTGACGGGTATGTGTGCGAGCGAGGTCTGGTTAGTTCTGACCGACGGGCAGAGGTTCCTGTTCATCGCGGGGAATTGTCCGGTTTTCGTTGATGGTGTCCGAAAGGATCTTGCCGTCTCGCATCATGACGATGCGCTTAGCGTAGGCGGCGATGTCCGGCTCGTGGGTGACCATGATGATCGTCTTGCCCATGTCATTCAACTGGACGATGAGTTTCATGATCTCGTAGCTGGTTTTGGTGTCGAGGTTCCCGGTGGGTTCGTCCGCCAGGATGATATACGGGTCATTTACGAGTGCGCGGGCGATGGCCACACGCTGTTGCTGACCACCGGAAAGCTGTGTGGGCTTATGGTGGAGCCACTGCTCCAGTCCGACCAGGCGGGCCAGTTCGCGCACTCTTTTCTTGCTTTCCGGGGTGATTCTGCCCTGGTAGTAGAGAGGAACCTCCATGTTTTCTTCCGCGGTGAGCTGGGGGATGAGGTTATAGGACTGAAACACGAAGCCGATGTATCTGCCCCGGATCTCGGACAGTTCGTCGTCGTCGAGCTTCGACACGTCTCGTCCACCCAGGTAATACTGGCCGGAGGTGGGGCGGTCCAGGCAACCCAGCAGGTTGAGCAGGGTGGACTTGCCGGAGCCGGACGCCCCCATAATAGCGAGAAATTCACCCTCCTTGATTTCGAGCGACACCCCTCTGAGGGCGGGCACGACGACCGAGCCAAGGTAGTAGTTCTTGACCAGATCGACGATTTTTACGACCACATTCGTGCCGCCACTGTCGCTGAAACCATCGCCAGTGAGAACGGAACCGCTTTTGGGCGTGTGTTCACTCATGGTCCGAGATTCACGCTTCTCGTTCTACTCGTGTCGCAGTGCTTCAATGGGGTCCATCAGCGCGGCCCGCCGAGCCGGGTAAAGCCCGGAGAGGACACCAACAACGATGGCGATGATTGGCGCCATCGGCAGGCTCCACCAGAGAATCTGGGTGGTTACCTCGTAATCGAATAACCAGTCCGCAACGTACCGGATGATTTCCGGTGTTACCAAGCCGACCCCCAACCCGATTATGCCCCCTGTGGTGGTGAGAATCGTGGCCTCTACCAGAAACTGCTGTGCGATATGCCGTCGTTTCGCACCGACAGCGCGGCGGATGCCGATCTCGCGGGTTCGTTCCATGACGGTGGCGAGCATGATGTTTGCGATACCAATGCCCCCTACGAGCAACGAGATGCCTGCGACGACGCCGAGGAAGACCGCCCAGAGCAGGGCGGTGCGTTCCGCGTCTTCGAGGAGGTCCAGGGGGACAGTGATCTGGTAGTCGGGTTTGTCGTGGTATCTTTCCATGAGGGTGCGAATGATGTTGGCGGTCGGGCGGACCTGATGGGTGTCGTGGACGGTGAGCGTCACCTGGCTGAGCTCCAGTTCCTCAGCGGTGAACTGGCCCGACCGACGGTCGATAATCCAGTCACCGAAGCGCGCGCGACAAGTCGAAAGGGGAATGTAGACATCGCGATTGTAGTCCTCCCGCGCCAGGCTGCCGCCGACACCGGCCGTGGGCACGCGATAGGCCATCACACCCACGATCCGGTAGTAGTGATTACCCATCTTAATCGACTTACCAATCGGATCTTCGTACTGGAACAGGTCTCGTGCCACATCGAAACCGAGTACGGCAACATTGTCGATGGTGTCCTCGTCGCGGTCGGTCAAGAACCGTCCGGCGAGCAGGGTGAGTCGGTTGATCTCGGCATAGCGCGGGTTCGTAGCCACGACGCGTCCGTCGAATTTGTTTGCCTTGTACCAGATCTCTGCCGGAAACGCTCGGATTGGAACGGCACGCCACACGGTGGGGATGGACGAAAGCCGTTCGTAGTCCTCCCAGGTAATGCCGTACTTCAGGATGCGCGCTCTCCGTGTGGCATCAGACGAATCCTGGGGGGGCTTGACACTGGCCACGATCAGGTTCGTGGCCCCCAGGGCTTTGATTGCATCCAGAGCTTCCTTCCTCGAGCCGGCACCGATGGTGAGCAGGGAGATGACGGCGGCGGTGCCGATGACGATGCCGAGCCCGGCAAGAATGCTCCGCACCTTGTGCAGGAGCAAACTCTTCACGCCGATCTTGAGTACAAGCGCCAAGGACGGTCCTCGCATGGCGACAACTGGTTACAAGCCGTTAAGGTGCGTACGAGCCGCAAGCGCTGTGGCCTGACAGGTTCTGATTCGGAACCACGGTCAGTTACTGCCTGCTCCAGGCGAACCGCCTGGCCGGCCCGGCGTCCCCGGACCAGCGGGGCCACCCCCCTGCTGGAACCGTTTCATCATCTCGCGCAGGCGACGCACGATCGCGTTCGCTTCCGTCAGGTCGATCTTGCCATCGTCGTTGCTATCCATCTGACTGAACCGGCTACGGATCCGCTCCGGTAGCTCATCCACCGTGATCACCCCGTCACCATTCTTGTCTGTTCTCGCGATGTAGTCGGCGCCGCTTGCGGGAATCTGGAAGCCGCCCCGGCCAAACCGCCGCCCGGGACGCTTCTTGGCCGCCCCGCCCGACGCCCCCGACGCGGGCGATGCGGAGGGGGTATCCGGCGCGGACCCTGCACGGGCGATCGGGTGTCGCCGAGCCTCTTCGGCGAAGAGCTTCTTGTCCCGTTCTGCCACGGCGCTGCCTTTCGTCTGCTCACGCAACCGACGCAGGGTATCGTCATCAGCCACCGCGATCACGTTGTTCACCACCAGGTCCCCTTCCTGGAGGCCGCTTTCGATCACCACGAGCTTATCGTTGCTGGGGCCGAGCTGCACCTCGACCGGCTCTGGGCGATTGTCGCCCCGCTTCACAAAACAGAAGTAGTGCCCGTTTACCTCCATCACCGCGTGCACCGGCACCGCCAATACACCCTCCACCCGATCGGCAAGGATCTGCACGTTCGCCGTCATACCCGGTTTCAGACCCTCCGGCGGATCATCCAGCGCCACAAGTACGGTAAAGACCTGCACGCCGGTGGAGAACCAACTCTGCGCGTCGGCCATCGTTGCGACCGACTTGACGGTTCCTCGCAGAGGGAGGTCGGGGCGGGATTCCACCCGTACGATCGCCCGCTGCCCAGGCTTCACGTAGGTCACCTTCGCCTCATGTACCTTTACGTTGACCTGCATAGAGTCGAGCATCGGGATCTGGATGATTTTCTGGCCCTCACGCACCGAGGCGCCTTCCTCGATCATGACCTCGTTGCGCCAACGGGATCGCTCGTTGGCATAGACGACCATGCCGTCGCAGGGGGCATAGAGTTTGCATTTGGCGAGCTGTGTTTCCAGGTTCTTCAGGGTGGCGAGCTCGGTTTCGTAGGTTGCTTTTTGGGCCAACAGAGCGTCTTGAGCCTGCGCTTCCTTGGCACGCGCCTGGGTCTTGACCCGCTCCAGAGCCCGTTTCGCCTCGTCAAGCGCGCCCTCGAGTTCCGTGATCGTGCGCGGCTTTGTGTACTCTTCCAGCACACGAAGCTCTTCTTCCGCGGTTTCCAGCGTGTTCTTGGCGCGCATCACCGCCAATCGGTCGGCCTCGACATCGGTGGCGCTGACGAACCCCTTGCGGTACAATCGCTCCGTGTACTGCAGCCGTTCCTGGGCGCGACGTAGCTCCTCCCGAGCGATCAGGATGTCACCCTCGATCCGACGACGCTCCTTCGGATAGTCGCCCTCCACATACTTCTTCAGGTCAATTTCCGCCAACTGCACGGCGCGCTCGGCAGCCTTAATGTCCGATTCGTTCTGGCTCCGAACGATCTCCAGTTCGGCCTCGGCAGCAGTAAGGGCCGCCTTCGCCTGTTCCACCTTGATCCGCTGAGCGCGGATCTGGTCCTCAAGAGCGGCTGAATCGAGTTCGCAGACCAGGTCGCCCTTCTTGACGAACGTACCCTCGGGGATGATCCACTTGATTGTCGTTGCCGGTGCCCCCGGGCTTCGGCTTTCCACCTCGCAGATCAGATCCTGGCTGCTTGCCGCCTCCAGGGTACCTCGCTCCGTGATGACGATATCCACGTCTTGACGCTCGACAGGAGTGAGGATCAGCTCCTCAAGATCTGGACCGCCGGTCAGATCGCCCCACGTGAACGCTGCGAAGGCGACCAGACCGGCTGCTGCACCGGCCACCACAAGCCAGCGCAAGGCCTGACCAAGGCGACGCTTCGAACCGCTGAGGGGAGCTGTTGCAGAACGGTGTTCCTTCATGGCCGCATCCAGCGTCTTCGTTGGACCGCAGGTGTCGGAAAGACTGTCCCAAACCCCAATTCCACCATCTGGCCCTCGTCCCCCCGGGTGCGCCCTGGTTGAAGGTCGCGGTATCCCCGGACGGCTCGGGCACAGCCCGACCGAAGGCTGCTCTTCCTATCTTACTAAAGCGCCTAATCCCGACGTGTTGCACGCTCCCTTGCCTGGCTGACCCCAGGGAACCTGGCCGAAGGAGGTTCTGCGTAAGCGAGCCGCCGAAAACGATCGGGGGCTCGCCGCGCCGACCCGGCAGCTCGCAGTGACCAGGCTCAACCCAACCGCAGGCGGGTCGGACCGAAGGAACCTCAGCGGGCAATGAGGGCGAGCCTCCCTCAGAGCCGGTGCAGGCGGTGCCGAGTCCCCTACGGTACCGGACAGGGCATCTCTTCTGATCCAGTGATGGCAGTTCCAGGTCGCGAGCCAGCTACAGTGGCCAGCGTCGCGCCCGTGGCACGTGCGGGTGGGGCACCACCCGGGGTGGGCGATCATGGTCGAAGAGCTGAGCCTGGACGACTTCCCGGCCGCAGCTTCCGCTAAGCGCTGGAAGCGTGTCTTCAGAACTGCGGCGGGCCGAACTCCCGCCACAACGGTGCACTCCGCTGCTGCGCTCGGTGGTGCGATGGCTGGTTCCGCGGCGGTGCGTTGGAGGCCGGAGTATAGCCCGTTTGGCGGATTGCCGCTCCCTGAGGATGACCGGCGCCGCGGGCGGCTGTTTCGGTCGGTGCGGGCGCGACCTCCGGCGAGGACGGCTTACCGCAGATCGGACACCGTGCTGCGCGATGTTGTCGGGTCTGCACTGGAGGCCGCTTGGGGAAGGTCGGAGCGATCGGTGCCGAGGCAACCCCTTTCTCTGCTTTGCGCGAGGAGCCGGTGCAATCTGGACAGGGCGTCGTTGTCGCCGGGACGTTTTCCGGGCTGCTACCGCTAAGTCTGACCGCGGGCTTGACCGGCTCCGTTCGCGGACCGGTGTGGCGTGGGAGACGAAGATGGAGGCCGATCGAGCGCAATGGTCCGGTGGCACTGGTCGCTGTGGCGTCCGGCTGCGAGGTGCGGGCGGGCTTGTTCCCGCGGAGCAGTTCCCGTGGGGAAGTGGGCGGGTGGTCGAAGACGGGCCGCGCGTGCCCGGCCGGGATAACCTGGCGGTCGATGCGCATCTCATCCTGGCCGACGGGAACCGGACCGCCGAGCGTGGCTCGGGCCTGGAGCCGGGCCCGCGTCTGTTCGATTTGACGAGGCTCGCCGGGGGAGCGTTGTCCGGCAACGTAGGTCTGGTAGAACTCACGCTCGATGCAGTAGGGACAGCCCTCGCGCGGCGGAACGTCTGGAGAAGGGGGCTGTGGAGCCTCACCCTCGCCTGGGCCGGCAGTGGAGGTAGCGACGGTCTCCGCCGGCGGCGGTTCGACGTAGTGGCCGAACGGGCAGGCCGGGACACCGTAAGGATCCATTTCCGGCACACCATAGAGAGCATCTTCCAGCGGTTCGTCGATCCAGCGGCCGCGTGCGTCAAACTTGGCGATGCCGAGGTCGATGTAGAGCTGCATTCGCAGCGCTTCGTAGTTCAGGTAGGTGCCCATCACGTCGTTCTGGGTGTTCAGGAGGTCGGAGAATGCGGCCAGGAGGTCGCGGACGGCGGTGGGGCCCAGACCGACAGCGGCTGTCTGGCCCGCAGGCGGTGGTTGGCGGAGCTGCTCCTGGGTGAGGTCCATGGTGCGGATGGCGATCCGCATCGCCCGCCGGCGCAATTCCATCTCCTGTTCGAACTGTTGGATGCGGCGAAGGAGGTCACGTAGACTGGCGTGCACCTGGTCCAGGAACTGGATGTAATCCCGTCGCACGCGCTGGTAATCGATCAGTGCCTGGCGATACTCGTTCCGTTCGCCCAGGCGCGTCAGGGGGGCATCGAAGCGGAGCGCGGCGGTGAGTTGCCCCGCTTTGCCGCGGAACTTGGCGATGTTGCGATCGACCGTGTTGATCTCGCCGCCAAACTCGATGTCCAGATCGCTTTCCAGGTCGTCGGCGTTGAAGGCGACAAGCCGCCACTGGTCCACCACTTCGGCGCGCTGGTTCATGATGTCCAGCCGGTTGGCCAGAGCGATGCGGAAAGCGCGCTCTGGGTCGAGGCGAACCGGTTCGACGAGGAGCACTTCCAGTCGAGCTCCTGCCTGTACGAGGGGCAGGTCCAGGAGCATGGTGGACAGCACGTCGGTGAAGGCGGCCAGTCGGCTGTGGGCAGCGGCGATATCCCCCTCGGCTAACAACTGCTCCACCTCCGCAGCATTTGCCGCTGTCCCCTCGTACCGCTGCTGCAGCTCCTGAAGCCGATCGTGCAATTCGCGAACCTGGTCGAGGAACTCCTGGCGATCTTCAGGCGACTCGAGCTGTTGCGTGCGCATTTCGACGATTTCGTCCAGCCGTCGCAGGTCCTGGGAGACAATTTGCAGTTGCTCGCCAATGCGATCGCGGTAGCGGCGGAACTCGGCGATCCACTCCTTCACCTGTTCCGCCGTGGGGGCTTCGGCACCGCGTACCGTGTCCAGATAGTTGCGGAGCTCGCGCTGGAGCTGGATCATCTCGGGGGCCATGAACTGGAACGGTCGCAGTTCGGACTCATCCACGCGCACGGGCAGGTCAGGCGGCAGCCCCAACGTGCCGAGCAGGAAGAATTCGATTTGACGCTGGTAACTCACCAGGGAGTTCAGGTACTGGCTCTGCGCCGACTGAACGTTTTGGCGGAACTGGTCGACCTGGAGCCGGTCGATCCGACCGGCGTCGAAGAGCGCCTCGACGCGTGCCAGGTTGTCGAACTGGGCCTGGAGGTTAGCCTCGCGGTTGCGGATCTGCTGCAGTTGCTGGACGAGGCCATAGAACCCCCCTACGTTGCCGGCAACACCGGCGGCGAAACCGGCGCCCGCAGCACCGCCTGCGGCTGCGCCGCCGCCGAAGAAGCCCCCCGCTCGGCCGAAGCCCGTGACTTCGCCAACGCCACCGAAGCCACCGGTGCCTAGGCCGGTGAACCCGGTCAACCCAGCGCCACCGAGGAAGCCGCCGCGACGGCGGGGGCCGGGACCGGTTCCCACGCCGTAGTAAAGGTCGGCGTAGAACCGCTTTTGGTACCGGGCCATCTGGCGGAGATTGGCAAGCAAGGCTCGTTCCGCCAGGGTGAGACGTTCCAGGACTACATCGCGTCCCCCCGCCCTGAGCAACGGCTGGACGAACGTGAAGCTGAGCACAGAGCGCGCCTGGAGATTCTGGTCACTGCCGGCGAACTCCCAGACGAACGAGTTCGCGAAATCGGCCAGAAGCTGACCGCCGGTAGGAAGCAGCTTCTGGATGCCTGCTCGCGCTCCCAGCGTGCGGCTGTTGCCCCTACCCAGAAACGTGCGCTGAGACAACTGGCTGCTGGAGCCGAGGAAAGCTTGTGGGTGCAGCGGTCCGCGCGTGAACCAGTTGGTTAGGCTCCCCCCGAAAAACTGGGTGTCGAACCGGAACCGTTCAAACGCCACGTCCAACGCCGACAGGTAGAGCTCTTCCAGGTTCCGCTGGTAATCCGGTGAATGCAGCAGCGCAAGCTGGATGGTGGCGTCCAGTGTGAGGATGTAGTACCCTTCCTCATCGCGCTCCATGAATTCGTCCAGGTACTGCCGCCAGTACGGGTTTTCCAGGCCGACGCGATCGCCATAGTCGTGCCAGTGTTTCGACCCCTTCATCCCGTACACTTCGTGCATGAACTTGTGGGACTCAGGATCATCAGGGGGCATGGGAGGGTAGTCTGGATCGTAAGGGTCGTAAAAGCGGGAGCGCACATCGGGGTAAACGGAAAAATCCTCCTGCGCCCAACGGGGGTCCGTGGCCTTTTCCTGAATCAATCGATACGCTTCCGCGTCTGCCTCCAGGCGGTAGTACTTCCGACTGCACCCGGCGACGAAGAAGAGCAGCGGAACCAGAGCGAGGCTGAGTAAGATGGCGGTGCGTCGTGTTGCGTCCCGGCTCATTGGTTGATTTCTCCGCGTCCGTCAGCGTTGCGGACGTGCCGGCGGCGGGCGGGCAAACAGGATCGCCAGCGCATGAGTACTTCATGAGACCCTGTTTGGTGAGTCGGACTCCGTTTGTGCGGAACTTGAGCAAAACGCCGGATGTAGGGATGCTGTCGATCGTTGCGCCGCCCGAGGCGACGCGGCGTCGGAGCGGGCCGGCCTCGGAACGCTCTCTGTTGGCGAGCCCGGCGTGGTTTCTGTCGGCGCCTCCCGGGCCGATGTCTGCGTAGAAGGGATGAGGACGAGACGAGTCGACCTACGGGCAGGCTTGTCGGATCGAGGTAGCGGTGTGCCTGGTGCTTGCACCGTTGAGCGGATGAGACGGCGCCGGCGGGCTTTTCGAGGGCGCTTGCCGAGGTGGCCACGATCGTCTCGCGGCCTGGAGGGGAGCCGTCGAACATCGAAACACGACGCGGGACAGGGCAGTGGCGGAGCTAGTTGCACGGTCAGAAGACGG
>JALSID010000178.1 GCA_026981825.1 Planctomycetota bacterium
CGCCGACGAGAAGCACAGCAAAATTGCTATTCGAACCCGGCGCAAGAAAGCCGGCTGGGATCCCTCCTACCTAGAGTACCTGCTCTTTGAGGTCCCCCTTCCGACCGAGTGAAGTGCGTCAGCCCTGGACCTAATAGTCCTCGGACTCCTCCTCGTACCCTGGTGTCCCCAGATCGGGCTCCGCCTCCTCTCCGAGTTCATCCCCTTCGCTCGAATACATGCCCGACATTTGCATGGACATGTCCTCGGCTTCCTCTTCAGTCAGATTGGTGTCTGGGGCGGTTTGACCACAGCCGACCAGAGCCAGACTCGTGAAGGTACAACAGACCAACCCTGCAACCAACCACATCCATCGGCGCATGACAACCCCCGGGTAGAAGCTGGGCGTTCCGGTTCTGAAGGAGGGCGGGCGTTCGGTTCGGGTACATCCCCGGCTCGTGTTTACGAACCTCTCGATCGGCTTAGAACGCCAGGTCCGTCTCGCTCACCGGTTCCTGGCCATCACGCGTCCCAATCGCAAACCAGACCTCCTGGGAGACATCCTCGCTGATGAAACGGACGCGACCATCGCAGAACAAGACGTTCACTCCACCAGGATGTAGGCTGCTCGCCGCCATCAAGTGCGTACCGACCCCCCACGCGCCCGGCCGGCAGGACTTGTGATTCGGACGCTTCGAGTGGCCGTAACCCGAGCCGCGTCCGGTCGAGCAGCTCCACCACATCTCTCCCTTGAAATTCCACTGCGGTCGCGTGGACTCATCGCAGACCTTCTCGAACCACTTGTCGCCTTCGCGCTGCGCGATCCGGCCGTTACCGGGGAACTGGCGGGAATGGGGCGAGCGCCAGGTCCAGGAGAGCTGGTCATTGATTGCCAGAGCACGCCGACCATGCATGCCCCCGCGGATCCACTCCGAGAACATGGCTGTCGTGGCACTACCATCGATGATGTCACGTATTCCGAGCGGCTTATTGAACGCCCAGTCCCAACCAGGCTGGTAGGCAACACCGTTGGTGCGCCAGTTGTTGTAGTACCGCTCGGTTCCGTGATTCAATGCATAGTTGGTGGCGGCCGCAGCCGGAAGGCGGTGGGGGAAGTGGTAATCGGAGGGACAGACGAACGTCTCGATCCGAGCCCGTCGCAACGTGTGGTTCGCGTCCCTGTGCCAGGCCCGACGTCGCGGCCTGGTCGGAGGTTCCCCATACGCGCGAAGGATGAGATTGGCCGCGTTGTACAGGTCAGAACGGTCCAGGTAAGGGAGCAAGAAGACCTTGTGGCCCCAGTGCTGCTCACCACCTCTTTGCCACCGGACCGCGTTCCTGCGCCCCCGAATGACCCGCATACCATCCGGCGGAAACATCCCGTGTGCCTGGTGGTAGTTGTGCATTGCAATGCCAATCTGCTTGAGGTTGTTCTGACATTGCGCACGCCGGGCTGCTTCACGGGCCATCTGAACCGCAGGCAGGAGCAACGCGATGAGCACCCCAATGATGGCGATCACAACCAACAACTCGATGAGTGTAAAGCCAGGCCGCCTGGACATGGCCCAACCTCCTTCGGCAATGACCACAAGATCCCCGGATAACCAAGAACGACAGTTGCGGCCTCTCTCTGTTTCGAAGGGTCATCAATATGTTACCAAAGACGGAAGATCGCTGTCAATGGGAAGGCGGCACACCATAAGTCGCATTCTCCGGCTACCGCGTTGACGAGCCACCGCCGATCTGCTTCGCATGTTCCGTAAGACCACGGCCGGGCTGATCCGGACAGCAACCGCACATACCAGGAGGGACATGGCAGATCGCCATGCCCCGCTGGTTCCCTCTGGCCGGCGGGAGAAGGGGCGCCCCCCTAGCGCTGGATCCGAGCCGAGCCGCCGCGGGCGAACGCCTCCACCTGCTCCAGCGTCGCCATGGTCGTGTCGCCCGGGAACGTGGTCAGCAGCGCCCCGTGAGCCCAGCCAAGCCGAACGGCCTCCTCGGGCGACCGGCCGCTCATCAAGCCAAAGAAGAAGCCGGACGCAAACCCGTCCCCGCCCCCTACTCTGTCGTACACGTCGAGTTCGCACGTGGGGGCCTGGTAAAGCCGGCCATCGATCCACGCGACGGCGCTCCAGCGGTGGCGGCAGGTGGTGAGGACTTCGCGCAACGTCGTGGCCACGACCCTCAGCCTCGGGAACTGCCCAATGACCTCTTCGATCATCGCGGCGAAGGTAGCGGGATCCAGCGCCGAGGCGGCACTTACTTCCGGCCCAGGTATCCCCAGCCCTTTTTGGAGATCCTCTTCATTGCCCACGAGGACGTCGACATGCTGCACGATTCGCCGCAACGTCGCGACTGCGCGCTCGCTCCCCCCTGAGGCCCGCCACAGCTTCTCCCGATAGTTCAAGTCGAAAGAGACCACAGCGCCGGCCCGGTGGGCCGCCTCCATCGCCTCGATGATCAACTCCGGCGTCGTCTCGGAAAGGGATGCGAAAATACCCCCGCTATGGAACCAGCGCACCCCCTCACCAAAGATCTGCTCCCAGTCAAAGTCGCCCGGCTTCAAGTAGCTAGCCGCCTCATTCGACCGGTTGTAGAACACGACGGGGGCCCGTACGCCAAACCCTCGATCGCTGTACACGGTCGCCATGTTCGGCCCCCGAACACCGTCGTGGGGGAATCGCTTGTAGATGCCCGTTACTCCCATGGCACGGACGCGCTCGGCGATCAACTCGCCGATCGGATAGTCGACGAGAGCCGTCACGATGGCGGTCCGCATACCGAAACAGTCGGCCAGGTTCGCCGCCACGTTGTACTCGCCGCCGCTCACGTGGATCGCGCACTCGTAAGCCTTGCGAAACGGAACAACGCCCGGATCCAGACGATGCACCAATGCCCCCAGCGCCACCAGGTCATACTTGCCGCTCGACGGAATCTGCAACCCATACTGAGACATCACCGCCTCCAGCACCTCTCCGGCCTGTGCCTCGCTCTTCCGGGGCAGCCCCCCTTGGAGCACGAGGATTCTTCGGCGATCAACCACTATACTCAATGATCCGAACTCGGTCCGCAAACAACCAGGCTGGGAGAATCGGACGTGGGTCACAAAGCTCTCGATCTGTCCGGTCGGGTGGCCGTAGTCATCGGCGGGACTTCCGGTCTGGGCTACGCGATCGCCCTGGGACTTGCCGAGGCCGGTGCCGACGTGGTCGCCTCCGGACGGCGAACCGAGCTGATCGAAAAGGCGGCCGCCGAAATCCAGAAGCGGGGCAGACGCGCGCTCGTCCACCCCGTGGACGTCACAAGCCGGTCCTCCATCGACCGCCTCCGCGATGCTGTACTCGCTGAGTTCGGCCATGTCCACGTGCTGGTGAACAGTGCCGGCATCACCCTGCGCAAGCCCACGGTCGAACTCACCGAAGAAGAGTGGAACCGCATCCTGGATGTCAACCTCACCGGCACCCTCCGCGCCTGTCAGTCCTTCTTCGGCCCGTTGCGCGAGTGTGGCTCCGGGCGAATCATCAACGTGGCATCGCTGACATCCTTCGTGGCGTTCCACGAAGTGGCCGCCTACGGAGCATCGAAAGCAGGCGTGCTGTCCCTTACGAAAAGCCTGGCCGAAGAGTGGGCGCCCTACGGGATCTGTGTGAACGCCATCGCTCCCGGCGTGTTCCGCACTGCCCTCAACGCAGCACTCCTCGATAACACGCCGCGCGGGGCAGAACTTCTCTCCCGCACACCGATGAAACGGTTCGGCAAACCGGAGGAGCTTGTACCGGTCGCCGTGCTGCTTGCCTCCGCAGAGAGCACTTTCCTGACCGGGCAGTGTATCGCCGTGGACGGCGGCTTTCTTGCGTCGGGGGTGAACTGTTAGATCGGACCGATCGGGCAGACCGGACCGATCGGCCCGATTCGTCCTAACTAAACAGTTCCTCTACAACGGTGCCGTACCGCACGATCATGACCGGCCGCCCGGTCGGCGTCCGATACTCCTTCGTGTGGTCGATCCCCATCGCGTGGTAGAACGAAGCTGCGATGTCGTCCGGGCTTATCGCCTTCTCCTTCGGCCCCTGCCCCTTCTCATCACTGGCCCCCACGACCTTACCTCCTCCAAACGCACCGCCGCCGAACAGGACGAACATCGCGCGCGGCCAGTGATCGCGGCCCGCACGGCCGTTCACCTTAGGTGTCCGGCCGAATTCGCCGGTTACCATCACCACGGTTTTCTGCAGCAGGCCTCGCTCGGCGAGCGTCTCAAACAGGGCCGACAGGCCGACGTCCAGCGTGGGCAGTTGTCGATCTTTCAACCGATCGAAATTGCTCGCATGCGTGTCCCAGCCGCCGTAGGTCACAGTTACGTAGCGCACGCCTGCCTCAACCAGACGGACGGCCAGCAAACAGCTCTGGCCGAATCCCGAGTCCCCGAAACGCTCGACAATGTTTCTCGGCTCCTTGCTCAAATCAAACGCCTCTCGGGTGCGGCGTGAGGTGAGGATCGCGTAGGCCTGTTGGCTGAAGGTGTCCAAACCGCTGAGCAAATCGTCGCGTTGCTCGAACGACGCGAAAGCGATATCCAGATCCTCCAACAGCCTCTGCCGCCGCTCGATGTCCTCAATGGTCAACCCATTGCTGAGCGAGATGCCACGCACGTTGAACGGTCTTCCCGGAGCGGGGGTTGCATTGGTCTGGAAGGCGCCGTACTTGACGCCGAGGTAGCCGGGCACCTGGGGTGTGTTGGGAACAGCCACGAAGGGGGGAACGCCTGGGGGCGTTGGGCGTTCCTTGGCCAAGACCGCTCCGTAACCCGGGTATTGCAGCGACGGCAACGGGCGATTGCCCGTGCTCATGTACTGGGTGCCTAAAGCGTGCGCTGCCACGGTGTGCGACACACCGCGTACGATCGTGTACTTGTCGGCCACCCTGGCCAGGCGGGGCAAATGCTCACAGATCACGATCCCCGCTACGTTCGTCTGGATCGGCTTGAACTCGCCCCGGTACTCTTCCGGAGCGTCGGGCTTCATGTCGAACGTGTCCATGTGCGACGGTCCGCCGGCCAGGTAGATGAGGATGGCCGAGTCGGCTGCTCCGGCAGGTACGCCGCCCGTACTGGCGACCGCGAGGTAGTCCGCCAGCGAGAATCCGAGTCCACCGAGCGCTCCGACCTTCAACACGTCACGACGCGTCAGCCCATCACAGAAACGATGTCCGGCCATTCCCGTAACTCCTTCTGTGCTCCCGATTCACACCACCCCGTAGCGTGCCGCACCAGGCTCCTGGCCACTCCCTAGTGGTTGGTCACGAACTCTTTCGTGTTCACCAGCGCCCAGAGCACGTCTTCCAACCCACGTTTCACGTCGCCTACCTCGACGATGTAGTCGACGCATCGCTTCAGTTCAGCGTCTGAGGGGGGCCGACTGAGCGTGCGCAGGTATGCGTCACGTACGGCCTCGGCCAACCGCGCTCGGGTTGCCCCGTCACTTCTGGTCGAAGTGGAAGCGGCGCGGACTGTTGAACCACCGGTTTTTCGCAAGCGGGCAAGCTGCTTGCTCAAGAGGTTGAGCCGTCCCTGGAGCACGGCCGCTTGCCTGGCCCGCTTCTGTTGCCGCAACCGGGCGATGCGCTTGCGCAGAGCTTCCACGGTGCGGCTGAGTTCCTTGATCTTGGCGGCTCGGGCGGCCCCCCGAGCTTGGGCACGTCGTTGCACCTCGCCGTTAATCTCCTTGGCCCAGGCTGCGGCCCAACCATTGGGCTGCCGCAGCAACTGCAACAAGGAAGCATCGTTCCAGAGGAATAAAGTCTGCAGCAGGTTGGGTTCGTTGGAACGTTCGCAGTCGCAATTGGTGAGCCGTGCCGGCTTGCCAAAGAGGCTCAGGACGTACGTGTCGCCGGCTCGACGGCGGGGGTCGACTCCCTGCCCCCCGAGCATGCCAATCGCTCGACGCATGACGTCCGCCCGAAGCTCCTTCTCCGCACTCGGACCGGCCGCAGCCAGCCGAACGGCGTCGAACAGAACTTCGGCGGGCAACCGACGAACCCGGGCCTTGCTGAAGTTCTTGTTGTCCGAGGCGTTCGTGGCGTTGGGGGTCGAGCTGAGCTGGTACGTGCGGCTGTTCAGGATCTCCCGGTGCAGCCATTTCATGTCGTATCCGCTCTCGATGAAGCCGCGGACCAGGTAATCCAGCAGCGGCCGGTTAGACGGTGGATTGGCCAGACTGATCTCGTCCGAGGGTTCGATAATGCCCCGTCCGAAGTAGTGCGCCCAGACGCGGTTAACGAAGGCGGTGGCGAAGTAGGGGTTGTCCGGACGGCGGAGCCATTCCATGAACGCCTGGCGCGGATCTTCGTACTTCTTGAGATCGATTACCTCGCCGCCAAGCAGCTTCGGGCGAACCCGTACGGCTCGGCGGCGCGCGCGGCCAAAGACCGCGCGGTTCACGTATACCTCGCGCACGGGTACCGTCTGCCCGCGGCGTGCGAGCTGGATGATCGCGCGGCGGAGCTCACCCCCCCGCTTGCCCTTCAGTCCCAATTCCTCGACAAGCGCGTTGTAATCTGGCCTGCTCTGCGGCGAGATGTTGTACGTCACGGGGGCGAAGACCGCTGCAAAGCCGTCGAAGTCGGCTTTGGTCCAGCGGTCGAAGGGGTGCTTGTGGCACTGGGCACATTCGAGCCGAATCCCCAGGAAGGAGTAACTCACCCACAGTGCCCGATCGGCCGGCTGACGCATGTTGGTCCGCGCCCAATAGTGCGGCAGGTTGGGCCGCTTGGCGAAGTCAGCCGGGTTCTTCGCACGGACATACGAAGCCATCTCCTCACAGTATTCCCGGTAGCTCTGCCCCGGAAGACGGCCCGTGGCCAACACAATCCCCTCGACGATCTTGTCGTAGGGCACGTTCTCCCTGACTCGGGCATACATCCACCGGTACCACTGCTGTGCCATCTGCTGCCGGAAGGCGGGTTCGAGCATGACGCTGGCATTGTTGCCGGTCAGATCGCACAGCTTCGTTGCCCACCAGGCCGCGTAGTCCGGCGTCTCCAGCAGCTCGTCGATCTTCCTTCGTCGCTTGTCCGGGCGCGTATCGGACAGAAACTCCTCGACCTCCGCGCGCGACGGCAGCGTTCCGGTCAGGTCAAGTCGCACTCTGCGGAGAAACTCCGCGTCGCTGCACAACTCCGAGGGGACGATGCCGAGCTTGCGCAGTTTCTGCACCACGAGACGGTCGATTTCCGTGGGCGTCGGCACGTCGGGGTAGCGGTCCCCCACAAGATCGGTGACGGGCAAGATCACGGGAACGGGAGTAACACCACTGTCGTAGAAGGCGACGATGTGTGTATCCCCCTTTCCGGTGCACGTAACGAGCCCGTCCCGCGAAACGGTCGCCACCGACTCATCGTTCGTCTGGAACCGGCACAACGGGGTCACATCCTCGACCGTTCCGTCCCGCCAGTGCGCGTACACGCGCACCTGCACCTTCTCTCCAACCCGGCGAAACAGGATTTCGCTCGGCTTCACCTCCAGAGAAGCAAGCTCGGCCGGCTTTTCGCCTACCCCCTTCGCTCCCCCCTCTATCCACCGCACCAGCAGGTTGTACTCCCAGCTATCGACGGCCATACGCTTGCCACCCTTGTGCGGCCGAAGCAAGGTGGGCTTTTCCAGGATCAGACTCGCCTCCGGGTCGTCCAGGTTCACCCGCGGCGGGTCGCCGGCAAGCAGAGCTTTATGGTCCTGGTTGAAGTCGTAGCCGAACAGGGAGAGGCGGAAGCCCCCCTGCCCCTGGAAGGATCCATGGCAAGCACGGCCATTGCACCCCAACCGACCGAGGAGGGGCGAAACGTGTTTTTGAAAGTCGGGCACCTCGTCGGTGTCCAGAGTTCGAAAACGCACCGAGGCCGGGGGGATCACATCATCAGCCACGGCGCTCTGCACCACGCAAAGCAGCACCAGCAGACACGGCGTGGTCATCCAGGTCCGATGGAACACGCTCACTCCTCCCGTGGTTTGCGTTGCCCTGCCGGACGACGCTTCCTGGCAGCGGCCTGACTCCGCCCCCTGGCTGCCTTCTTTTGCCCCTCCCCACCGGAGGCCACCAGGCGGCGGAGCCGAGCCAGACGCCGTTCGATCTCTTTCGTCTTGTTTGCCTCAGCCTGGGCAATTGCCCGTTCCAGCGCCGCTAACCGACGCCGCAGCCGATCACGGGTCAAACGCTGCAACGCGATCCGCGCTTCGATCTGCTCGGCAATCGCCCGGCGCAGCTCCTGCTCCAAATCGTCGCTCTGCCCCATCGTCAGCCGCGCCGCCAGTAAGCGAACACGGGAGGTTGCCTTCCACAATCGCAATTCCGCCTCGTATCGCTCCCGGTCCCGCTCGCGGAGCCGGTTCAACGACTCCGAGGTCTGATAGAGCTCTCGGATTGCTGCCGCATAGCGGCGAGGCTCGCGCTTCTTGAGTGCATCAAGGAGGATCAACAACTCGGGATGGTGTTGCTTCGCAAACGCCCGCGCAGCCGCTTCATGCTCGGGCGCAACCTGCGCCGGCGTCCCCCTACGCCGCTCATGCTGGGGGCCGCGCCCCCGTTCCTGACCGGAGAGCGTGCATACGGTGCCTGCCCACCACAGTCCCGCAGCCAGGGCCACCGTCCACCACCTTGTGCGCAAGACAAGCCACTGCACCAAAAGCACCACCCTTCAAGCGACGGCGTACTACTATCTGTCCGGTGTGTCCGAGCCGAGTACTGCCATGGCCGCCAGCATCCAGTCCGGAACCCGCTCCTCGTCCGGTGCGGAGTCGAACAGCGGGACGGGCTGATCGAGCCGGTCGGCATCCTGCTGCTCGGCAAGCTCCGGCCCAGGGTCGGCCATGAGAGGTGTTCCGTCGGCAGGATCATCGAATTCCATCGATTGCAAGGCGGCCCAGCGTAGCGCCAGGTCCGCTATCGGCCCGCGTGGCGCACTGGGCGCCCGCGTACTCGCCCACCATGATACCAATGCAACAAGGGCAACCGTGGCCGCCAGAGAAAGAACCCCGGTCAGGGTCGGGGCCCAGGTCGCAAACAGCCCATGTCGTCTAGGAGGCACAACGCTCACCCCGACCACTGACCCGGGTTCGATCATCTCCAAAGCATCGGTTAGCAGGACCGCCTCGGCTACCGCCTCCCGTGCAAGCTGACAGCTCTTCATGTGCTCCTCGAACGCTTCCGTTCGCTCGGCATCCAGTTCGCCGAGCACGTAGAGCGTCGCTTGCCACCAGCCTTCGTTGCGATCACACCATGGACAGCTCATTCCTGTGCTCCAGGCTGCTCATCGCGCAGCGCGGCCCGCAACCGTCGCACCGCCGCCCGCATCCGGGTGAGCACGGTGCCAAGCGGGACGCCGAGTTCTGCAGCGATCTCGGCGAACTTCTTGCCGCGGTACACGCGAGCAATCACCACAGCGCGCTGGGCCTCGGGTAGAGCGGCGATCGCCGCCCGTACCCGCTCCACCGTCTCTCGCCGAACCAGAAGCTGCTCCGGATTCAGCGGGCTGTCCCCCGAAGCCGCCTCCCTGCGGCGCTCCAGAGCGCGCTGCTGAGTCGCGGACCGCCGTCGCAAGGCCAGTGCCTCTCGATAGGCGACCTGAAAAAGCCAGCTTCGCAAAGCGGCCTCGTTCACGTTCCCGCCCATTTCCGCCGCCCGCGCAAACGCCGTGTGTAGGACGTCCAGCGCCGCCTGCTCGTCACGCAGCACGCCGCGCAAAAACCGCAACAGGTCCGGTGCATGCTCGACGTACAGGCGAGCCAGCGTAGCGGGATCTAGACCAGAGGCATCTCGCACTCGCGTTGCGCCCGCGGCCAACCTTCCAGTTCACACATGTAGATGCGCACACCGGCGGAATTATTTGCCCCAGCACTCGATTCGGCGTCACCGGCTACAGGCAGCCCCCGCTTGCTGGCAAGCGCACTTAAGATTGCAGAAAAGCAGCATCCGCGGCCGCCACAGCGGCAGCATCGGCTTACGCGCCGGAGCTGGCGGAAGTCCCGTGAACACTGTCGAGAACCAACGAACACAACTGCGCCGGCTGCTTCTTGCGGCTGTCCCGCTAGCGTTGCTCGCAGCCGCAACCGGATGGTACATCAGCCAGTCACGGACGAACGCTTCCAGCAACCGGTTTAACCGCGCCGTCGCGAGCGCGGCGGGTATGCTGGAGCGGGGAAACTATCGGGCGGTCGTCGAGATTCTGAACCTGATACCCCCCGATGCCCCCCTCGCGTCCGAAGCACACTATCTGCGCGGCGAAGCGTTCAAGGCGCTGAACATCTGGTCGCAAGCCGAAGCCGAGTACATCGAGGCGGTCGCGCAAGAACCGCTGCACATCGACGCCGCGTGGGCCCTGCTGCAGCTCTACTTTGAGGAAGAGCGTATTCAGGAGGCGAGAAGCCGCTGCGCGGACTTCTACCGCCGCGACCCCGATCGCGACCGTCGCGTGCTCTGGCTCATCGAAGCAATTCGACAGGAGCACGAACGTATCGCGCCCGCCGAATCCCTCCGTTTGCTCGAACCCGTGGTGCATCGCGACCGGAACAACCGGTTCGTGTTGCGTGTAGCAGCGCAACAATACATCCGGCTCGGGCGGCTATCCGAAGGGATTCCCCTCTTTCAACGGGCTCTGGCACTCAATCCAAACGACCAGGAGACATGGGTGCTCCTCATCTCCGCTTTGTACGAACAGGGCGAGTTCGACCGGCTCGGTGCACTCTGGGAAAAAATCCCTCCTGCCGTTGCAGCGGACCACCGGATTCGACGGTATCGCGGACAATGGTACGAGGCGCGCGGCGACCTGGACCGGGCGATCAAGGAGTTCGAAGCGGCTGTCAAGGCCGCCCCCCGCGACCGCAAAGCGCTCTACGCGCTCGCTCAGGCACTGCGGCGGAAGGGACTCGCTCATAAAGCAGACCACTACGCAGCGCTCGCCCGCCAGATCGATCGCGCCCGGGAACAGCTCGGACAGGTTTACCTCGATATTCGAGCGCGCCGCTATCAGCCGACTGCCGAGCAGTGCGAGCGAGCAGCGGAACTCTGGGCAACGATGGGGGAATCCGAACAATCCGAACTATGGCAACGGGAAGCACAAGCGCGCAGGCTGCGGAACCGGCACGAGTCAGCGGTCGAACCGGCAAGCAGGTGACGCCCAGGCCATCGGTCTCAAAAGTTCCCGTACCCTCTGACACCCGACGGTCTTCCAGCTTCGGAAGCTGTCGACCACAGCCTACCCTACCCCGCTCATTGAGGGGAAATGTGGTCCGCGGACCAATCTGAAACGGTCGCAGAATTGGAATGCCGGATAGGGTGCTGGCGGAGCCGTCTGGATCCAGCGGGGCTGCGATACTTCCGGCGCGTTCCGCACCGATGGCCCGCTCAGGTTCGCTTCGTCGTTCCCTTCCTCTCCGGCGTGGCAGGTTCCAATCCATCCGGGGCAGAGCCACCGCTGACAGCTCTGGAGCCTGCTTACGATGGCCTCGAAGCCGCGGCCGCCTTGCCGTAGAAGAACTAAGCCGCGGCCGGATAGCGTAGTTTATGGAAGACCTGGAACCGCCTCGCCCGGGCTTGTGCGAAAAGGATCACGACCCGTGAAGCGTCTGATTGCCGCTTTTGCTCTGATAACTGCCCTGATCGTGGCGGGCTTCGTCGCCGGCGCTTTGGTGCCGCGCTTCCGCACAGGGGCGAAGCGTGATCCGGGCGCGGTCGAAAGTGCCCCGCTTCGACGCACAAGCGCCACGCCGACGGCGGAAAAAGAACAGGCTCCGGTGAGCATCGACCTCTCCGATCTGCTGAGTTCCGACCGGCTTCGGCCCAAGTGCAAGCCGTTTTTCGTGGACGTGGCGGAATCGCTGGGCATCGAGTACACCCATGTCCGAGGTGAGACGGGGGAACACTGGCTCCCCGAAGCCCAGGGCGGCGGGGTGGGGTGGCTGGATTACGACGGCGATGGTTGGCAGGACCTCTACTTCGCACAGGGTCGCCAACTCCCCCCGTGGGCGCCATCCCGCGAGGTAAACGCGCTGTACCGCAACCTGAGAGGGAAGCGATTCGTGCGTGTCCCGGACTATGCCGCGCCGTCAGACCCTGGGTACGGCATGGGCGTCGCCGTTGGCGATTTCGATAACGACGGCTTTCCGGACGTGTACGTGGCCAACTTTGGCCCAGACGCCCTCTACCTCAACAACGGCGACGGCACCTTCAGCCGCGTGGATGCCAGCGCCGGAGTTGGACTGCCGGTCTGGAGCACCAGTTGTGCCTTCGCAGACCTGGACCTGGACGGGGACCTCGACCTGTACGTTGCCACGTACATCCAGTTCCTGCCGTGGATCCAGTGTGCCAAGGAGGACGGCACAGGCAAGTACTGCGGTCCCGACTACTACGAAGCCGAAGCGGACGCCGTGTATGCCAACGACGGGCGGGGCTTTTTTTGGAACATGATCGAGGCAGCCGGCTGTCTGGCGGCGGAAGGAAAGGGACTGGGCGTGGCGATCGCCGATCTCATTGGAGATGACCGGCTTCCGGAGATCTTTGTGGCAAATGACCTGCGCCCGAACTTCCTGTTCGTGAACGAGTCCACCCTGGAGCAGACTCCGTCGAGGATCGCTCGATGCCCGGACGGGCCAGCACGGAAGCTTTGGTTCACCGAACGGGGTCTCGCGCTCGGGTGCGCGCTGAATGCCGAAGGTGTGCGAGAAGCAAACATGGGCATTGCGTGCGGCGACTACGACAACGACCTCGACCTCGACCTCTACGTTACCCACTACTTCATGGAACACGACACGCTCTGGCGCAACGAGAACAACCAGTACTTCGTGGACGTCACACGGGCAGCGGGATTGAGCGTTCCCACGTTGCAGCAATTGAGCTGGGGGACACAGTTCATCGACATCGACAACGACGGATGGCTGGACATCTTCATCGCCAGCGGCCACATCAATGACGAAGGCAGCGACGCGGTGCCGTTCAAGATGCCCCCCCAGCTTATGTTTAACGCAGGAGCGGAAACGAACCCGGTCCGATTCATCGAAGTTACCCGCGAAGCGGGCCCCTATTTCCAGCAGCGGTACATCGGTCGGGCCAGCGCCATGTGCGACTTCGACCACGACGGCCGTGTCGACCTGGCCGTACTCCACCATCTCGCTCCCAGTGCGGTTGTCCAGAACCGCACGCAGCCTGTTGGCAACTACATCTGCCTGGAATTCGTCGGAACCCGCTCGGCACGGGACGGAACAGGCGTGCGCGTGTACGTCACGTGCGAAGGGGATCCAACGCGGACGCTTATGCGTGAACTCGTGGGTGGGGGAAGCTTCCAGGCAGCCGACGCTCACGAGCTCCTCATCGGAATCGGCCAAGCCGAGCGGGTGTCAAAGCTCACCGTTCGATGGCCCGACGGTTCCCTGCAAACGTTCGGGCCCCTTCCGGCAAACCGTCGATACCGGGTTTATCAAGGCCGCGATCAACTCTTGCTCCTGCCCGAGTAGCACCGAGCACGGTACACAAGTGCCGCCACTTTGGCCGGTTCCCTTTCGCCCTGACGGTCGCCCGGGAAGCATGTCCAGCCAAACCGCAGGGGGCGCAGGGAGCGAACCGACTGTGTCTGTGCGGTTTTGCGCCCGATCGCCGCCACCGAAGGCCGTGCACTTCGTCGGGTACGTCCGCTTCCGAAGAGCGAAAAGCCCCCTTCGCCGGGGACTTCCCCCCCTCGCTAAGACGCCCCGGGCAGGCGTCACTCATTGCGCGTTCATGCTCCGAGCTCCAGACGCACACCTGATGCGCGCGTCGGACGGACTCGTTGCCTACCGTCCTGGTGGACGTTGGCCGGCTCCGGGATACTGGCCCCCGTAGACCTGCTGGCCCTGGTCCTGGAGTTTCTTGCGCAGCTCAGGGCTGATCTGGCCCGTCTCGTAGAACTGCTCCATGGCCTGCTTCGCCGTATTCTGTTCCATGCCCGGGGGGAGCGCCTGTAGACCGCTTTCCATGGTGGCCTGATCGGCTTCTTCCGGGTTAGCGGGCGGCTGTCCTGTGGAACAACCGCTGATCAAAAACAGCCCAAGGAGCAGAACATTACCGTTCAGCAGCTTCTTCATCGCTGTATCCTTGACGTTTGCCCTCGTCGGAAAGCCGGGCGGGGAGCCGCTGGGCTCCGCACCCGGCGTTATCTCTCCGTCAGCCGGCTCTGGCTGGTATGCTCGCCACGTGAGAGCGCTGCAGTTGCCCTGACCCGCAGGTTAGAACGCGAGTTCGCTCTCGTTGACCGGCTCTCTTCCATCACGGGTTCCGATGGCGAACCAGACGTTCTGGTCCACATCTTCACTGATGAACCGAACTCGGCCGTCACAGAACGCCACGTTCACACCGCCCGGATGGAGGCTGCTTGGCGCCATCACGTTGTCGAACGACCACCAGCCCGCGTTGCAGCTCTTACGGTTCGGTCGCATCGTGTGGCCGATACTGGAGCCACGGCCCGCATGGGCATACCACCAGACCTCCCCTTTGAAGTTCCACTGGGGCGAGGTCGACTCTTCGCACCGCTGCTCGTACCACTTGTCGCCTTCGCGGCGAGCGCTCAAGCCGCCTGGTGCTTGCGTGAAGCTGGGGGTGTTCCAGGTCCAGGAGAGTGGATCCTCATGAGGGGCCGGATTGCTTCCGCTCATGCCACCCCGGATCCACTCCGAAAACGCTGCAGTCGTCGATGTCCCGTCAATGATGTCCCGCAAACCGATCGGGCGGTTGATTGCCCAATCCCAACCCGGAGCGTAGGCGATTCCGTTCGTTCGCCAGTTGTTGTAGAACCGCTCGGTACCGTAGTTGGCCGCGTAGTTCTGGGAGGTGGCATAGGGGTTCGAGTGCTGGAAGTGGGGGTCGGAAGGACAGAGGTAGGTCTCGATTCGGGCGCGGCGGAGGGTGGAGTTGGGGTCGTTGCCCCAGTTCCAGGCCGGCAGGCCGGAGCCGGGGAGATCGAGGTTGGCGGCGTTGTAGACGTCGGAGCGATCGAGATACGGCAGCAGGAAAACTTTCATGGACCAGTTCTGGTCCCGCGCCGGGTTGCTGCTCCAGTTCGCATCATCCCAACCGGCGCGCATGCCGTCGGGCGGGAAGAACCCGTGCACATCGTGGTAGTTATGGAGCGCAAGCACGATCTGCTTCAAATTGTTCTGGCACTGGGCTCGCCTCGCCGCTTCCCGAGCCATCTGCACCGCGGGCAACAAGAGCGCGATCAACACGGCGATGATCGCGATGACGACCAGCAACTCGATGAGCGTGAAACCGCTCTGCCTCAATCGTCGCATGACCAACCTCCGAACGGTCTACCAGAGACAACAAAAGAACAAAAGGGCGGGAACGCATCAGCGAGCACACAAGAAGCGCGCACATTACCCTACAGAGGACGGGCCACAGAAACCAAAGGCGGGCTAGCACAAGGACGGGCAGTCACTGACAGTATAGGCTAAAGCGGCCTGTTGGTCAACCTGCCCCCCCCCGGGATTCGGGCAACACCCGATCGCTACGGAACCACCCCCATCGCGAGCGCTGGAAGATGCGGTGTCCTCGTCGAAGGAGCTATCCCCCTTGTTGGAATCCGACGCCTTTACCGCTCTCTACGAGCACGGAAGGCGCCGCCGGGCAGAGAGACGGATGCGTGCGATGGCGCGGGCCGCACCTCGCTCCTGTGCACTCCCTTTTCGGTTCCCCGTCACCCCACCTCCGTCACCACAGCAACCCGCTCATACCAGTAGCGTGCCCAGCGTCTAAGCGCGTGACAGGCCCCCCGTTCGGAGCGTTTGTTTCGCCCCGGGACCATGATCGCGTTTGCGCTCGCGCCGGGTGCTCCAGAACCGCGCAGAGCGGACAAACCAACCGACGAGCTCGTCAGCACGCCTGGTACCGCGGCGGATTTACTGCGAAGGGGGCCTCCCACGAGCCCCGGGGTACTGCCCCCCATACATCTGTTGTCCTTGTTGCTCGAGCTTCTTGCGAAGCTCAGGATCGATCTGCCCGGTCTGCCGGAACTGCTCCATCGCCTCGGTCACCACGTCCTGTTCTACGCCGGGCTGGAGCGCTTTCAAACCGCTCTCCATTGTCTTTTCGGTCACCTCGTCCGAATCCGCCGCGGGCTGGCCCGACGACGAACAACCGGGGAGGACAACCAACCCTACTACCGCCATCGTCGCGAAGAAGAACCACCGCATCACGCACGATCCTCAGCTTTTTCTCCACCAGCAGGCCCGCCCGATGACGCCAGGTCTGCCGCCACCGGACGGGCCCCGTTCGCATACCCGTAGCCGAACGGCGCAGCCGGTTTAGGAGCAGTACGCCGTCGAGACGCTTAGAACGCCAATTGTGTTTCGTTGACCGGTTCCTTGCCGTCTCTCGTGCCGATCGCGAACCAGATCTCCTGATCGATGTCCTCGCTGATGAACCGCACCCGACCGTCACAGAACGCCACGTTCACACCGCCGGGATGGAGGCTGCTGGGGGCCATTACGTTATCGAACGCCCACCAGCCCGCGTTGCAACTCTTCCGGTTCGGCCGCATGGTGTGCCCGATACTCGATCCGCGCCCCGCGTGCGCGTACCACCACACCTCTCCTTTGAAGTTCCACTGGGGCCGCGTCGATTCCTGGCAACGCTGCTCGTACCATTTGTCCCCCTCGCGACGAGCCCTCAGACCACCGGGAGCAGCCGTGAAGCTTCCGGTGCTCCATGTCCACGAAAGGGGATCGTACTTCGCTGCCTGGGGATTCCACTCCATTCCTCCACGAATCCATTCCGAGAATGCGGCGGTGACCGAAGTCCCATCGGTGATGTCCTTCAGACCAATGGGACGGTTGATCGCCCAATCCCAACCCGGCGCATAGCAGATACCGTTTGTCCGCCAGTTGTTGTAGAACCGCTCCGTGCCGTAGTTGGCAGCGTAGTTTTGGGAGGTCGCATGGGGGTCATAGTGCTGGAAGTGCGGATCGGACGGGCAGAGGTACGTCTCGATGCGCGAACGACGAAGGGTGGAGTTGGGATCGGTACCCCAGCGGCCCCCCCAGCTCCAGGGCGGAACACCGGCACCGGGCAGATCGAGATTGGCCGCGTTGTAGATGTCCGATCGGTCGAGGTAGGGAAGCAGGAAGACTTTGATGGACCAATTCTGGTCCCGCGCGGGGTTACTGCTCCAGTTCGGATTGTCCCAGCCGGCCCGCATCCCGTCCGGTGGGAAGAACCCGTGAACATCGTGATAGTTGTGCAACGCCAGGACGATCTGTTTCAGATTGTTCTGACATTGGGCGCGTCGGGCCGCCTCCCGTGCCATCTGCACTGCAGGCAACAACAGCGCGATGAGCACCGCAATGATCGCGATCACAACCAACAGCTCAATGAGCGTGAAGCCTCGGCGCAGTTTGGTTACCATCGCACCAACCTCCCATAACCCCAGACCAGATCCCGTTGAACCGGACCCATGTACCCATCGGCCTGCGCCAGTGGCCGACCTTCTAAGGCTTCACGCTACCTGAGCCGGGACCGCATGTCAAGTACCCCGGCAAGGCCTGGGAACGCAACAGCGACGCTCTCCTCGGCGAGGCGTCGGGGAACCCGGCGTGCCGGGCAGGTGCCGATCGTGGTGCCTGACAAAAAAGGGCGGCCGCGCGCAGCCGCCCTTGGATTGCGTCTCAGTTACGCCCTACGTGTCCGGTTACTGCTGGCCCGGAGGTGCCCCACGCTGTGCACCCGGATACTGCCCCCCATAAGCCCCCTGTTCGCCCTGCTCGAGCTTTTTGCGTAGCTCCGGACTGACCTGACCCGTCTCGTAGAACTGCTGCATAGCCTGCTGCGCGCTTTCCTGCTCGATGCCGGGGGGCAACGCCTGCAATCCGCTTTCCTGTACCCCTTCGGTTGAATTCTCAGGCGACGGTTGACCTGCCCCACCGCAACCGGCGATCCACAGCAGCCCCCCAAAAGCAACCAATACAGCAACTATTCGGTGCATGATTCCTCCTTACCGTTCCCGGTCGGATTCCCCAAGGCTCCACTAAAGTCGTCTGCCGGGTAGCCGCACCGGCACCCGGCAGACGACTTCTCTCTTACGTCGCGTCAAACGGGCCCGAGATTTAGTAGGTGAGAGCCTTCTCGTCGAAGGGCTCCCGACCGTCACGCGTTCCAATCGCGAACCAAATGTCCTGGTCGATGTCCTCGCTGATGAATCGAACCTTACCGTCGGCAAAGGCCACGTTCACACCACCGGGGTGCAGGCTGCTGGGTGCCATGAGCATGTCGAAAGCCCGCCAACCTGCGTTGCAGCTCTTGTGGTTCGGTCGGGCGGTATGGCCCACACCGCTGCCACGCCCAGAGTGGCCGTACCACCAGACCTCCCCCTTGAAGTTCCACTGTGGCTGGGTCGATTCGTCGCAAACCCGCTCAAACCATTTGTCGCCCTCTCTCCGGGCACTCCGACCACCAGGGGCGCCAGCCACGTGAGGCGCGCGCCAGGTCCAGGAAATAGGATCGTTCACCGCGTTGGTTGGGTTCCACTCCATGCCCCCGCGGATCCACTCATGGAAGGCAGCCGTATTGCTGGTGCCGTCGATGATATCCCGCAAGCCGATCGGACGATTGATCGCCCAGTCCCAACCTGGAGCATACGCGATCCCGTTGGTCCTCCAGTTGTTGTAATACCGATGCGTCCCATAGTTCGCCGCATAGTTCTGCGATGCCGCGTGCGGATTCGGATGCTCAAAATGAGGATCCGAGGGGCAGAGGAACGTCTCGATCCGCGCACGCCGCAGCGTCGAGTTGGGATCACGTCCCCAATTCCAGGCCGGGATGCCAGAACCGGGCAAGTCAAGGTTGGCAGCATTGTAGATGTCGGACCGATCCAGGTACGGCAGCAAGAAAACCTTCATGGACCAGTGCTGCTCACGGCCGGGAACATTGCCCCAGTCGGATGAAGCGGCCCCCCACAGAATGCGCGTGTCATCGGGCGGGAAGAAGCCGTGGACGTCGTGATAGTTGTGCAACGCCAGCACGATCTGCTTCAGGTTGTTCTGGCACTGAGCTCGGCGGGCCGCTTCCCGTGCCATCTGGACCGCAGGCAGTAGCAGAGCGATCAGGACCGCGATGATCGCAATGACGACCAACAACTCAATAAGCGTAAACGCTCCACGAGTAGAACGGCGCATCGCATAACCTCCCAAGACTGAACCGCAACCAGGAACGGCCAAAAAGGCCTATAAGCAACCCGAAAGAACTAAACAACCACAGATGCGCGGAAGGGAGAATGGCCTTGCACAGGCGTGCCGTCCTCCCAAACCCCCCGCCTTCACGTAGGGTTAATTTATCCGATTCCAACCCCGGCAGTCAAGAGCTTCTCGTGGGCAAACGGGCGCGAAAAGCGGGTGCGAGGCTGCCACCGAACGGCTGCAGCAGCTCCCGGTCTCACGCAAACGGAGCGACGGGCAAAAGGGACGCAGTCCCGGGGAGCACGCGATCCTCGCCGCCGCCCGACGTCCGGAACGTAGCCCCCCCAAGCCTCCAACTACCCCCTCGGTCGTTCAGGTCGCTGGACCTGGCCCTCAGATAGGGAAAAGCGCGCCACACAGCGTTCCACAACACCGCATAGGGCAAAGGCTGGAGAGAAGGCCTCTACTGCTGAGGTAACGGAGCCACCTCGGGCCCGGACCCACTGTCGTTCTCGTAGACAGGCGGAGGCGTGAACGGGGTTGGCTCGACTCCCCCAGCACCGGGGCCCGCAGGGCAACAGGCGCTCGAAGAGAA
>JALSID010000179.1 GCA_026981825.1 Planctomycetota bacterium
GCTGCATGCATGAGTTCGTGGCCACGACTGTGGATGATTCCGACCTGGCCGGCACCATTCGCTACTGGCGACGGAAGCACCTGTTGCCGCGCAAGGTTGACCTCACCGCGCAGGACGTTGCCAAACGGCTGCTGGACTATGGATTTCACGCCCCCACCGTCTATTTCCCCCTTATCGTTCCGGAGGCCCTCATGATTGAGCCCACCGAGACCGAGTGCAAGGAGACGCTGGATCAGTTTGCCGACGCCTTGCTTCGGATTCGCGAGGAGCCCGCGGAGCTCGTACGCGAGGCGCCGCACACGACACCGGTACGGCGACCGGACGAAGTGAAGGCTGCGCGCAACCCGATTCTGACCTGGCATGAGCTCAATCGTTTGGAGGGCGGAGCGGACCACGAAGCGGGGTAGTGGACCCGTGTCAGCATCGGCTTGCATCCTCCCCTACTCTCAGTATGACCGCTTCACGAACATGGCTATCGACGAGGCCATGTGGCATCTGGTGGGGGAAGGTCTCTATTCCGGGGTGGTTCGCACGTATGGATGGACCGACGCGCCGGTGGTGAGCCTTGGCTACTTCCAGGATGCGAGTTGGCTCGAGCGGGACGAGCGGCTTTGCAAGCTGCCCTTTGTGCGGCGGCCGACTGGAGGGGGCGCAATCCTGCATGGGCAGCAGATGACGTTTGCCTGCGCGGTGCGGAGGGACGTGATTGCTGGGCCCGCGGCACGGTTCGCCAGGGCCGTGCATGAATCCATCGCTGCAGAGCTTGCCAGAGCGGGGGTCTTCATCCGGTTTGGCGGCGATAGCGCGTGCGCGGATCGCCACGCACTGCTTTGCTTCGAGCGACCGGATAGCCTGGCGGGGTATGTCGACGGCAAACGGGTGTTGGGCTCCGCTCAACGCCGTTCCCGGACAGCTCTGCTCCTTCATGGTGTGCTGGGGCCGCTGCCGGGGCTGTCTGAAGAGGCGACGGCCGCCGCGCTGGAGCGGGCGCTCGTGGGTATAATGCATTGTTGCCCCTTGGTTCGACCTGTCCGTTTGCCGATAGCTATTGAAGACAAAGCATCTTGGCTACGAGACGCCAAGTACGCACAACCGGACTGGAACCTGAACCGGCGCTGCAGGGGGGGACGTGCAGTGGCGGGAGAAGGACGACGGGTCGCGGATGCGTACGAAAGTGGCGACTGCCACTGTGGACATGGCCGGAAATGATTCGGCTTCGATCTGGTTCGACCGGTTTGGGGGGCGGGAGCCGGATGCCTGGTTGTGCGGAAGGGTCCGTGGGCATGGACCGATTGGGCCGGAACCACGGCCGCGGGTCGTCCGCAAAGCGTCTTGACAAATGGTGGCAGGATCTAGTACATTCATAACCCTGTGGCTTTGCCCGGGCATCTCAGGGATGGGTCTGGGTGGCATAGGGGTAGCGGGTATAGGTTGCCTCTCGGGACGGCCGCTCACCGGCAGGGAGTAAGGGGCGATTCGAGTGGAGCCGCTGTCCCGGCAGGGGGTCAGAAGAGAGGTGTAGCGCCGTGCTCGACGTGAAGCTTGTTGTCGTGCAGGGAAAACCGATTGGGAAAGAGATTCCGCTCCGGATTCCAAGATTGCTGGTTGGTCGAGGGGCCGAGTGCCAGCTTCGCCCTACCAGCGAGCTGGTGAGCAGACAACACTGTGTGTTCATTCTCGGCGAAGATAGCCTGCGCTTGCGTGACCTGGGCAGCACTAACGGTACGTTCGTAAATGGCCACCGGATTACGGGCGAGGTGGTGCTACGGCACGGCGACACGGTGCAGATTGGCCCCCTGGGCTTCCGAGTCGTGATCCGACAAAAGGCGAAACAGGTGGGGACTGCTCCGACCGGAGCAGCCCAGATCGGCGCAGAAGAGCACGACGAAGACGCGGTGGCAGAGTGGCTGACCTCCGCCGAACCCCCTTCAAGCGTGGCCGACATGCCGACCACGTTCCTGGGCCAGAAAGGTGCGTCCTCACCCGAAGAGACGATCGCGGAACGGGCGGAATTGCAAGAGACGCAGTTGGGTGTGCCCATTGTGCCCACACCTGGACAGGGAACCGAGACAGGTGGCGAGCAGGCTGGCCAGCAGGACGCAAAGGCGGGGCAGCAGCAGGAGGGGGAAGAAGAGAAGGTTGTGGTCGTTGAAGGCGGGTTGAAGATTAAGCTGAAGGGCAAAAAGCAGAAGATCGAGAAGACTCGCGAAGACACCAGTCGGGCGGCCGACGAGATCTTGCGCCGGATGCTGGAACGTCGGCCGCGTTAGTCCGACCACGGGCGCACGCAAGAAAGTGCAGCAAGCGCAGAATGCATCGGGGCACAGGTACCGTGCCCCGTTTTTTTTTCGGCGGCTTGCCGCTCGATCGCTCATCCCCAATGCACAACTGGCGCGGTATACCGCGGCCGATGCGGTGGAAGTCGGCGGTTCGGGACGAGCCGATCCTGGAGTCGGCCATTGGTGCCGGTAGCGGGTGGGGGACGTGGTGCGGCGCTCGTTGCAGGGGGTAAGTTCGACCGCGTTCTGGAACGGCTCCCACACCATCAGGAGCGGTACCGCCTTCGCTCATAAGATGTAGAGGAGACGCACGTCGAGGCCGATCGAGACTGACGCAACAGGAGACGGACGTGACGACCGAGCAGCGCGGTACCGCTGAACTGGACCAGGTTCTGGAACTGGCGACGGCGATACGCCGCGCGGTGGGTCGCGTGTTGGTTGGGCAGGAGGCCGTGGTCGATCGCCTCCTCGTAGGCCTGCTCAGTGGGGGCCATATCCTCCTGGAGGGCGTGCCCGGACTGGGCAAGACGCTGGCTATCCGCTGCCTTGCGGCTGCGATCGGGGCACATTTTCAGAGAATCCAGTTCACCCCCGACCTCTTACCCGCCGACATCCTGGGCACCCAGATCTTCAACCCCCGCACCGGCGAGTTCTACGTCCGGCTTGGACCTGTGTTCGCTAATCTCGTCCTCGCCGACGAGATCAACCGGGCGCCACCGAAAGTGCAGAGTGCTCTGCTGGAGGCGATGCAGGAGCGGCAAGTGACGATTGGGGCGGAAACCCATCGCCTGCCGGAACTCTTCTATGTGATGGCCACGCAAAACCCCATCGAACAGGAGGGAACG
>JALSID010000180.1 GCA_026981825.1 Planctomycetota bacterium
GGCCTACGGCGAGCCTTGCGGCTCGCAGCTGGGAGAGGGCCCGGCTGGTGGGCAATGGGCCTTCGCGTACGCGGCCGGGTCCGGGCGCGGGCTGGCGGGGAATCCCGTGCCCGCCCGGGCCGGGCGGGCCTACCAATGCGCCTCGACGGCGCGACGGCGGTCCGGTTCTGCTGGGGCCTTGGCGCGCTTGCCGAGGGCCCTGCCCCGCGCTGAGCTCGGACAAATCCGTCCGATCAGGCGGATCGGACCGATCAGTCTCTCAGGGGGGAGTTTTCGGACGCTGGACTTGACCGGACAGGGAGCGCGCCGGGTACCGGGGCAATGCCCAGGCGGATTATCGGCCTTAGCCCGTGGGGCCGGACCCCGGGGCCGGGGCGCGCTACCAATGCTCCGCCGACGGCGCGGCGGAGGTCGGGTTCCACCGGGCGGGTCGAGTAGCTGCATCCGCCGGGCCCGGCCTCGCGGCGGTCGCTCTTGGCACCAAGGGGAACTTGTGATACTCGACTACGATAAGGAACAGGCGTCCGGCACGCGGTCCCTCACCGCACCGCCTCGGGACTCCGTGGCAACATCAAGCGCACGCGAAGGCGAAGAGCGTAACCCGCAGCGGGAACAACCAGAACAGGGGCGCGGACGTGAAGTTCGAAGACGGCGAAATCGAAGGCGTTATCGTCCGTTCACTCAAGCGGTACAGCGACGTGCGCGGATGGCTGGTGGAGATCTTCCGCCACGACGAGCTGCAACCCGAACACTATCCCGTAATGGCGTACGTGTCGCTCACCTATCCGGGAGTGGCTCGCGGTCCCCACGAGCACCGTGACCAGACGGACCTCTTCGGCTTCGTGGGCCCCTCCACGTTCAAGGTCTACATGTGGGACATGCGCCAGGCATCCCCCACTCGGGGCAAGCGGCAGGTAGTCCTGGCGGGCGAGGAGAACCCCACGCTCATCATCATCCCTCCCGGTGTCGTTCACGCTTACCGGAACGTGGGCAATCTGCCCGGCTACGTGTTCAACGCCCCGAATCGGCTCTACCGCGGATGGGGCCGGTCCGAACCCGTCGACGAGATTCGACACGAGGATGATCCGTCGTCACCGTTTGTGCTCGACTGAGCCGTTTCGCCCGACGGTGCGTCCGTGACGTGCTTGCAGCGGCTGTTGCTCTGGATAAGTCGCTATTCCCACCTGTGGGATCGCGCGGCGCGTCGTTGGATCGGGCGACCGTACGTCTGGCTGGAACGGTTGCTGTGGAGGTTGTACTACGCCGAAAGCCGCAGGCGTGTCCGCCGCCGGCAACGACTGCGGCGACGGGCCGAGCAGTCAACGGGCCCAGCAACGGGTTCACGGACGGTCACACGGAGAGGCAACAATTAACTGAAGAGGAAAGCACCGTCCAAACGCCTTGAGTGCCCGGGCACAGCGGACGGGCACCTCTTTCTGTGCCATGGCATGGAAGACAGGTAACCTCGCGAGCTCACACGCGGGTCTGCCCTATGACTGCTGACCACTCACCTGCACATCGTGCTGTCGTTGACCTGCATTGCTCCCTATTCCCTCTAAAGGGGCACTGGCAATTGCCCAGGCGTGCCTGGCACGCAAGCTATCCCGACGGAATCCCCTACGGACTTATCTACCCGGAGATTCGGCTCGAACAGCTCGTCCTGCTCGCTGCCGAGCACTTTCCCACGCGCAAGGGGATCGTGTATCAGCGGACCGAGTGGACCTACGGCGAACTGTATGAGCGGCTGAAGCATGTGGCCGCGCGACTGCAGCAGCTCGGGATTGAGCCGGGGGATCGGATCCTGATGGCGCTACCCAACTGTCCAGAGTTCGTCGTTCTCTGGTTCGCCGCTCACTACGTCGGCGCCCAGATCGTTCACGGAAGTCCGCTGTACAGCGGTGAGGAACTCGCTCGGCTGGCGCGTGAAACCGAGGCGAAGATGATCGTGGGGCTCGACTTGCGCATCCGGCCCGTCGTCGAAGCATGTCATCGGACTGCAATTCCGATCGCCGTCGTCGTCACCCTTGTCCCGCACCTCTCTTACTCGCTCGCAGCCGCCTATCGCGTCCGCAGATGGTGGATGCCTCGCCTGGACTGGCCAGAGACCACCACGCTCGTTGAATTCGAGGAGCTGTACGAACCGGGGCCACAACCTCCTCCAAAGCCTCTCCTCACCGATCCCGACCTTCCCGCTGTCTTTCAACCGACGGGCGGTACCACAGGGACCCCGAAGCTGGCGGTCCTGTCGCACCGGAATCTGCTCTCGAACGTGGCACAACTACATTCCGTCAGCGGCCGACGCCCGGGGGAAGAGGTGATGCTGGGCATTCTGCCCTTCTTCCATGTCTTCGGTGCAACGGTCTCCATGCTGGTGGCCCTGGGCGGAGCGGCCACGCTCGTGTTGCAGGCCAAGTTCCACGCCCGCCGGGCACTCAAGCTCATCGAAGAGCACAGCGTCACCATCGCTCCCATGGTCCCGTTCATGATGCGGGAGCTGGTGCGCGAACTGCAGCGCAGGAAGTACGACGTGAGCAGCCTGCAGCTCTCGATCTCGGGGGCGTCCGCACTGGATGTCGAGACCCAGGAGCAGTTCCACAGGCTCACCGGTGCCGAGGTCTGCCAGGGGTACGGATTGTCCGAAGCTTCGCCCGTTACTCATGCAAACTTTCCGGGCATTGTTCGCGCCGGCACCATCGGGCTACCTCTTCCGGACACCGATGCGCGGATCGTGGACGTGGCGACGGGTCTGCGCGATCTTGGTGTTGGCGAGGTGGGCGAGCTTGTCGTGCGCGGGCCGCAGGTGATGCTCGGCTACTACAACGCGCCGGAAGAAACGGCGAACGCCATCCGCGACGGCTGGCTGTACACGGGCGATCTGGCCGTCATGGACGAGGACGGCTACTTCCGCATCGTTGACCGCAAGAAAGACCTGATCATCACTGGGGGGTTGAACGTCTATCCCAGCGAGGTCGAGGAGGTGATCCGGGATTACCCGGGAGTGCACGAGTGTGCTGTTGTCGGCGAGCCCGACCCCCGCTGGGGCGAGCGGGTTGTCGCCTGGATCGTGCCCGATGAGGGGGCGGAGCTGGACGAGGATAATCTTCGCCAGTACCTGCGAAAGCATCTCGCCTCGTACAAAGTCCCCAAGGAAATCCGACTCACCGACAGCCTCCCCCTTAACTTCCTCGGCAAGGTTCGCCGGGTGGCGCTGCGCGAGGCTGCTGCATCGAGCAGCGACTGAACGCCGAGCGCAGATACCGGCCCGTGTTAGAGAGGGAGGGCGCCACGTGTCGGTTATTCGATCGTGCTGCACCGACTGCAGATCGGCCGCGGTAGCCCGCCTGCGGGGCGACTGCTAACGGGGCCAGGCCGGAGCAGCCCGTTCGCCCGCGAGCCCCGGTTTTCGCGCATGAACCGGGGCATAAACTGCCGGGTGTCCCGCGCCGGCGGGACAATACCAATGCCCGCGCAACAAGCTCGTCAGGGGGTTTTTGGCCGTGCGCCCTGCGAGCAAGGTCCGCCGTGCGACGATCGCCAGGGCATCTCGACCGGAGATTAGGTCGCGCCAGGCACACGGCCGGTTTGCCTGCGCTAGTACTCCTTCAAGTAAATGTTTCGAAACTGCACCTTCATCGGCCGTCCGCGGTGTAGTTGCAAGCCGATGAGGCCTTTGCCGGCACGGTGGCGACTGTCTTCGTCGGTGACTTCCACCATCTTTCTGCCATTGATGATGTGGACGAGGTGGTTGCCACGAGCGATGATGCGGTAGGTGTTCCACTTGCTTAGGTCGATATCGGCCACCAGTTCGTTGGGGTCGCCCAGCTTGCCTACGACCTCGATCCGGAACGGGCGGCGTCGCTTGAGCATGTTCTGGGCGGGCCGGATGATGACCCGCTGGCCGCGCAGCGCCAAAATGCCGCGGCCACGCTCCTCGTACAGGATGCCCAGATAACGCTTGCTCAGATCGATGTCGGCCTGGTAGCCGCCCAACACCCATTTGCCGACGTCGGGCAGCTCGTGGCTGCGGTACTGGATTCCGGAATTAGCCCAGCCGTTCGTTCCTTCTAGGCGGAATTCGAGCTTCAGTTCGAAGTCCGCCACCTGCTTGCCGCGCCAGATCAGGAACGTGTTGTAGGGCAGAGGCTTGTCTGCGGTCGTGCGGCCCGTGATCGCTCCCCCTTCGACGGTCCAGTACTCGGGGTTGCCGTCCCAGCCCGTGAGATCCCGACCGTTAAAGATCGGTCGGAACCCCGCGTTCCCCTGCTTTCGGCGTTCGGGCGAAACCTGCGCCACTGCACCGGACAGCCGGCGATTCGGATCGCGTTCGGTCCACCCCGATGACGGGTCGTTGGAAAGGTGGTACGGCTTGTCCAGGTCGCTGAGGCGGTGGTTGGGAAGGGGGTAATAATAGGGCTCGCTGTGGGGTATGGCCCCCTTAGCGAGGCTGTCGATCGAGGCGGTGCAGGTCAGCGGATGTCTTTGCGGACATCCGGTCGCGCCTTTGTGGTGCCGGACGGCGGTGAAGGGGACGTCGGACCGTCCGGCGGGCGCACGTGAGGCCGTTGCGAACGCGAACGTCAGGACGAGAGCCACTGTTCGGTAGACCACTGCTTCACCTCGCTGATTGGGGCTTGCTGGTTGGTTCTCCGGTGTAGAGCAGTCTCGAGCACGATCGCAGGCGGGGGGCTTCGTGCCCTAGTCCCGCGTGCTGACCGTGCTGTGTTGCGCCTACCATGATACGAAATGTGGTTCTTGCGGTGAGCGGTACTTGACCGGACGAAGTGAGCAAAAAGCCAAAGCGCAGCCAAGGCGTATGTTTCAGATCGAGTTTCAAGGTCCTGTCCGACAGATTCTGACGATCGTTGCCGCCTGCATCATGCTTGGTTTGTTTCTGACGCCGTTGGTGTTCTATCCACTGAAGGTTTGGCTGATCGAACGGCGGCGGGTGCGTTCGGTGCTTCGGTCCCAGATTCGGGAGCTTCGTGACCTGGCCGAACGGGTTGGAAGCCCGTACCACATGGCTCGCCTGGGGGCGGCGCTGGTTGAGGCCGGGGAAGTGGACGAGGCGATCGACTGGCTGAGGCGCGCGTTGGACGCCGACCCGGGAGACGCCGACGCTCGGTTTCACCTGGCGCGGGCCTATCTGGAGCGCAACGAGGCCGGGCGTGCACGCGAGTTGCTCGAACCGTTGGTCGATCGCGATCCCTCTTACGCTTATGGCGAAGCGGCGTTGCTCTATGCCCGCGCCGTGGAGGAATGCGGCTCTCCGGACCAGGCGCTGGCCGCTTACGAGCGGTTGCTGCGCTACTACCCGAACAACCCTGAGGGCAGCTATCGCTACGCCATGTTGTTGCACCGTCTGGGGCGTTCCGAAGAGGCCAAGCAGGTCCTCCAAGAGATGGTGCGAGCGATCGAGAACGGCCCTTCGTTTCAGCGGCAGCGGCAACGGGCCTGGCTACGGCGCGCCAAACAATGGCTTACGCTCCACCCGTAAGCGAGACCGGACGATGCCGTTTCGTTCCGCAGCGCAGAGAGTTAGGAAAGACGGCGCGCGGCGTGTCGATCTTGGCAGCTTTTGCGGTGCAGCGTAGAATTGCGCGGCCGAACGGGATTAAGCGTGCCGGCCGTCCCTTGACGGGGAAATACAATTTGTGACGTTTGAGCGACCGCAAGGTGTCGGGGCCGTAGCTCAATTGGTTAGAGCACCGGACTGTCGATCCGGAGGTTGCGGGTTCGAGTCCCGTCGGCCTCGCTCGCGAACCTTTTTTTCCCTTTCCCATACCGCCGGAAGTGCTAGCTGTCGGTGGAGCGGCCCCTTTGCCTCCGGTCTGCCTGCGCCCAAAGCTCGTACCTTGGTCCAAGCTTGCCTGGGGCATGTGTGGACGTCTCGCTCCGGAGATGCTCTGTGCGGGGATATCCCGGGGGCCAGAAATCGCAGGGGTTTCCTGGATTTCTCCCCTTCCGTCTGATGGACGACTGTATGGGCTCCCTATGCGTGGTGCACCAACGTGTGCTCCAGTTGAAGTCGAGGGCGGCTGCCGGCTGCGGAGGCCTCCTTTCTGAACAGTTCGCGTACGTACCCCTCCAGCGCCGCAACGCCGCAGCGAACGAAGCCTCGGCAGCTCTCTACGCCACGGAAACCTGTCCTGACGAGGATGGCGCACCGTGGCGGCACGCCGAGAAGCTTCTTCAGTAGCCGGAAACTCCGCGGCCGTCCCCCACTGGTCTTGGCTTCAAGTACCAGAATGGCGCGGCCCCAAATCGCGACCACGTCCAGCTCGCCTATGTGTACGGAACAGCCTGGGTATGTAATGACCACCGACCGATAGACCTCCCCGGGTAGAGCGGCGTTGTGCACCGCGTGCAGGACGACCTCGTAGGCGTAGAACTCAAGCCACAGCCCGGTCAGAAACTGCCGGATTAGCCCTACACGGGGTACACGACAACGCAAGGAGACGCCGTGGCTTTCTTCCTTGACGTCGATGTGTACGCCGTATGGGCGCAGTTGCGCACTTAGCCATTGAGCCGCCTGGATCTCCTCGTGGGTGAAGGGGTGGCGTCCGACGTATTGGACGGCGAGGCGCGACAGGATTCGCCGAAGAACGGCCAGTGTCGGACGTAGCGCGGGGAGTTTGCGCGCGAGCTGTCTGGCCAGCCGGAAGAACGGGGCGTCGGCTGGTGTGGGCTGTGTTGCGCGCTCCACGGCCAGACCGTGGTTCGCGACGTACTCGCTCAACGACAGCGGACGAGATGCGAGCTCGGACGGGGACAGAGCCGCATCGCTTGAGCTGACCGGTACAATCTGGCCTTCTCGCCCCTCGCCGAGATAATCGGACTCCTGTATAAGTGACCGTTTTCGTCGTTTCATCACCCAAGATACGGGTGACGCTGACCGGATCTGACACAGGCTGCAGGGGTGTTCGAGGGGCCATGAGTGACACACACGTTCGTTTAGCCTAAAGCCACAGGTGTGGCAGTCCAGGGGGCACGTCGCCTGTGTGCGTCGGATGGATCTGCCTAGATGTGGGCTGCCACAGGAGAGTCGCCCCTTCACTTTGATGGTGCAAGCCTCGAAGGACAGGGTGGTTGTGACACGGTGCAGAGATCAGCTACAATACGCACAACGATTGTGGCCCGTCGTTCGGAGCGTAGACATGAAGGCCAGGGGAAGGCCAGACGGCCAGGTCCCTGATCCTACCAGTCACGGGGAACTGGAGACGGAGCAGGTCCGGCGAGACGGGGATCAGGGTCCTGCGTTCGTGCTGGCGAACTTTGCGCTTGAGGCGAAGGCGAGTGCGGGACCGAAGCTGCCGTCCGGTGTCGCGATACGCACCACCGTTATAGCCGATCGGGTGGGGAGCATTCGGAAGGAGGGGGTGGAGCCTCCAGATATTCCCGATTACAAATTGGTGCGGTCCGTGGGAAGGGGGGCTTTTGGTGAAGTTTGGCTCGCCCGTAATCGGCATGACGGCCAGTTCTGCGCCGTCAAAGTTTTTTCCAAGGCGAAGTTGCTCGAGCTCGAGGGCGTTCGCGAGTATCGGAAGCGGGCGGCGGGCAATCCGTATCTGGCGCCGATCTACCATGTGGGAGAGTGGGGGGACTACTACTATTACGTCATGCCTTTGGCGGATGACGCGAAGCAGTCCACTGCGCACCGGCTTCCGGAAGATTACGAGCCTCTGACGCTCCGGCGCTATCTGCTCTGGCACGGTCGGCTGACGCCACAGGAGGTGGTGGTGATAGCCTCGTCCTTGTTGAGTGGCCTGCAGCGGTTGCATGCCGCCGGCGCCGTGCATTGCGACGTGAAGCCTGCGAACGTGATGCGTTTCGGCGGGGTCTGGAAGGTGGGGGATCCTACCCTGATCATCTCCAGGGAAAAGCTGCGATCGATGCGCGGCACCTTCCGGTTCTGGCCACCGGAAGGGACGGTTGATCAAACCGCCGATCTCTATGCGTTGGGCAAGACGATGTATGTTCTGCTGGCCGGCGCACAGGCGGAGGTGCCCGTGCGCATCGAAGACGCTCCCCTTCCCTCCGGCGTGGACAAGGGGGCTCCGATCTGGCGGATCATTGAGCGAGCGTGTGCATCTGATCCGGCCGCGCGCTACCGATCTGCCGCGGAAATGCGTCGTGACCTCGACCCGCTGGTTGGTGTGCCGGCCGAGCAGACTGGTAGTCGACGACAGATCGTGCCGCTGGTGTTTGCCGGTGCATCGCTTGTGCTCGCGCTGGCTGTTCTGTCCGGCCGCGGCTGGTTTTCAGGGAGCGGCGTCCGGGAGAACCGCTCCACGGAAGGAGCGTTAGATAGCGGTGTCGTGGTGCTGGGGCAGGGGGCGCCGGCGGTAGGTGATGCGGTTCATGGTGACGCAGAGGAGCTCCAGGGGGAGGTTACTGTTCGCGTGTGGAACCGGTACGATTCTCAGCGGTCCGGCCTGGCCATCGATGCGCCGGGTGCTTTGCCCTTACGAGAGGGGGATCGCATTCGCGTGGAAGCGGGCCTGAAGCGTGCTGCGTATCTCTATCTGGTGTGGATCAGCACCGACGGCACCGCGCAACCCATCTATCCGTGGAAGCCAGGGGACTGGACGAGTTTCCCGACCGGCGAACGACCCGTTCGGTCGATCGCTCTGCCTGCGAGCCAGGACGAAGGTTGGCCGGTGACCGGTCCACCTGGGATGGAAACGATCGTGATGCTCGCGTCCCACAAACCGTCGCCCCAGGCTCGTCGTTTGCAGGACCTGCTGCGTGGGCTCTCCGCGCAGCCATGGGACGAGTCGCGACCGCTGCTGATACGACTGGTCCGAGACAGATCGCACGTGGCAACGGAACGAGGTGTCGACTTCGTAGCGTCGCGACGCATCGACGATTCTCTTCTGCGGACACATCGGTTTCTCATTGAGCGGCTAGCGGAGGACTTCGAGCTGGTACGCATTGTGAGTTTTGCCAACAAGACCGGCGCGGACCGGCAGGAGCGCTAGCGCACGCGTTCGGTTACGGAGACTGATCATGGGTTACCGTCTCTTAGTGGCCGCGGCTGTGCTCGCGGTCCTGCTGGGCGACGCCGGGCGCAGGCACGTCCTTACGGCGAGCCCTCAGTCAGCCACCGCTCAGGACAACCCCCCGCAAAAGGCCTCCTTCGACAAGCTGATCGGGGAGCGGGACCGGTGGGGAAGGGAGGCGCTGCGATTGCGAGCGGAGGGGAGACTGGGGGAGGCGATCGCGGCGGCCAAAAGAATGCTCGCGATCGAGCGGCAGTTGCTGGAGGCGTACAGAGCGGCAGGGCGGGCAAACGCGGCTCGCCAGATGGAACTGGAGCTGGTGGGGTCGCTTCAGTTGATCGCTGAGCTTTACGAACGGAAGGAGAGCTCGGAGGCAAAGGCGGACTTCGGCGCGGCGGAGGCGATGCGAAAGGAAGCACTCGACCGGTTGATGCGCCTCTACCCCCCGAACCATCCGAAGCACTATCGCGTAATCGATGCTCGGCAGGCGCTGGATCTTGTGAGGCGGTTGGCCCGCCTTTCTCGTGAAGACCGCCTGCAACTGCGTCGAACCGACCAACTGAACGCTACGGTCCTGAAGCTATGGCGTGAGGGAAAAGCACGTGATGCCTTGCCGCTCGCCCAGGAGGCGGTCAAATCCAGGCGGCGTCTTCTGGGTGAATCGCATCCCCTGTATGCTTTGAGCCTCTTTAACCTGGCCGCCCTATACCACGCTCTCGGGCAGATGGAGCGTGCAGAGGCGCTGTATCGGGAGGCCATGGAGATCTACAAAAGCGTGCTCGCTGAGGCACACCCCGATTACGCCACATGCCTCAACAATCTGGCGGCCTTGTACGTTCAGGCAGGGGACTACAAGCGCGCGCAGCCGCTTCTTCGCCAGGTCGTCGCAATCCGCAAGCGGATCCTTGGCGAGGCCCATCCGGCATACGCCACGAGCCTCGCTGACCTGGGACAGGTTTCTTTCAGACTCGGGGATTACCGCACCGCCGAAAGGCTCTTCAGGGACGCGCTCCGCATTCGCAAGCAGAGCTTGGGGGAGAACCATCCCAGTTATGCCAGGAGTCTGGGCGCGCTGGCCTTGCTCTATCGGACCATCGGCGACTACACACGCGCCGAGGCTTTATACAAGCAGGTCCTGGAGGTCCACAAGAGGGCAGCGGGCGAGGAGACCCTGGCCTTCATCACCAGCTTGAATAACCTTGCCGATGTCTACATCGCACGGGGAGAGTATCCCCAGGCGAGGCGACTGTTCGAGCGTGCGCTTGAGCTTGCAGAGAAGGTGTGTGGTGCGGACGATCCGCTGTATGTCACGGCGGTCAACAACCTTGCCGTCTTGTATCAGAAGATGGGTAGCTACCGCCGTGCGGAGACGCTCTTTCTGCGCGCCATTGCTATTCGCAAAAAGATCTTGGGGGAGGCACATCCGGATTACGCTACCAGCCTGGACAACCTGGCGGAGCTCTACTACAAAACTGGCCGCTACGCCCGTGCAGTGTCCCTGTTTATCCAGGCCATGGAAATCCGGAAAAAGGTCCTCGGTGCGAACCATCCAGCCTATGGTAGGTCGGTGGGCAACCTCGCGTCCTTTTACCAGACGATTGGCGACTATGCGCGCGCCGAGCGCCTGTTCCGTGAGTCGGTGCGGATCACGCGGAATGTGTACGGCGAGAACCATCGCAACTACGCCGCGGACCTGAACAACCTGGCCCTGTTGTACAAAACAGTGGGCGACTACGGGCGAGCCGAACAGCTCCTGTCGCAGGCAAGGCAGATCCTGGAGACACGGGTCGGTGGGGAGCATCCCGTCTACGCTACCGTGCTGAACAACTTGGGGAGCCTCTATCTGGATGTGGGGGACTATCCCCAGGCAGAACTCGTGCTCAAGCAGGCGGTGCAGATCAAGAAGGAGCGGCTTGGAGAGGATCACCCTGACTACGCGACCAGCTTGGGTAATCTGGCGAATCTGTATCGGGCCACGGGGGCCTATGGGCGTGCCGAGTCGCTCTTTAGGCGGGTGGTCGAGATTTATCGCAACAGCCTTGGGGAGCGGCATCCGGCCTACGCACGGGGCTTGAACAACCTGGGCGATGTGTACGGGGCGATGGGCGACTATGCGCGAGCCCAGGCGGTGCTCAGGCAGGCCCTGGACGTGACCCGCAGGAGTTTGGGGGAGCACCATCCGTACTACGTGGTAACGCTGAACAATATTGCGGTCATTTGTAATGAGATGGGAGATTCCGCTCGCGCCGAGTCGTTTCTCCAGCAGCTCCTTGGAGTCGTCAGAGAAAGGTTTGGCGAAGCGCACCCGCATTACGCGATGGGTCTGAACAATCTGGCGGTCGTCTATAGCGGCATGGGGGAGTGGGGCCGAGCGGAGTCGCTGTATCGCGAGGCGGTGGAGATCATCGCAAGGAACTTTGGCACGAAGCAGCCCCAGTACGCCGTGGCCCTTCAAGGACTCGGCTGGGCTTGTGCTTTCGAAGGACGTGTGCACGACGGGGAGAGGTTCATGCGAGAAGCGCTTGCTACGAGCGAGCAGCTTCGCGACAGTGTGTTCGCGATCCAAAGCCGGCGGCAACGGTTGCATTGGTCGGCGAAGAGCCGTGGGTACCTGGACGGGTGGCTGGCGCTGGCGGATGAGGCCGGTGTTCCGGCACGAACGGTGCACTCGGCGGTGCTCCGCTGGAAGGGGGCGGTATTGGGCCGGCAGCGCGAGGATCACCTGGCGCGGCGGCACCCGGAGTTGGGGGCATTGATGGAGGAACTGAACCGGGTCCGTACTCGGTGGGCGACGCTGGCGCTGGCGATCCCGGAGCCCGCCAAGCGCGCGGCCTGGCGGCGTCAATTGCAGGAACTGAGCGATCGCAAGGAGGATCTGGAGAGCCAACTGGCACGCCGCAGCGCCGCGTTCCGTGCAGGTAAGCGGCTTGCGGACTTGAGCTCCGAAGCGCTTGCAGAAGCCCTGCCGCCAGGGATGGTTTTCGTTGATTTTCTCGTTTACACGCACCCAAAGCTGGAGGACGGCACGGGGGGAAGCGAGGATCGCTTGCTAGCGTTTGTGCTTCGCCGGGGACAGGAGACGGTGCGGTTAGAGCTGGGCCCGGTGGAACCGATAGGTGAAGCTGTCGAGCGGTGGCGGCCCAGCTTTGGTCTGGATCGGGACGGGGCAAGGGCCGCAGCCGAGCTGGAACGTCGTCTGCTGCAGCCTCTGCGTCCCTACCTGGCGGGGGCGAAGCTCCTGATTGTAGCGCCGGACGGTCCGCTGTGTCGTTTTCCGCTAGCCGCGTTGCCGGGCCGGGAGCCGGGGAGCTACTTGCTTGAAGAGCTGCGGATCGGGTATGTGGCTTCGGGGCGTCATCTGGGGGAGCTTTTGGGAGTGGGGGGTGATAGCGACGAACCCCGCCTTGTCGGTCGAGGGCTACTTGTGGCCGGGGGAATTCAGTACGATGCGGCGCCAGAGGAGCCGGCAGGGGCGGGAGGTGATAGCGTGCGCCGGCCGGTGGCAGTTGAACACCTCAAGCGTGGCGGGTTCGCGTTTCTCCCCGGTACGCTTGCCGAGGCGGAGCAGGTGGTGCGCCAGTACAAAGCGGTCGTCGAAGGGGGGCGGGTAGTTTTGTTGTCCGGTGCTCGGGCGCGGGAGCGACGGGTCAAAGAGTTGCTCGTTCGGCGGTGGCGGTACGTGCATCTGGCGACCCACGGCTTTTTTGCACGTCCGGAGGAGCTTTCCGAACGTCGGTTTGGGGCAGTGCAGGGGGCCGTCCATATGGAGGCTGCGTGGGAACGGGGCGATCGCTTGTTCAGTCCGCTCTTGCTTTCCGGGCTTGTATTTGCCGGTGCCACGGGCGGCACGGGACGTGAGGAGGACGGTCTGTTCACGGCAGAAGAGGTAGCCGGGTTGGATTTGGAAGGGACCGAGCTTGTCGTCTTGTCGGCGTGCGATACGGGCTTGGGGAAGCTGGCAGGTGGCGAGGGTGTACTGGGGCTGCAGCGCGCGTTCCATGTGGCGGGGGCCAGAACGGTGGTGAGCAGCCTGTGGCGGGTGGACGACGCGGCTACGTCGGTATTGATGGAGGAGTTCTACCGCAATTTGTGGCAGCGGAGCATGGGGCCGCTGGAGGCCTTGCGCGCCGCACAGCTTTTTGTGCTCCACAATCCGGACCAGGTCCGGCAGCGGACGGAGCGGTTCCTGACCGGCCTGGCAGAAAGGGGGATAGCCCTCCAAACTGCCGAGCTTCCGTCCGGCGGGAGACGCAGTCACCCAGGCGTCTGGGCCGGTTTTCTCCTCAGTGGGCAATGGTGGCGGGGTCCGATCGATGAGGGGGCGGATGAAGAGAGCGGCAGTGGCGAGTGACCAATAAGGGGAAGAGGGGCGAGGCCCTCGGCGGTGGCTCATCGGCCGGGGAAGGAAGGCGGTCGGGAAGAAGATAGTGCCCCGTGGAGGTTCGAGCTAACTGGTAATGGCGGCGAGGGCTGACCGCGGCTCGCCTCGGTGAGGGACCGACGGCGTGTGTCGTGTGAGCGATCCCCACGCAGCCGGGTCGGTTTGGGGCAGCGCGCTTGGCGAGTCGGTTCGTTCCGCCACGCGACACCCCTCGAGGCCGTGGTGGCATGCGGCTTCGGAGGCTGCGCCCGGCCGCTATAAGCCGCTATAATCGGACAGGTAGCGTGAGGTGTTTTGTGGGACGTCGAGGGCGAATGGAGTCCGACCATGATTCGGAATGGGAAGAATTGTCGGGGGAAGTTGGGGTCGAGATCGAGGGCACACCACCTGCCCCCTTCCAAGACGCCCATCGCCCAGATCCTTCGTGGCTGGATGACCGGTGCGTGTCCCTCCTTAGTGAGCGGAGCAGCGGCATGTTCAAGGGTTGATAGAGGGGGACCCGACGCAGGACGGCACGGCGCGGCTGGCTCTTTCTGCAGCTCGCGTCTTGGCCATGCGGTCACGGCGAGCCCCACGTACGGCAGGAGGTTTGAGTCGATGTTCACTCGCGGTACCGATAAGCGGGCATTTCCTGGCGCAACCCGAGCGTCGCGTCGTGCTCACGTGTGCTTGCCTAAAAGTACCGCGGTATGGGAGGCTTTGGGCCTCGTTTTTGCCCTCGCCCTAGTCTGGCTGTGCGCGCAGACGCTGCGTGTCGATCGCCCGACGGTGAGCGATTCGACAGTAGTTGCCCTCACGCGCGGTCCGCTAGCGCTGGAGCATTCCCGCCTGGACCGGCCTGAGAGTCCTTCGGCTGCTACCGGGTGTGCGCTTTCGGCACAGTGCCTGGCGGGTGCGGGAGGCAGCAGGACTGTCGGCGAGGCTGGCTTGGAGCTGGGACTGGCTGGGAGCGCTCGCGGTCAGCGTTTGGGCGGCGTCCCATCCCGCCGGGACCATGTTGCCCTGCGCAACAGCGTATCTCTGGTCTTGTTTCTAGGAGCGGTGGGGCGGCAGGGGGCTAGCAAGAGCAAGAAGAAAACGAAATCCAGTAAGCGGCAGGCGACGTCTCGTTCGCGCACCAAACCGAAGAAGGATCCGCGTCTTGTGAAGAGGGATCGGTGGAAGAAGCAGGCGTGGCGGCTACGGGACGATGGAAAAGTAACACGGGCGATCACCGCCCTGCACAAGGCACTGGACGTGGAACGTGAGTGGGTCGCTGAACTCAACTCGACGGGGCAGACCGACGCGGCGCGAAAAGCGGAATTGGAGATGATCGTAAGTCTCCGGTTGCTGGGGGAGTTGTACGTGCTTAAGGAGCTTCAGGAGAAGGAGCCGAACTTCGCGCAGGCTGAGGCTACCCTGAACGAAGCGCTTCATCGTGCTACTTGCCTTTGTCCGCCTGGCAAACCGGGCCACCACCTGGTAGCCGACATTCGGCGCCAGCTCGACGAATTGCCGCGCTTTGCGTCGCTTCCCCAGGACCAACGCCGGCGGCTCGTCCAAGCGTATTTTCTGCTGCGCACGGTTCAGCGCATGGTCAACGAGGGGCGCTACACCGAGGCCCTGCCTCTCGCGCAGGACGTGGCGCAAGCCCTGGCAGAAACCCTTGGCGAAAAGCATCCCTTGTACGCGGTTACCCTGCACCAGATTGCCGATCTGAACCGTAGGCTTGGGGAGCATTCACGCGCGGAGAGTCTGTACCTTCGGGCACTGGAAATCCAGAAGGAGACGGTCGGTGAAAATCACCCTTCCTACGCAGCGGCCTTGAACGATCTGGCAGGCTTTTACAGCGAATGCAACGAACATCAATGCGCCGAGTCGCTCTACTCGAAAGCCCTGGATGTCTACCGCCGAGCCGTCGGTGAGGAACACCCCGAGTTCGCGGTGGTACTGGGCAACCTCGGCTTGTTCTATGCGAATAGGGGGGAAGATCGCGACCGAGCGGAGGAGGTGTTGCGTAAGGCTGTCGCACTCCAGGAGAGCGTGTTGGGTAAGGAACACCCGGGCTACGCTTTGGTCACGCAAGCATTAGGTGACCTGTGCCTCATGAGGGAGAACTACAAAGAAGCCAGGCGCTACTACGCTGCGGCGGTAGGTGCCTCCAAAAAAGCGTATGGTGAAAAGCATCCCGAGCATATCCGAGCGCTGTCCAGTCTCGGTTTCGCTTACCTGGAATCGGGTAGCTACCCCCGGGCCAGGCAGTACATCAATAAGGCGCTCGAGATTGCCAAGGAGACCGTGGGAGTCGAAAACACGCTATACACCAGGAATCTGAAGAACCTGGCACGAATCTGTTACGAGAGCGGGGCGGAGGCGCGCGCCGAGGCTCTATTGCAAGAAGCGTTGGAGATCGAGAAGAGATTCTTGGGTGACGAAGACCCGGAGTGCGCGGATACGCTCGAGTGTTTGGGCTGCATATACCGTGAGAGGGGCGAACCGGAGCGCGCCCTACAACTGTACCTGCAGGCGCTCGACATCCTGACCAAGGCGTATGGGGAAGACGATCCGCGTTGTGGCTTGACTCTGGACTATTTGGCGAGCACCTACCAAGACTTGGGCCAGTATGACAAGGCAGAGGAAATGTTTTCTCGGGTCCTGGCGATCGTCGAACGAGCGCATGGTCAGGAAAGCGAGCCCTACGCTGATGCTCTACGGAAGCTGGCGGAGTTCTATATTGAGACGGATAATTACCCGGCTGCGGAATCCACGCTGCGTCGAGTGCTTGCCCTTCGTGAGAAGATTTCCGGGGTGGAGGACCCGGATTATGGCTGGGACTTGGTCTCGTTAGCGGATCTTTACGCGCGCCACGGCGACGAGGCTCGGCTGAGGGAGCTTATAGGGCACTTCGCGAGGATTTCTCCCAGACTTATGGGGACGAACCCGGGAGCTATTCTGGCGCTGTTCGGCTTGCTCTGCGGGTTGGACTCGGCGGAGGAAGAGTGGTTGGAGGAGGACGGTCCGGATGCGGTGGAGTTTTAAGGATCACAGCGGGGATTTGGCACGCTGGGGAAGGTACGGCGCTGACGCCTTGGGCGGCTGTTGGGTGCGGTGAAGAAGGTTCGGCCCCCGGGAGGTTTCAGGCTGGGTAGGCACGGCTGCCCTGAGACGAGGTGCAAACGCGCGGTGGGCAGGCGAGCGACGCGTACTATTGTGAGCTTTGCACGGTCGCCGGGCTTGCGAACGTGCGGGCGCAGGGTTTTCCTGCAAACCGGTGGGTCGCCGGTCTGGCGGACTGGGCCGAGTCATTGTCTACTGGTATGATTCGGCGCGCGGGCATGTGCGTCCGAGTTCCGTGACATGGCCGCTTGCTCGGGCCGGCTGCTGGGAAATCTCGCGAAGGGGTAGACGCGAGGGGCCTGCCGCGGGGGCGAGCGGCGTCGGGCGGCCTGTCGTCACGTCGCTGGAACCATGGTCCGGAGCACGATCTCCGGTATAATCCGACGCGGTTCACCTGCATGTCCTGGCTACGCAGGCCGTGGGCCGGAGCAGCAGAATGGCTGGTGGACGACCCAACTCGTGGGCCTCGGCTCCGAACTCCCTGCTCCGGGAACGGGACCAATGGAAGCAAAAGGCGGTACGCTTCCGTGCAGAGGGTAAGCTGGAAGAGGCCATCCGGGCCGTGCAGCAAGCCCTCTCCATCGAACGGCGTTTGCTCAGTGACCTGCAGGCGGCGGAGGATCAGGACGCGCTACGCCGGATCGAGCGGGATCTGGTCACATCCCTCGAGTTTGTCGCAGACCTGTACGAGCAGAAGGCACTGGTTGAAACGGAGCCGGATCTGGCCGCGGCCGAAGCTGCCCGTAGGGAGGCGCTACAACGGCTCGCACGGCTTCATCCCCCCGGTAGCCTGCACCATTACCGAGTGATCGATGCTCGCCAAGCCCTCGACGATGTGCGGCGGCTCGGCAGGCTTGCTCCCGAAAAGCGCGTACGCCTGGGCGAACTGAGGGGGCTGGAAGAGAGGCTGAAGGATCTCGTCGAAGGGGGTAAGTGCTCGGAGGCGCTACCGATCGCCGAGCGGATTGCGGAGATCCGCAAGGGGATTCTTGGTGCCGACCACCCCCATCACGCTGCAAGTTTGCACAACCTTGCCAGCCTCTATCAGGACCTGGGTGACTGGGAGCGAGCGGAACAACTCTACCGTCGGGCGCTCGCGATTCAGCAGGAGGCGCTGGGCACAGAGCACCCAGACTACGCGGCGACCCTGAACAACCTCGCGACACTGTATCGAACCCTCGGGCAGCACGACCGCGCGCGGACGCTCTTCCGCCAGGCCGCGGCGATCTATCGCAGGGCGTTCGGAGAGGAGCATCCGGATTACGTGGTAGCCGTGGAAAACCTGGCCTGCATGTGCCGGGAAGCTGGGGAGTACGAAGAGGCGGAGATGTTGTTCGAAGAAGCGCTGCGGATTCGCGCGAAGATCGTGGGCGAGCGGGACCCGAGCTACGCGGCGACGCTCAGCGAGCTGGCCAAGTTGTGCTATGAGACAGGCCGGTACGAGCGTGGCGAGTCGCTGTGTCGGCAAGCGCTCAGGACCTACAAGGAGCTGTTCGGGGAGGAACATCCCGGCTACGTGACGACGCTCATCGACCTAGGTCTCTTCTATCTGGATCTGGCCGACTACAGTCGCGCCGAGGTAGCCATCGGCAGGGCAGTGGAGCTTGCGAAAAGAGTCTTTGGCGCGAAACACGCCGAGTATACCAGGGGGCTCATGGGGCTGGGGAGGCTCTACCACGAAACCAGCGATTACACCCGCGCCGAGGCCGCCTACCGCGAGGCTCTCGACGTGCAGCGAGATGCCTTGGGCGAGGAGAGTCACGGATACGCTTCTGCTTTGGACAACCTGGGCTCCGTATACCAGGACATGGACCAACCCGCCCGCGCTGAGCCGTTGCATCGTGAGGCGCTCGAAATCAAGAAGAAGCTCTTCGGAGAAGACCATCCCGAGTGCGCCACCACTTTGAACAACCTGGCGACGGTTGCCGTGGCCCTGGGCGACTTCGTGCGGGCAGAGATCCTTCTTCGCGAAGTGCTGGCGATCTATAGAAAAGCTTTCGGCGAAGAGCATCCGTATTCGGCCATCGCCCTTGCCAACCTGGCCGAGGTCTATACGAAAATCGGCGATTACACGCGTGCCGAATCGCTTCTGCACCGGGTGCTGGAGATCCGGAAGCAGGCGCTCGGCGAAGAACACCCGGAATACGCCGCCGCTCTGCTTTCGTTGGCCGAACTGTACCAGGCCCGAGGCGAGGAGGACCGCGCCCAGGCACTTCTGACCCAGGTGGAGGAGATCTACGCTCGCGTCCATGGCGCCGATGAGCTTGACTCCCAGGAGTAGCCTCGTGGGCAGGGCCCCCGCGACCGTAGGGGGTCGCGTCCCCCGTCGAACCGCCCGCGGAGAGGCCCCCCGTACCCGCGCCCTACGGCCTCTCGTACTCGCGAGACATTCTCATGTCGCGTTGTCCGTTCGGCGGGGCTCGAACCCAGATACGCGCGCCACGAGCCACCGGAACCCCAAAGGAGCTACGCTTTGCCGGGAGTCAGGACCCGACCGGCTGGCCTCCTTGCTTGCGGGCGGCTGCTCATGTTGCCCAGGTCGCCCGCGCCTCCCCATAGGCAAGCGTCATTGGGTATGCACAGGCACGAGATCCGGCAGGCTCAATTCGGTGGCGACAATCCGTAGCGAGTAGTCCCGGTAGCTCCGGTATGTGCCGCGGAGCCAGATCAGGACGGCCCGGGCATGATTTCGCCGCACCAGGACGGGGCGGAGATTGTCGCAGGGCGAATTCGAAGTAATCGGTATCCACATCCACCTTCCTCCGTTGCTCGGTCGGCGGCCAAGGAACACTTCCCACTGGCGCTTACCCGTCCTCTGGCTTACGAGGGGGCTGCCGCTGCAGGGATCCACGTTGGTTGAGATGGCCACAACCGTGGGATCACCCGGCAAGGCGGCCGCCAGCCCGGTGTAGTCGCGTTCGGCTTCGTACAGGCAGCTTCCGGCGAACGCGATCCGCTCGACCAGCCAGCTTTCTCCGGTCCATGCCGCCCAGTAGTAGTCGTGTTCGGCACCGTGGGGGTCGGTTCGGACCGAGAAGGTTAAGACGGGCCGGCCGGATTGGTCGAGTTCGATGTCGTTGATCCAGGCGATTCGGCCGGGACCGCCACGGAAGACCGGAGTGAGGTGGCGCGGTTGCAGGGACGTTTGC
>JALSID010000181.1 GCA_026981825.1 Planctomycetota bacterium
GCCAGTTCGGATCGATCTGGCTCCAATAGCGCACCTTGCTGCCCGGCTTCCAGATCTCGCGCAACTGGGCGATGCTAAGGCAATCGCACCAGTCGTTGTCGGGATTCACCGCCACAACGAGCGCATCGATGCCCACCTTGAACTCAACGTACTCGATCCCGTTCTGCTTGCACAGTTCGATCTCCGCCGGCCGGATTGGCCGTGAAGCATCGTTGATGTCCGTCTCGCCACGAACGAACTTCTTGAATCCCCCGCCGGTTCCGGACACTCCGACAAGCACGTGGATCCCCGAATGCTGTTTCTGGAATTCTTCCGCCACCGCTTGGGTCACCGGATACACGGTGCTCGAGCCGTCTACGAGCACTTGCCCGGACTGAGGCTCCGATGGAGCCGCCCCGAGACTGGCCAGCTTCGCGATGTTCTCCCGGTACGTCTCCTCCGGGAACGGGAAATAACCGACCTGCCTCAGGTACTCGCGCACCTTCTCCACGTAGAACCGCACGAACCAATAGACCGCCGGGTTCTCCAGTAGGCGTTTCTTGTTCACATAGATGAATAGCGGCCTCGCGAGCGGATAGCGACCAGCGTGCACGTTTTCGGCCGTCGGACTGACGCAGCTACTCGGGTCCGGAGCCGGAACGCTAATGGGGACAGCTTCGTCTCCACTGGGCCCTTGGCTTCGACTGCAACCGCCGAGGAGACCAGCCAACACGATGAGAACCGCGAGAAGAGCTCGTTTCTGCATCGCCGATCCTCAGAACCGTTACCCAATGCCTGTTCGGCCGGTGTAGCTCTGGATGAGATCATGCCAGTCTAGTCGCACATCCGCGGGCAGCCAAGGGTATAGCGGGGGATTCACGGATTCTTCGCGATCTCTTCACAGTTTTTTCATGGACGCCCACCTCGACGGTAGGGGCCTTGCCATAACCGGGTGGCCGCATATCGAGCCACCTGGCTTGAAACGACGATGACGGGCACGCTGCAGGTTCGCGTTGGAGTGGTGTCGGTTGGGGGAGGTGCAACGATCCTCAGGAGATACGGTGTCCGGTTGGGGCTTGCGTTGTCTTGTGCGTGGCAGGAGGCCGTTTGCGCCGCCGAAAAGACAGCCGTGACGCGTGATCGGGATGGAGTGGCGCCGGCTGGTGTGGGCTTATCGAGCGTCGATCTCTATAACGATGTCGTAGACTCGCGGTTCCAGCACACGGGGCTGCAGTTTCTGCACGTGGCCGGTGTGCAGGAGCACGCCACCGCGGACGTCCACCCACTCACATACGCAGAACACCTGGTCGCCGTCGCGTTCGTGGCCGCGTACGAGGTAGAGTTGGCCGTTGCGCCGGTTAAGATGGAGCTGCACGGTCATCGGCGATCTCCCAACGTTTCTGGCCGTCTCAACTGCGTTGAGCCATGGGGGCTACTCAAGTATGTCTCGTCGCGTGATGCCCCGCGGCAACAGTGTCGACGCTGAAGCGGTCCACTCGTGCGCTTCGTAGCGACTGTAGGCCCTTCTGGGGGCGCGACCGTTGCTGGCTGCGGCTGATCCGATCGGTGCGGGCGGCGAGCCCGGGTTTCGTCCCTATCTGCTCGGGCCATGGTGGATCGGCTTTGTCCCGATCCGGCATGGCCTCGCGCGGTTCCCCCGCCCGATTATGACCGCCACATCGCCAGTCATCTGTATCGGCTCCCATAGGGGACCAATATAAGCGATCGTTACCCCCGTCCTAAGGCGGTCCCTTCCGGGGCAACTGCTTCCCAGAGAACGCGCTGGCGGTCGGCCATCTGCCCAACGCAGGTTCCGGCACGGACCGTGCGCTGCGAATGGTTGGACCGGGATGCCATCGGGGGTGGCAAGCGGAACGTTGCTGCAGAGCAGGTAGTGGTACACTTACGACGGTGTCGAACCTGATGGCCGCACGCCGTGGTGGCGCGCGACATTGGTCCACGACCGTACGAGGTGGAGGTGATCCGTGCCGACAACTTTGCGGATCGCGGTGGTCCAGATCGATATCGCGTTTGCCGACCCAGATCGCAACATCGACGCAGTGCTGTCCCGGGGGCGAGAGGCGGCCGAGCAGGGGGCGCGTTTGGTGGTTTTCCCTGAGTGCACGTTGACCGGCTATTGCTTTGAGAGCCGCGACGAGGCGTGGAGTCACGCCCTCTGTCTGGACGATCCGCGGCTGCGTGCGGTCGAGGGACTCTGCCGAGAAGCTGGCGTCTGGATCATCGTTGGATTCGCGGAAAGGGCTGATCAGAAACTGCACAACACCTGCGTTCTCCTCGGGCCTGCCGGACTGGTCGCCGTTTATCGCAAGACACATCTCCCATCGTTGGGACTGGACAAGTACGCGGACCAGGCGGACGGCCCGTACGCGGTCAACCAAGTGGAAGGGGTCAACGTGGCCCTTGGCATCTGCTACGACGCGTCTTTCCCGGAATTCGCGCGGGTGCTCACCCTGCGGGGGGCAGATCTTATCGCCCTTCCCACCAACTGGCCACCCGGGGCCGAACCCGTGCCCGAACATGTGATTCCCACCCGTGCCCTGGAGAACAACATCTACTTCGCAGCCGCGAATCGGGTGGGGCAGGAGCGCGGATTTCGGTTCATCGGGAACAGCGTGATCTGCGCCCCGGACGGATCGGTCCTCGCTGCCGCTGGTCCTGATGAGGAAACGATTTTGTTCGCCGAAGTGGACCCCACTCGGGCGCGGCAGAAGCGGATCATTCGTGTACCCGGCAAGCACGAGATCGATCGGCTCTCCGACCGGCGAACCGATCTCTACGGCGACCTGGTGCGGTAGAGTGCAGCATGCACCGGCAAGGAAAGGAAATTCTTGGCCGGTTGATGGCTTCGACGCCGACGTATGCCTGGGGGAAGGACCTCACCCACCACGCTTGACCCTGCTTGGTGAACCGGTGCGTAACGCAATGGACACTTGACCAGGGCTCGGCCAAAATGGTTGTGGTCGGGGTGCGGCCGCGTACTTCGTCTCGAGCGCTGACACTAATGGAAGGTTCGTGAGACTGTTATTCGTCCCTCGTCGTGTTGTTGCAACAGTCCTTATCTGAGGGCTTCCTCGGCGAGATGGTCGTCGCGG
>JALSID010000182.1 GCA_026981825.1 Planctomycetota bacterium
TTGGGTTCTCGGAAGAGGACGTCTTGCTCTTGCCAGCGAGCGAAGCGATGGCAACATCGCCGAACGGGGGGATGAACGTGCTCGAGGCACAGGTGCTGCAATATCACCCCCTTGGCCATCGGGCGGAGCTTGTTCTATCGCTTAGCCCCAACCGGAGAGTGCAGATTCGGGCGCGGGCGCCGCAAGCGTTGGTCCGACAACTGGGGGTACAGCCTGGGGCTCAGGTACGGATCGGGATTCCCGGCACGGCCTTTCGGATTCTTCCCACGGCTTAAGCCAGGCTTTTCCTTCGAGCGCGTGGGGTAACTCTTCACTCCTTGAAGGGAGCCAGCCGGACCGCGGTGGCGGTCTCGGAAGGCTGAGACCGACTCGCCAGCCAGAAGGTCGAACAGGCGACCTGGCGTATCATCAGCCAGGCGTTCCAAAGCGGCGACCCCGCTCGCTCAGGATTCGTTCCCTTCCGTCGGGTCTGGGGCGTCTGTCAGGTTGCGCTGCGCGTGTTGGGCGAGTTGATCGGCCAGGGAGACGATGAGCTCACGCATGGCGAGTCGATCGAGCCACGATTGGGGGATTCCCTTCATGCTCCAGAAGGCCCCTGCAACCTGTCCGCACACCGCGGCGGTGGTGTCGGTATCGTCACCGAGATTGACCGCTCGGAGCACGGCTTCGCGGTAGTCGCCTGCGTGATAGAAGCACCACAGGGCTGCTTCGAGGCACCGGACGACGTAGCCCGATCCCTCAATCTGCTGTTCAGACTTCTTGGTATACTGCCCCCGTGCGATTGCCACTACCGAGGGGGCGCCCTGGAAGCTGGTGGCATCTGCGAAGAGCACTTCGTCTCGGTCTTTGCCGGCAAGAGCGCGGCAGACGATTCTCGCCAGCAGGCGAGCGCAATCGACACACTCCTGTGCTCCGTGCGTCAACCGCGAACTCTGGGCGGCGTAGTACTCGGCTTCGTCGATCTTCGGAAAGTAAAACATGGGAACGGGGGCGAGTCGCATGATGCAGCCGTTTCCGGCCTGCCCGGGCGCCTCGGAGCCCGCAAACGGCTCGCCGGTCAGGGTGTAGCGTCGCAGTGCCCCGGAGGTGGTGGTGCCGATGTCGAAACAGGAGCCGGTGCAGCTCATGTAGCCTTCCCGCCACCAGCGCACAAAGCGGCTCATGATGTCGTCGGGATCAAAACGCTGCTGTTCCACCAGGCTGGCGGCGAGGCAGAGAGCAAGCGAAGTGTCGTCCGTCCACTGTCCGGGTTTCAGTCCGAAAGGCCCCCCTCCGATCATGTCGGTAATAGGGGGGAATGTGCCGCGAGGTGAAAACTCGACGGCCGCCCCCAGCGCGTCGCCCACAGCAAGACCAAGCAAGCAGCCGCGGAAACGTTCCAGATCAACCATTGCTGCCCCTCGCGTCGCTGTCTTCGGAGCTTACGTCATTCGACCGAATGTGTGCCGATAAGCGAGTGCAGGAGAGGATGTTCCTTAAGCCCCCTGCGCCCCGGTGCGGCACTCGTTTGCTAAGGCGGATGATCCGTGCCTGGCTGGTACGAGTGTCCAATTCGTTGGTCGGCCAGTTCAGCGAGCCGTTCGGCCATAGATTCGATCTTAGCACGCCAGGCGAGATGTTCCAACCATTCGCACGGGATGCCACCGGCGCCCCAGAACGCGCCCGCCACCTGACCGCAGACTGCTGCCGTTGTGTCGGTGTCTTCGCCCAGGTTGACGGCCAGGAGCACCGCGTCCCGGAAGTTTTCCGCCCGATGGAAGCACCAGAGCGCGGCTTCGAGGCAATCCGCCACGTAGAGGCTTCCGCGGATTTCGTCCGGCGATTTCCTGTGGTACTCGCCCGCTGCGATGGCGGCGATCCGGGGCGACGAACGGTAGCGGTCCGGCTCGTCGAGCAGGATGGCATCTTTGGAGTTGGCTGTCAGTGCCCGGCAGATGATCTTCGCCAGCAGCCGGGCTGCGTCCAGGCATTCCTGCAGGGGGTGGGTGAGGCAGGTAAGTTCGACGGCAAGCCGCTCGGCGTGATCTTCGTCCGGGAAGCTGAACATGGGCACCGGTGCCAGGCGCATGATGCAGCCGTTCGACGGGAACGGTTGATCCCCTTCCGAAGGTGGCCGGCCCGTTTCGAGGAAGTGTTCCAGCGCACGTTGCGTGGTGCCACCGATCCCGTAGCAATGGCCCGTGCAGCTCATGTAGCCTTCCCGCCACCAGCGAAGCAGACGACGCATGATGTCCTGGGGGGCAAAACGGCATCGTTCTTTCAGGCTGGCCGCGACGCAGAGTGCTGTGGCGGTGTCATCGGTCCAGCCGCCGAGGGGCAGACCGGGGCGAGGGGGTACAAGATCGGTTACAGGGGGAAAACTCCCGCGCGGTAACGACTCCAGCGGCGCCCCAAGAGCGTCACCGATGGCCAACCCTAACAGGCAGCCTCGGAAGCGATCCCAATCTGGTCCGTTGCTGTTGTGTCGGATCGTCCGGTTCGCTGCTTTCGCGGCCATGGGTTGCTACAGACGTTGGCTCTTGTCATGCCGGCGGTTCCGGTTCGGCGCGGGCGACGCCGGTGCCGTGTGTGTCGCCTTAGGCTGCTGCGGTGCGGCGGCTGTCACACCGCTGGTCCCGTTTTGCTCCCACGAGGCGGCGGAGCGTTGGCGGTCAGCAAGCAAAAAAGCCGCCGTCACGGTGGCGTGACGACGGCCTTGCTCCGACGGTCCGGATTTCCGATCTCAGAACCGGAAGTAACGGGGGGCCGAGGCAGCGCTCGGCCGCCTGCTCGTGCTTCGGCCGCCCGATGTCACCGGCTGGCGTTCGCGGGCCGACGCCTCGCGTCCGTCGTTGTAGCGCGAGGGGTCGTAGATCGGGTTGTAGGGCTGATAGCCCAGGAAATCGTAGAACTCGTGTTCGCTCATCGCCGGGACACCGAATTGGGTTGCCTGGCGAACCGCCTCCTGAGCGGCCTGGGTAAGCCGCGACAGCGATACGTTCCCGGAGTCGGTTTCTTCCAGGGCGTCTCCGCGGACGGTGATGCCGGGGACTTTCCCGAGCACGAGCCAATCGGTGAGGGCGGAAATCTCGCCCTGCATGGTGCCGTCCGGCAGGATTTCCAGATCGATCTCGCACCCCTGCTGACGCAGGATGGACTTCAGGAGGGGGCGATCATCCTGTCCATCGCCATCCAGGTCGAAGATACCCACGATTGCCACCCGGTGCTTGTGGCGCGGTGACCAGACAGGGTTGTAGATCTTGTCGTTGGCTGCCAGAGGACGGGTCGTGTCAAACCATCGGATTCGCGCCCGCGACGTGTGGTCCCCGGTAACCTCGATCACTTCCACGTAGCCCTTCGGTCCCTGGAGCGGGAAGAGCTTGGCCTTGTCACGGTTTTGCTCGCCGAGTGTTTCCACAGCTTCCTGTTCTGCTTCTTCGTTTTGACGGCGCCAGTAGGGGGTAGCCACCTGATCGGGGCCCCAGACGGAGAATCGCGTCATGGGACGAACGTTGTCCTTGGCTCCCACGGACAGGATGCAATAGCCTTCGGCGGCATCAACAGCGATGATTTCACCGTCCGGCTCGGCGAGGTAGGCCTTCGTTTCTGTCAGGCGGCGGAGCTGGCGGATCTGGGCGCTCATCGCGTCAACAACGCGTTGGTGTTCCTGCCGTTCGGCTTGCAGGTTTTTGGCGATCTGTTGGGCTTCCAGTACTGCCTTCGTCGCGTTCCTGCGGTACTGCTGCACTTGGGCGGTCATCTCTTGGATTTGTTCGTCGATACTTTGCTGGACCCGGCGCAGTTCCTCCTGTGCTTGGGCTAGTTGGTTGCGGAGTTCGCCCTCTACACTTTGCTTTTCCTCCTCCAGCTTTTGTCGGACGCGCTCCAGGACGGGGCGAATTTCGGACGCAAGCGTTTCGTAGTTCTGTTTGTACTTCTCCAGCTCGGCATCCAACCGGTCGATTACGGCGAACAAGCTGCTCAGGCTCGTGTCGTTTCCGAACTTGGTCTGATGTTCGATAAGGTAGGCATTGACCCGCGCCCAGGCCGTGTTGCCGGCTTTGTCCGGCTGGTCGGCCGGTTCGCCGATTTGGGCGACAAATTTCTCGGGTTCAGGGATGCCGATTGCCTGAAGGAGGCTCTGGATGTTCTGCGCCATCATCCGCTGCGTCTGGTTCGCCTCCGTTACCTTCTGCGCCAGGGTGAGGGCATCCGTACGGGCTTTGGAGAAGTTCTGGTAGAACACACCCGACAGCACCATCATCACAATCAACAGGACGATGGTGACGACCAGGGCTATTTGTAGGCCGCGACCTTGCTGGTCTGCCATGAGGTGCTACCTCCGGGAAAACCGATAGCGTGCTGTTCCAGACCGCCTGAGCCACGTGACCCCGGTTCCGTCGTGCAAAGCACGTACCGACACCGCCGGCAATTCGTGGGGTGGGGCCACTGGTTACTAGTGTAACCGAACGTCATCCAGTGTCAATGAGTTATCTCGCCGTGACCGTTTGCTGCCCGGTACGACCGAATCAAGCTGCCCTGCCATCCGGGCTTTGCCAGTTTCTCGCGGGCAACACGTGTTGCCCGAGGGCGACAGGCGTCGGGTGGTCGTCTCTGGCGGCAGCGAAGGCGGTCGGTGGGCGGTGGTGGCGATGGCCGCGCCTGGGCCGGCCGCGGGGGTGACTGCCCACGGGCTTGTGCCGATGGCGGCGGCCGGATCGGAAACATCGCCGCGTCGCGCGGGGAGGGTTGGGCGGCCCTGCGCCGCGGCACGCGGGCGAGCACGGCTGCGGTGGCCGGGAGTCGGGAAGAGGGCTGCACCAGCCGACGGTTGAACCGAAGAGTCACGCTCGGTGCCGTACCCCTGGAACTGCTGGTTGCGGAGGCGGTTGGCCCGGCGTGTCCATGAGCAGAGCAGGCTCCTTTAGCGTAGACTAGAAGCCGCGCCGCGCGAGGCTCCCTCCAGTGGGGGGCAGCCCAATAGCGGGTCGCGGGATAGACCTGCTGAGCGATCAGGCTAGCGTGCGTGGCTGCTTCCAGCGGTCGGTGTGAGAGGAGCTTGCGTATGGGCCGGGCAGGTGGGCTGGCTGGGGAGCGGGTGAGCCGAGGCGAGCGGGATGAGTACAGGAGCGGAGTGGTTTTACATTGTTGACGCGCCAAGCCTGATCTTTCAGGTTTTCTTTGCGATCAGGGTGCGGGGGCGGAGGGCGCAGCAACAGGCTTTGGCCAGGTCCTTGACAACTCCCGACGGCCGCCCGTGCGGAGCGGTTTACGGGTTCACGCAGGACATGCTCTTCCTGATCGAAAAGAAACGTCCTACCTATATCGCCTGTGCGTTCGATGCGCCTGGGCCCACGTTTCGCGATGTGGAGTTCGAGGCGTACAAGGCGAACCGGCCCCCGGTGCCGGAGGATCTGGACGCCCAGTGGCCGATGATTCAGGAGTTGCTGGATGCTTTGAACGTTACGAGCTTTGAGGTGCCGGGATTCGAGGCAGACGACATCTGTGCCACGCTGGCGCGGCAGGCCGAGCAGCACGGGATCAACGTGGCGATTTGTACGAATGACAAGGACGCGCGGCAACTGATCAGCGAAAGGGTGCGTCTGTACGACATCCGTTCGGACCGATTCCTCGACGAACGCGGGCTCTACGAGACCTGGCGCATTCGGCCCGATCAGGTGGTCGATTTCCTCACCCTGGTTGGAGATCCGATCGACAATGTGCCGGGTGTGCCGGGGATTGGTCCCAAGACGGCGGCGCTCCTGCTTGAACAGTACGGTAGTCTCGACAACCTCTTGCAGCATGTGGGTGAGATCACGGGCAAGAGGGGGGCTATGCTGCGCGAGTGGGCCCCCTTGTTGCCGCGTTTGCGCAGTTTGATCGAACTTCGGACGGACGTGCCGGTGCAATTCGATCGAGAGGAGCTTCGTTTGCGGGAGCCGGACGCTTTTCGTCTGGCCGAGCTGTTCCGGTCCTGGGGGTTCCGGCGGCTGGAGCGGGAATGGTTCGAGCGGGCGATAAAGAGCTCGGGGCAGCGTTGGGAGGTTCGTGTCCGGACGGTGCGGAGCGAGGCGGATTCGGGGCAGTTCCTTCGGGCCACGTCTTCGGCGGAGAGGCTAGGGGTTGCATTCGGGGCAGCGGCTCAGAACGGGACTCTTCCGGTAGCGATCGCCACCGGCGAGGGGGAAGCATGGTACGTGTCTGCGTCCGGTGGTGTGCCGGAGTTGGTGGGCGAGGTGTTGCGCAGCGACCGCCTGAAGGTGGTACACAACCTGAAGGAGGCCTATCTGAGGGCGAGAGAGAGGGGGCTGGAGATCGGCGAGCCGGCTTTCGATCCGATGGTTGCCGACTACCTGCTGGCCCCCGGTTCTCGGGCCCACGGTCTACAGCAGCTTTCGCTCAGGTACGTGCAGCGCAGCCTGGAGCCTGCGGCTCCACGGCGGGGCAAGGTGCGCACGCTGTTTCCCGAGGAGGAGGCGGAAGAGGACCGCCTGTGCCGGCGTGCTGCGGCAAGCTGGTTGCTTTACCCCCGCCTCAAGGAGTTGCTTTCGCACGAGGGGCTTTGGGAGCTGTATCGAAGGGTGGAGCATCCCTTGATACGGGTGCTTGCGGAGATCGAGGCGCGGGGGATCAGAATCGACGTCGACTACTTGCGTTCGATGCATCGCGAGCTGGAGCGGGCGGCCGGGGAGGTTGCCGAGCGGATTTTCGCCCTGGTGGGGCGTAAGTTCTCCTTGTCCTCGCCCATCCAGCTTCGCCAGGTGCTCTTCGACGAGCTGAAGCTGCCTGTGATCCGTCGGGTACAGACGGGGCCGAGCACGGATCAGGAGGTGTTGGAACGTCTTGCGGAAGAGCACGAGGTGCCCCGGTTGTTGCTCGAACATCGGCATCTCGTGAAGATGCAACAGTACCTCGATGCTCTCCCGGCTGCGGTGAGTCCGAAGACGGGCAGGGTGCACGCGAAGCTGGAGCAAACGGTCGCTGCCACGGGGCGGTTGATCTCTTCCGAGCCAAACTTGCAGAACATTCCGATTCGCAGTGCGATTGGCCGGGCGATTCGCCGTGGCTTTGTTGCAAGCGGTCCGGAGTGGACGCTCATTGATGCCGACTACTCCCAGATTGAGCTTCGCATCCTTGCTCACCTCTCTGGGGATGATGCCCTGATCAAGGCGTTCCAGGAGGGCCGCGACATCCACCGTTACGTAGCGGCGGAACTGGCAGGGGTAGCTGAGGATGAAGTGAGTGAGGAGCTTCGCGAACGGGCGAAAGCGATCAACTTCGGGGTGATCTATGGCATGAGCCCGCAGGGCCTGGCGGCACGGACAGGGATGAGTGTGGAAGAGGCGGAGGCGTACATCGACCGCTATTTCGAGCGCTATCCGGGGGTGGACCGGTTTATCCGAGCTGTTCTTGCTCGAGCGGCGGAGACCCGAGAGGTGAGGACCATTCTGGGCAGGAGGCGGCGGATTGCGGGGATCCGATCCGAGTTCGTTCGGCCGTTGAGTCAGCCTGAACGTGAAGCGATCAACACCGTTGTGCAGGGTTCGGCTGCCGACCTGATCAAACTCGCCATGCTGAGGGTCGATCGGGCATTCCGCGAGAAGCGATTCGAAGGGGGTATGGTGCTCCAGATCCATGACGAATTGCTTCTGGATGTACCGGCTCGAATCGCTAACCATGTGGCTCGTTTGGTGAAGGAGGCGATGGAGGGGGCGATGGAGCTTGCGGTGCCTTTGGTCGCCAGCATCAGTCATGGGCCCAACTGGTTGGACCAGGAACCTGTGTCGTTATGAATGGGGCGGGGGCTATGTCGAGTGTAGGTGTTGCCAGATGCGGCGCGCTTGTTCGCGCAGTTCCTCGAGTGTCCCGGCGTTGTTGATCACGAAGTCGGCCAGAGCACGTTTTTGGTCGGCGGGGAGCATGGCGGCTTCTCGCTGCTTGAGCTGTTCCCGGTTCCACCCCCGCCGAGCGGCCCATTCTGTCCGCCGTGCCTCGGGCGCTTCGACCCAAATGAGCTTATCGACCAGGTCGCGGCGGCCGGCTTCTAGCAGGGTCGGAGCGTCGAGGACGAGGACGTCGCCCGGTTGGGAGTTGGACCGGAACGCAGCGATGCGAGCGCGCAGGACCTTTCCCGTACGCGGGTAGATGATTTGGCTGGTGAGGGCCTTCAGGAGGGAGGGGTCACGAAATACGCGTTCTGCGATGGCGGTTCGGTCGACAGTTCCATCGGGCCGGACAACCTGGGTGCCCAGCAGGGCGGCCACCTCGCGTTTCACCTGCTCGTCTTCATAGAGCTTTCGGACGATCTGATCGGCATCGACAGCGACGGCTCCGAGTTCCTCGAGGTACTTTCGGAGCGTGCTTTTACCGCTGCAGGGTAGCCCGATCAGACCGACGACGGTGCCGCTCGAGCGGCACGAGCGGGTCGAGCTTGTCATGGCTCGTCTCTCTTGGGGGCATGCTTGCAGGGGCTCACCGAGGATTCTCGGGGCGCGGCGCCGCGGCTCCTTGCGGGTTGGGCGGCGGTTCCTGCCGGCTTGGTCACCTGATCCGGCCGAAGCGGGCGCGCAGTCTTTTCCTGCGTTGCCGTTGCCGGCCGACTTGTTATAATTCGAGCGCACTTGACGGGCAATCTCTCGTTCCTTCCTGCGGCACCCGCCGAGTGGCTGAACGCTTCGGAGACTTTCGGAGACTGTAGAGGCATTTGCCGCTCTGCCCGCCAATACAGTGCCGTCCCTGAGGAGCGAAGGGCTCGGAGTTTACCGTGATGGCCCATAGCGACAGAGAGCGTGCTCGAGGCCAGCCCGCGTTTCCTGGCGTCATGAGGCACCGGTCCGAACCGGGGATGCCTTAGTCCACTGTCAGCGGTGTTTTGCTGGGGCCTACCTGCGAATCGATGCGAAGCAGCTCACTTCGGTGTTCAGACCGGAGGACAGTCGAATGAGCGAACAACGTGCAACGCGGACAACCTCCCGAACCGCTCGAGGTCGTAACCGTCGGGAAGGGATCGACGATCGGCGGCCGTATGATCGACCGCCGGTGGAGCAGCGTGAGGAGGACATCAAGCCGTTCGATGAGGAGGTGCACAACCGGTACGAGCAGATCAAGAGGAGCGAGCTTTATTTGAGCCAACTGCAGCAGATGACGCTGCAGCAGCTCGTCGATACGGCCCGCGAGTTGGGCATCGAGGATGCGGAGGGGCTGAGCAAGCAGGACCTGGTGTTCCGTTTGCTCAAGGAGCGGGTACGGCAGAACGGGCTGATGTTTGGCGAAGGGACGCTGGAGATTCTGCCCGAGGGGTTCGGCTTCCTTCGCAGCCCGGACTATAACTACCTGCCCTGTCCGGACGACATCTACGTCTCACCGAGCCAGATCAGGCGGTTCAATCTGCGCACGGGCCTGGTTGTGTCGGGCCAGATTCGCCCGCCGAAGGAAAACGAACGCTACTTCGCGCTTCTGCGGGTGGAGGCGATCAACTACGAAGATCCCGAGCGCGCGGCTCAGGTGGTTCCCTTCGATGAACTCACCCCGCTTCATCCCGACGAGCGGTTGAAGATGGAGACGGACGCCGAAGAGGTCAACATGCGGATCGTTGACCTGATCGCTCCTATTGGCAAAGGACAACGTGGACTGATCGTTTCACCCCCTCGTGCCGGCAAGACGATCCTGCTCCAAAAGATGGCGCGCAGTGTGCTCCAGAACCACCCGGAGTGCTACGTGATCGTGTTGCTCATCGACGAGCGGCCCGAAGAGGTGACCGAGATGGAACGGATGGTGAAGGGGCCGCAGGCGGAAGTGATCAGTTCGACCTTCGATGAGCCGGCGAGTCGGCATACGCAGGTGGCCGAGATGGTGCTCGAAAAGGCGAAGCGGCTGGTCGAGTATGGTCGAGATGTCGTAATCTTTCTCGACTCGATTACGCGCCTGGCGCGCGCCTGGAATGCCGAGTGTCCGAACTCGGGGAAGATTCTGACCGGTGGAATCGATGCCGCGGCGCTGCAGAAGCCGAAACGTTTCTTCGGGGCGGCGCGAAAGGTCGAGGAGGGGGGATCGCTTACGATCCTGGCCACGGCACTGATCGACACCGGTAGCCGAATGGATGAGGTGATCTTCGAGGAGTTCAAGGGCACGGGCAACATGGAGATCCACCTCGATCGGAGGATGGTCGAAAAGCGGGTGTGGCCCGCTATCGACGTGAACCGTTCCGGCACACGGCGGGAGGAGTTGCTCCTGGAACCGGACGAGCTGAACAAAGTCTGGCTGCTCCGGCGCGTCCTGAACGACATGAATCCAGTCGAGGCGATGGAGCTGCTTGTGAACAAGCTCCGTAAGACGCGGAGCAATGCCGAGTTCCTGGCCACGCTGAATGTAAGCTAGCCGTACGGCAGTCATGGGACGGCCGCACGGCGGGACCGGTTGGCCACGGAACGGACGAGCGGCGGCCGAGCCGGAGTCGTTTCCTTGTGGCAGGAGTCGCTGGTATGCCGAGAGAGTTGCGCGGGGAAGTCTGCGCCCCGGACGGACGGGTGGCGATCGTTGTCGGCCGGGTGAACCAGATGATCACGGAGCGCCTACTTGCCGGCGCGCTGGATGAGCTTCGCTCTGCAGGGGTGGACGAGGACAAGATCGACATCGTTTGGGTACCGGGCAGCTTTGAGATTCCCGCCGCTGCTCGTGCCTTACTGCAGGCGGGGCAGCATTCCACCTTGATTGTGCTGGGTTGTGTCATCCGGGGCGAAACGGACCACTACATTGCGGTCATGACCGAAGCCGCGCGGGGGACCGCAGAAATCGCCCGGAACCACGGCATCGGTGTGGGCTACGGCGTGCTCAATTGCCACACGGTCGAGCAGGCCCTGGATCGAAGTGGCGAGCGGATGAACATGGGGCGGGAAGCCGCTCGCACAGCCCTCTACATGACCGACCTGATCCGGAAGATGAAGGTACTTGGAGGCGGAACAACGCAGTGAGGAACTTCGCGTTGTACCCACGCGTCAAACCGGCCGGGGAAGGGGTGAAGGAAATCAAGTGACCGGACGAACAGCGGCCATGACCAACCGCCGACACGCGCGCGACATCGCGTTTCGCCTGCTGTACGAAATGGACGTCAACCCACATGTGACGGACGATCAGCGGGAGGAGTACATCCAGCGGCACGCCCAGAAGGAGCCAACGCGAAGGTTCGCGCGCCAACTGGTCGATGGAGTCCGACAGCACCAGGCGGAACTGGACCGGCGGATTCAAGAATGCCTGGAGCGATGGACGCTGTCCCGGTTGGGCACAACCGAGCGGACGCTGCTACGGCTGGGCGCGTACGAGCTGTTATACGCTCAGCAACCGCCTCCTGTGGTGATTGCCGAAGCGACTCGCCTGGCGCGTCGCTACGGTGACCAGGGGTCGGCTGCCTTCGTGCAGGGAGTCCTGAACAGGATCCTGCGATCGGGAGAGCAGGGGGGCGTAGTCCGGATCGTCGCTGAAGAGAACGCTGGTCAGAATGGGTCCGTAGTGGCCCCCGTCGATGGAGGTTCCTAGCGGTGTTGCGTAAGCTGTTCGGTCGTATCCGCGATGGTCTGGCCCGCACACGCCAGCTTTTCCAGGGCCTGTTCCGCTTCGGTCGCAAGGTGGACGAAGCGTTCCTGGAGGAGCTGGAGGCGAAGCTGATCCAGGCAGATGTGGGCGTCAAGACCGCGATGGCGATCGTGGAGCGCGTCCGCGAGGCGTATAAGAACCGTGAAGTGGACGAGAACCTGTTGGAGTTCGTGAAGTCCGAGCTCAAACGCGAAATGACCCTGACGCCCACCGTTACGGCAACAGAGGAGGGGGATGAGGAGCCGATTGCCTTTGCGGCAACCGGCCCTACCGTCATTCTCGTCACGGGTGTCAACGGTTCCGGGAAAACCACATCGATCGCGAAGTTAGCTTACCGGTTCAAGAACCAGGGCAAGAAGGTGCTCGTGGTGGCAGCCGATACGTTCCGCGCCGGGGCGGTCAACCAGCTCGCAATTTGGGCGGATCGAATCGGGTGCGACATCGTCCGCGGCCCCCAGAAAGCAGACGGCTCACCGGCCGATCCGGCTGCCGTTGCCCATGACGGCTGCCTTAAAGCGGTGCGCGGTGGCTATGATGTGGTCATCATCGATACGGCCGGACGCCTTCACACGCACCAGAATCTGATGCAAGAGCTGGAGAAGATCCGTAGGGTGGTGGCGCGCCAGATCGAAGGAGCGCCCCACGAAGTCCTGCTGGTCCTGGACGCGACCAACGGTCAGAATGCCGTGCAACAGGCCAGGAAGTTCGCCGAAACGGTCGCGTGTACCGGGATCATCCTGGCCAAGCTGGACGGCACGGCGAAGGGGGGCGCTGTGATTTCGATTCGTAGGGAACTCGGCCTTCCAGTCAAGTATGTCGGCGTGGGCGAAAAGGCTCCGGATCTGGAGCGGTTCAACGCCGATTCTTTCGTAGAAGCTCTCTTTGCCTAGCGGCGTTCGAACGCTCGCCGTGGGGCCGGGAGATGCGGTGGTCGCGCGGACCGTTAAACGTAGAATTCCCGGTGGAATGGTGGGTTGGTTCACCAAGCTAGCTTAGGTTGTGCTGGAGAACAAGAGGTAACGCGATGGCACACAAGAAGGGACAAGGAGCGAGCCGCAACGGGCGGGACTCGAATCCCAAGTATCTGGGTGTCAAAGCGTACGGCGGCCAGTTCGTCAAGGCGGGCTCGATTCTGGTTCGTCAGCGGGGTACCCGGTTCAAACCAGGCTTCAACGTGGGCATCGGTCGAGACGATACGCTCTTTGCGCTGAAGCCAGGTATCGTCTACTTCGACCGTGGCGGGCGGCGAGTGAACGTGCGTCCGGTCGAGGAAACGGCGAGTGCGAACTAACCTGGCTTGCCTGAGCCTGGTGCGATGAGCCCCGCTGCGCGCGGGGTGTGTTTTTCTTTTGGGTTCGCAGGGGAGCGGAAACGGCGACTGCTCTGGTCCCGGGTGCCATGCGCCGGATTGGGATACGGGCTGAGCTCTTGGGCAAGGACCTGAGGCGGGCGATCCGCCGAGCCGCGGAGTTGGGGTTCGAGGCGGTCCAACTCGACGTCGCCGGCGAGGTGGCTCCGGACCGGCTGTCCCGCACCGGCCGGGACGATCTCCGCAAGTATGTATCCTCGCTTGGATTGCGCCTCTCCGCCTGGCACTATCCGGCCCGCCTTGCCCACGACGTGGGCCTTCGTGTCGAAGAACATCTCGAAACGCTGACCAAGGTGTTCCGCCTGGCGTTTGAGACGGGTGCCCCGATCGTAGTTACAGCGTTGGGGCGTATCCCAACCGATCCCGCTCACCCGGCCCGGGCCCAGGTGGAGGAATTGCTCGAGGATCTTGCCAGGCTGGCCGACCATTGGGGAGCCGTCGTTGCTTTGGAGACCGGAACCGAGCCGGGCGAAACGCTGGCCGAGTTATTGCGAGCCGTCGACTCACCGGCGCTCCGTTGCAACTACGATCCGGCGAACCTGTACGTGAAAGGATACGATCCCCTGGCTGCGTTTGAACCGCTGGTGGACTTCATCGTGCACTGTCATGCCTGGGATGCCCGTCTCGATGCGGTCTCCGAAACAGGGACCGTCGTGCCTCTGGGCAGCGGCGAAGTCCCCTGGCCCGAGATCGCACGCTACATCCGGGAGGCGGCCTTCCAGGGATACGTGATCGTGGAACAACTTGGCAACGCCGCCCCCGCCGACCGCTCCGCACGCGCTGCACTTCAGTACCTCCGCAGAATTGGCTAAAGTAGTACGATCCTGGTTCGTGAGAAGTCCGGAAAACGGAGCCGCTTGACTTATCACCCAACCGAGGACATTACGCGAAATGGCTGCTGGAAGAGAGCGATGGGCTAGTCGGATTGGCCTCGTGCTGGCAATGGCCGGTAACGCCGTCGGGTTGGGCAACTTCCTGCGCTTTCCGGGCCAGGTTGCCAGCAACGGCGGTGGGGCCTTCATGATCCCCTACTTCGTCTGTTTCCTACTGATGGGCATCCCCCTGATGTGGCTGGAATGGGGGATGGGACGCTACGGTGGCGTCCGGGGGCATGGCAGCACCCCAGGTATGTTCCAGCTCATGTGGCGTCATCCGATCGCCAAGTACGTCGGCGTACTTGGGTTGTTCATCCCAACGGTGATCCTCTTCTACTACTCATGCATCGCGAGCTGGACCCTAGGCTATGCGGTGCTCAGCGCCACGGGACATCTTCCGCAGGTGCCGGAAGTGGAAACGCAGCTCCCACCTGAGGAGGTGCAGCGACGCGTTCTGCAACCGTTTGACGACTTCCTTAAGGATTACGTCGGACAGAGCAAATCCCGCGAAGGCTCAGTCCTTCTGCTCCAACCGCCGGTCCTCACCTACGTCTTCTTCTGGGTGGTGGTCGCCTTGAACTTCTGGGTGCTGGCACGCGGCGTGGCACGCGGAATTGAGGTTCTCGCCAAGATCGCCATGCCGCTGCTCTTCTTGCTCGCCATCACCCTGGTTGTGCGGGTGCTCACCCTGGGCGAACCGGTAGCTGCCGGACAGTCGCCTTGGGCGGGGATGAATTTCATCTGGGAGCCCAAATGGTGGATTGAACGGGATGGAGAGCTCCGGTTCGTACTGCTCGACCCCAAGACCTGGCTCGCGGCGGCAGGACAGATCTTCTTCACGCTCAGCCTGGGCATGGGGGCCATTCAATGCTACGCCAGCTACCTGCGCGAAGACGACGACGTCATGCTCACCGGCCTTTCGACAACGTCGGCAAACGAATTCTGCGAGGTCGTGCTCGGTAGCTCGATCGCCATTCCGGCCGCCGTAACCTTCTTCGGCGTGGTAGCCACTCAAGAGATCGCCGCCCGGGGCACGTTTTACCTGGGCTTCACATCCATGCCCGCGATCTTCAGCTACATGCACGGCGGTCAGTACCTGGCCTGCCTCTGGTTCCTGCTCCTTTTCTTCGCCGCGTTCACGTCCACGGTGGCCATGGCGCAACCGCTACTGGCGTTTCTCCAGGATGAATTCCGCATACCACGGGTCAACGCCGTGGCTTTCCTGACGATCATCTGGGTTGTTTTCTCGCACCTGTGCCTCTTCCTCAATCACGCCTGGCAGGTGATGGACTACTGGTCCGGTACTTTCGGCCCCCCGTTGATGGCTCTTGTCGAAGTGGTCATCATGATGTGGATCTTCGGCGGTTGGCGAATGTGGAACGAAATCCACAAGGGGGCGGAACTTCGCGCTCCCATCTTCTTCTACTACGCCGCACGCTACGTTACGCCGGTGATTCTGCTGTTGATTTTCGCAGGCATGATTTACGACCAGGTCCGAGCCCTCCTCTCCGGCGGCGGCGAGACCGGTCTGGAGGGCATGCCGGCGGGATCGCCCGGCGTTTGGATTACGAGAGTCGCTCTGCTCATCTTCCTTGCCGGACTGCTCTGGCTGATCGGCTGGGCATTCTCGCTCGATCACCACAAGGAACGCATCGAGGGGGCCGCCTCATGAAACCCACAGCCATTGTTTTTCTGCTATTGGGTTGGACAGTTGCGTGGACGCTGTTCCTGTACTGTTTCGGGCGTATCCTGTTCGGCGCGAAGAAACCTCCTGCGTCCGAGTGAACCGGGGCTGCGTCGTCCACGTGCCCATGGGATCCCGCCTCCCTGGGGAAAGGCGATCGGGCGATCTGCTTGGCCCCCATCAGTCGAACGCAACATTCTCTGTGCCGCTCAACGTCCGCCCGATACCCCCTTTGTTGGGACATGTCCGGGGAAGTGTCGCGCCTCGTCCATGCAGGGGGCTAAAACGTAACGTTCTTTCCTAAAGCGCGTTGGAGCAGACGGAGGTACTCGCGACGTGGGATTTCCGTACCCCCAAAACGGGCCGTGTGCGGGTTGAGTACCTGGATGTCCAGGAGCTCGAACCCCCGCCGCCTGAGCCGCTCGACCAGCGCTACCAGCGCTACCTTCGATGCGTCCCGAACCCGGTGGAACTTCGACTCCGCCGCGAAGAACGCTCCAATAGCGACCCCGTACAGGCCCCCCACCAGATCACCGTTCTGCCAAACCTCAACACTGTGCGCATAGCCCAGCTCGTGGAATTCCGTGTACGCTTCGATCATCTCGTCGGTGATCCAGTTGCCGCGACCATGAGCGTCCGCGCACCCTTCGATCACCCGGCGAAAACATCGGTCGAACGTCACCGCCATCTTCCCCGACCGGATGGTGCGACGGAGACGACGGGGGACATGGAACCGATCGAACGGCAGAATGGCACGCGGATCCGGCGACCACCACAGCACCGGAAGCCCCTCTTCATACCACGGAAAAAGTCCCTTCGCGTAGCCCTCCAGCAACCGGGCCGCGGAAAGGTCCTGACTGATCGCAACCAACCCCGCAGAGTCGGCCTGGTCAGCCTCCGGCAGCGGCTCACCCGCCAGCACGAAACGTGGCAAGCCCGAGTCCATCACAGCCAACCGTTCCTGTCGCCCTCACGTTCCGCCCTTATGCCTACCCTATCCTACGCGCTGGTCCGGAGCTTGAAACACTGCCGGCGAGCGGCGCGCAAAAAAACCCCGGGCCGGCGGAGGGGGCACCGGCCCGGAGCGACGGGGTCGCTGTCGCTGGGTTCCGCGCGCCCGACGAGAATGAGCAACTGGCGTGCCAAAACAGGCCCCTCCACCACGCATCGTTGGGCCCAAAACCTGGAGCCCGGTTCCAACTCCTTTCTTAGCCCTCTCTTACACGCGGATCGCTTCCGGTCCGGTAGGCGAACCCCACGGCCCAGGGCTACCCCCGACCCCCCACTCCTGGGCCGCCCCATGCATCTTCCTGAAACAGCCTTGAATCATCTCAATACGCCACCGCGTAGGTGTTACAGTGATATCAGCATGGATGCCAGCGATGTTCTGATGATATCTTCTGTGCCGCGGGGTTGCCGTCCATTTCGAGGTGCGGTCACAACATTCTGTGGTGAGTTGCCTTGCGCATGGGGCGCTCTGTGGCACGAGCTGTGCTCCTTGATGGAGCGTGCTTGGTAACGGCGAAGAGAGGAGGAGAGGCGATGAGAGAGGTCAGGTATCTCTGGGCTGCCGCGGTAGCCGCCGCGGCTCTGCTGGTTCCAAACGTGGCACGCGCTCACGGAGATCCCTTCGGGTGGCCATACCCGAGGGGGGGATTCCACGGCGAGGCGGACCTGATCCGGGCGCTGAAGTTTCTGCGGCTTGTTTCCGTCTGCGACGACCCTACCCACTTCTATGCGCGCCGCGCAGAAGCCCTATCGATTCGAGCTTACCAGCTTCTCTGCCAACCCGCCGCTCGGTCGGCCGCGGCTCGGGCGATCGTCGCGATACGCCTCTACCGCCGCACCCATCTGCCCGGCTACCTCTCCGAGGCGGCACAATCGATCCAACACGCCCTTCTGGCCGAGGCACGCTGTCATTGCTCGGGCATTCTCCGTGGCCCACGAGCTCCTGTTCTGCCTGGGCTGCCCGTTCCTCCGGTACCTGGCGCGCCGACGCAGCCGGTCCCCAGGCCATCGCCTGTTCCTGCGCCCCCCTCCAGCCCCACTGTGGGTGCGGGGTGGTCCTCATCCGGATGGAGTATCTGGGCTATAACCCTGCGGTTCTAAAGGCGGCGTCGATCGTCGCCGTATCGTTCAATTAGGGTGGGGACGTTCTGGGGCGTCTGGCGGCCCACGCAACGGGCACGGGAGCATGGCAGGTTGGTATCAGGAAACGTGCCGGTGTCTGCCCCCTTGCATTCAGACTCGACGTTACACCAGAGCAGCCGCAGTGAGCTGCCTGAAGCTCCCGTCGGAGCGAAAGGATCGTCGGGGAGGGACGGGGTCGGCGGCCTGAACATCCGGCCTGGCGACAACGACGTCAGAGCGCACACGACTAGCAGTAGTTACCATCGGACAGTTGCCACGAACCACGGAACTACCGTCAGGAGCGAGTGGCTAGGTGAGCGTCTCCATGAGCAGCTTGAGCTTACGTACCTCGGCATGGACGTCGAACGGCTGAGGGGGGTCGTCAAGGTACTCGATGCTCAATCCACGCCGGAACCCCTTGCGTTGCAAGTAAGAGAGGAGGCGGCTGTAGTCCACGGTACCGCGACCCAGGGGGAGGGAGGGCTGGCCTCGGCTTGCGTCACGAAGGTGGACGTGCTGAACGATGGCATACAGGTCTTGGCCAGCTTTCAGGTCGTAGCCCTGGGCGATGTAGTCGCCGACGTCCAACGTGATCCCCACATGGGGCACGGCTTCGCACAGCGCAAGTGCCCCTTCCACCGTGCCGGTCACCGTACCGGACCGAAACTCAACGCACAGGGTAAGCCCATCCTCGGCAGCCATGACCGCGAAGCGACGCAGCCGTTGGGCTTCTTCGTCGAGCGGAGTGTCCGAGGCGGCAGCGGGGATTGTCAGCACCGTTGCTCCGGTAGCATGGGCGAACCGACAAAGTGCTCGGAAGTGTTCGCAGGATTCCTGGCCGTTTGCACTGGGAAACTCGGCGAAGACCGCGCGCACGGGCAAGGGGCACGCTTGCCGGAAGCGTTCGGCCAGCGCCAGGGGCGCTTCGATCACCTCTGCCAGGGAAGGATGGTGCATGCTACGCCGTAATATGCCCAGCTCGACCCCGGCGAACTCCAGCTCTGCAATTCGGTCCAGCGCTTCGGCGACTGGCCTACGGGCGTAACAAAGGGTCGAACATATGAGGAACACGACGTCTCCTCCTCCATGCCGCAGCGATCGCTCGCGAGTATACCGGTGCTACTTGAGTTGTCCATAGGATTCCGGAAGTGGACCACAGAGCGGTCGCAGGAACAACCGCCACGCGGAGCCGGCGGATCGGCGAGCACCCGGTTACGCTCCTATCCTGAGCCTCTTGACGAGGTGCGGTATGCCCGAAGCGGTGTGCGAGAACCTGATTGTCCTCTGCATCGACAACTTGAACCCGGCCTTTCTGGGCTGTTACGGGAACTCGACCGTGGACACGGAGCATCTCGACCATCTGGCTGCGGAATCGCTCGTTTTCGACGCGTGCTATGCGGCCGTGCCTGAATGCGACGCTGCGCGGCGGCAGATGCTCACCGGTCGATCGCTGCTGGCCGAGCCCCAAGGGGCCGCTCTTCCCTGGGGGCAGCTTGGCGTGCGTCGCACTTGGGTCGGGCCCTCCGATCGGCTCGACCGTTTGCAAGAGCTGTTTGCCGATTTCACCGAGGCGGTGGGGGTGGAGCCCGACGAAGGGGGGCGGACGTCGCCTTCGAGCGTTTTGGCGGCGGCTGTTGATTGGTTGAGCGCGCACCATCGGTCCGGCTCTTTCCTGCTCTGGATCGAACTGGACAGCCTCCTGGCCCCGCGCCATGTGCCTGAGGACTGGTTGCGCTTGTATGAGGACGAGCTCGCCGGGCTTCGCCGCACCGACGACCGCCAACCGATCCGCTTCGAGCAGCTTCAGGAGGAGG
>JALSID010000183.1 GCA_026981825.1 Planctomycetota bacterium
ACCAGCAACCCCCAGGCCAGGTTTCCCAGATCCGCTCGCGGCCACCCCACCCGACGGGGCGCTTACCGACGAGCTGTCGCGTCGTCTCGCGAGGGCTTGCATCAACAGCTATAGATGGGTTAAACTAAAAGCGTCGAGGCCACACGAAGGAGGCAACCCTGCGAAGTCAGCGGAGGAAACGAACGATGCGTGCTTTCCTGCCCACCGGTGCGGTGCTTACCGGCCTGCTGCTCTTCCTGCCGGCTGAGGCCGCTGAAGTCCCCCCTGCCAACCCGGACAAGGTAACGAAGCTCACCCTTGCGCCCGAGGTAATCGAGCTCCACGGTCCTGATGCGTCGGTGCAGGTCCTGGCTACAGGCACAGCGTTGAATGGGATGCCCGTCGACCTAACTCGCCGGGCCACCTACCGTGTGGCCGACGAAACGATCGCATCCGTGGACAAGACGGGGCTTGTTCGCCCCCGCAAGGACGGCGAAACCACCTTGGCGGTCACGTTCGGTAGCCACACGGCGACTGCTCGAATCAAAGTCAGGGGAATCGCTGACCCACCCCCTATCAGCTTCCGCAACCAGATTGTGCCGATCTTCACGAAACTGGGCTGCAACGCCGGAGGCTGCCACGGCAAAGCGTCCGGGCAGAACGGGTTCAAGCTATCCCTGCTGGGATTTGAGCCGGACTACGACTACGAGGCGCTTGTGAAAGAAGCGCGCGGTCGTCGCCTGTTCCCGGCGGCACCCGACGCCAGCCTGTTGCTCCAGAAAGCGGTGGCTGCGGTGCCCCACGGGGGCGGGAAGCGGCTGGACGTGGACAGCCACGAATACCGCCTGCTACGCCGCTGGATTGCGGAAGGGATGCCCTATGGTAGTCCGGACGACCCGGTGGTGGTGCGGATCACCGTGCAGCCTGAGCATCGGATCCTGAGCCGGGGCGGGCAGCAGCAGATCCGCGTGCTTGCCCATTACAGCGACGGGTCCGTTGAAGACGTCACCCGGCATGCCCAGTACGAAAGCAACGCGCCCGACGTGGCCCAGGTCGATGAAGACGGCCTTGTTTATGTGCTCGATCGCTCAGGCGAAAGCGCCGTCATGGCTCGCTACCAGGGTCAGGTGGCCGTCTTCCGGGCAACCGTGCCGCTGGGCAAACCCATACCCGACTACGAGTTCACGCCCAACAACTTCGTGGATGAGCTGACTGCCAAGAAGTGGCGTGAGCTGGGCATCGTCCCGTCGAAGATCTGCTCCGACAACGAATTCATTCGCCGTGCTATGCTGGACATCTGCGGTACGCTGCCGACGCCGCAGGAAGTGATCGAGTTCGTCAACGATACCGATCCGAATAAGCGAGCGAAGCTGATCGATCGCCTGCTGGAGCGTCCCGAGTACGCCGACTACTTCGCCCTGAAGTGGGCCGACATCCTCCGCGTGGTCCGCGGGCGAGATCAGGAGAACCGCTATGGAACCTACGCCTTTTACCGGTGGATTCGCGAGCAGATTCGTCGGGACGTGCCGTACGATCAGTTCGTCCTTGGTGTCCTGGCTGCCCAGGGCGACATGCGCACTCACCCACCGGTTGCATGGTACCGCCAGGTCCGCACAGTTGAGCAGGCGGTGGACGATACGGCCCAAGTTTTCCTCGGGCTCCGTATCCAGTGCGCCCGCTGCCACCATCACCCGTTCGAGAAGTGGAGCCAGGACGACTACTACGGTTTCGCCGCCTTTTTCGCCCGCGTTGCACGCAAGCCTGGCCGTATCCGCCAGGAAGAGGTGATCTACGTCAACCCGGGCGGGGTCGTCCGGCATCCCAAGACCGGAAAGGTGATGAAGCCGAAAGGGCTGGACGGTCCGGAACTGGATGTTCCCCCCGAGGAAGATCCTCGCGTCTATCTGGTCGAATGGATGCGCGATCCCAGCAACCCGTTCTTCGCGAAAGCCGTCTGTAACCGGTACTGGGCGCACTTCTTCGGCCGGGGCATTGTCGATCCGGAGGACGACATGCGGGTAACCAACCCGCCGACGAACCCCGAGCTGTTGGACGCCCTTGCGAAGGACTTCATCGCCAACGGCTTCAGCCTCAAGCACCTGATCCGGGTGATCTGCACAAGCAAGACCTACCAGTTGAGCGCCGAACCGAACGAATGGAACAAGCCGGACACCCAGAACTTCGCGCGGTACTATCCGAAGCGGATGCCGGCTGAAGTGTTGCACGATGCCATCGTCCAGGTCACCAACGTGCCGACCCGGTTCAACCGCATGCCGCCGGGCACCCGTGCGTTGCAGCTCCCTGATGAAGGCATCACCACTTACTTCCTCACTGTGTTCGGCAAGCCTCCGCGGCAGAGCGCTTGCGAGTGTGAGCGCGTGGCGGATGCGAACCTCGCCCAGAGCCTGCATCTGCTCAACTCGCAGGAAATCCAGGGTAAGGTCTCTGCGCCGAATAGCCGAGCGAGCTTGCTGGCCAACGACAAGAGCCGCTCCGACGAGGAGAAGCTCAAGGAACTCTGGCTCTGGTGTTACAGCCGCGAGCCCCAGCCGGATGAACTCCAAACGGCCCTGAAGTACCTCGAAAGCAAGAAGAACAAGAAAGAGGGCTACGAGGACATCCTCTGGGCTCTGATTAACACCAAGGAGTTCCTCTTCATCCACTGAGGTTCTCACGGAATCGACAGTCCTGGAGCTCAAAGCGGCCCCCCTGACGGGGGCCGCTTTCTCGTTCTGCTCTGGCGCGCCCCAGGCATGTCACCATGAGCTGCAAGGCCCGCCTGACCAGGCAGCGTCGCCGCCATCCCACCCTGTGCACGCGACCGAAATGCCCCCGCCGATACAGCAAAGCGAGGGAGCTCGACGGCGGAGCTCTCGGTAGCTGCGAACCAGGATCGCGCGGCGCCGATCACAGCGACCGCCGCCGCTGTGGGGCGCGAACGAGTCGGCTGAACGCTCCCCGCCGGCGTAGCGAGCGCGCCTATGATCGCTTAGCTACGCCTACGAAGGATTTGGGGACTGTTCCTGTTGAGAGCACCTGACGATGGCGAAAAACCCCCTGCCCCT
>JALSID010000184.1 GCA_026981825.1 Planctomycetota bacterium
CTGAATGTTCCATTCACATACCACGCGTAGACCTTATCATCGGGTCCAATAGCCAGAGCTACGATCGGGTAGTACCTTCCGACACCCATCTGGATGTCCTGCTTGAACTTCGTGCCGAACGCCGCGCTCGGACCGTACAGACGTTTCGTGCTCGGATCAATACCTCGCCGCTTCAGGATCTCAAAGCCAACCGGTCCGGTTATCACAGCCTTCGAGACCGATCCGATTCGAGTACGGGTTCCCCTCTGCATCCGAACAACTTGAAGGCCGCCACCGGGCAGAGTGTCCACCTTTGCGAATCCGTAACCCTTACTTAGGATCAGCCGGCCCTCTTTGGTCACGGCCACAGTCATCCCGATGATTTGGTTATCTTTCATCATCTTGCCCACCAGCGCGTCGACCTTGTTCCCAAGTGGACGCCATGCGACCCCCTCAGATTGCACCTGCGCCGGTAGGCGATTGGGCCCCTTCGCCAATCCCCACGCCGCCACGAACACCCACGCCAGGCCGAGCGCAAAGCGAGAAGGAATAGGTTTCACGATTCGTCAACTCCTTTTATCCTAGCGCTGTCTGCTGAACCGCCGACAGACGTTCACCGGGGCACTCGGCCAAACCGTAGGGGCCAGCATCGGGCCAGCGCTCGTGTCACTCTGCTACCGGTCTTCTTGGACAACAACTTCGAGCACGCTGCTCATCTGGTGGCTGGGACGAACTCTAGGCAGGTTCGTCGGCCGTAGCGGCCCACACAATCTTCGTCCCCCACCCCTTCGCTAACACCATAAACCGCGCGATCGAGTCGACTCCCCGTGACCGATCAGGGCGAATTGTTCAAACTTTAGCGCAGCGGCTGAGATTCGTCAATGCAGTCTGACCGGTCGCGCGCGTGGCCCCTTCGCGGGTCGGTCGGGCGTCACGACGCCACCACCACTGGCCGAGCTCGGACTTACGGCAGGCGGTCCGGGAAAGCGTCCGGATACGAAGCAGCGGCTTGCATTCATTGGCCGCACTGGACCGCATCACCGGCCCTGGGATATGACCGCCCACGACGCACACGGGCTCCCGAAGAGCATGGCGACTTTTCGCGGTATTTGGCGCCGCCGTCACTTCGTCCGCCGCACGCAGCGAGAGACTCCCCGAACAGGTAAGCGCTCTTTTCGCCTTTCGTCTCGCCACATCGGCGGTACGCGCGAGCAGAATCGTGTCTCGCGCCGTTAAGGCCGGACTTGTCCGCCCGGATGTCGAACTGGAAAACGCAAGATCTTGGGGGGCCAGTAACCCGGTGGCCAAGGTCCGCGGAGCTCCACCTCGGCAACAAGATCCTCTGGACCCAACTCGGCATCGCGGTCCTTTTCGAGGCGTCCCGACCTGTCGATGAAAATGCGTACCAAGTAGCGGCCAGCTGGCAAGTCAGGATGCGAACCTAACTCCGCCGCCCGTTTCGACCCACGGGGCGCCGTTGCCATCACGAGGCTTTGCCAAACCCCTCGACGAGTCACAGGATTATCCGCCGTGGCCCATCGCCACCGCGACCAGCCGTCGCCCTGCCACCGATACAGGTCCACGCGCATCAGCCTCCCGGCCCACCGCCTCGGTATCCCCCTGATCCTGAGGTGTTGGTGCGTGGGCCGGAGGACCTCCCCAGGGATGGGGGGCAAGTCATGCGCACTTCGGTACCTACCGGTCACTGTGGCCGCGTAGTCGGAAAGGAATCGTCGAAATGCCTTGTCCGCGCGGCTCCCTCGTACGAACTTCGGACCACCGCCGTGTTCGACCTCGCCAAGCGGCTTCAGCAACAGCAGGCTCTTCTCCGGCTGTTCCGTATCAATTAGGCCGTTCGCAACGCATCTCCTCAAAGTTTCCTCGGGGTCATGAGGTTGAACCCAGCTAATGTGGTCCCCCCACTTGGCGACAAGCCGCTGATTCCGGTCAGCCGCGTGGCAACTGATGCACCTTCCCACCTCGGGCCAGATCGTGTCTACAAACGCTTGCAGCACCCGATCCTTACGCGCATGGCGAATCACCTCTGGGGGCAACTCGATTCCAATGCGCACCGTTTCGGGCCGGACCCGGCGCGCGAGTGGGTCCCTCGCCGCGGCCTCGATCCAGGCCAGAAACGCCTCGTATTCTGCTTTCCGGACCCTGGCCATCATTGGGTCCTCCTTATCGGGACGGCGCGTGATGAGCTGAAGCAGGCGTGACTTGCGCGGACGATCCGGATCGACCCACCCTTGTGCGACGAGAGCGGCTAATGTGGCGTACGGGTCGTCTGAGACGAACTGCCGCAAATCTACCCCCGCAAGGTGGCACTCCGTGCAACTGGATGGTCGGTCCGAGCGCACAATAGGGAGGATGCGGTCCCGAAAGATTCGAACGACCGCGTTGTCGGCGGTCCGGGTTTGGGCATCGGAAGACCGACCCGCTGCGCTCGCCAGAGCGGCAACCGCAACAAAGAACGCCCACAGTAGCTTTTGCATTGGAGCAGCTCCGCCCGGGACTGGGCAACGTGTGCCAACGCCTCTCGGCCGGTCGTTCTGCCAGCGTCTCGCTCGCCCACTACGACTATACGACACGATTCCCTCAAATCGCGAACTCGGGCGAAGGCTGGCCCCTCATCCGCCATCCCCGCCCGCAGCTGATTTGTTAAAAAAGGCCGTTTGGGACCGCTACGGTAAACTCAAGGACAGCGATGACGCGCGATGCGCAGCCTGCCGAAGCCGGTGGGCGGCAACGGTGGAGAGGCCTCACGAAGGGACTGTCGGCGCCGCCAATGCCGACGGTGGCTTAGCCGCTCTTTTCCAACAAGTCCAAATATGCCCCCTCAACTAGTTGATCTGGCCGTATGCCCAGTTTCTCCATGAGCGCGTGCGCTTCCCGTTCGCCCCGAGTGGGATCTTCGTGGTCGTTCAGTACCACCTCCAGCTCCAGGAAATGCCCCAGCCCTTCTACCTCGTCGATGTGAATGCGTGTCCGTCCGACGGTGTAGACTAGTCGTTGCTTGCGAACTGTGCCACGGATCCCAAGTGCCGCTGCCAGTACCGCTTGCAATTCCCGTGGCCCGATGATCGAAGCGACCAGGTACGTCGACGTTTTGGGGCCGAGAATATCAGGGCGCTGGTAGAAGATCAACTCGCCGCGTGAATCGGACAAAATTCGCAGTTTGAGTCTCCCGCGGGGGGAGCAGAAGAACACGTCTTCCTGAACGACTTGTTCAGGATCGCCTTGAGCGATCTTAGCCACACGGGCGCGCACAGCTTGAACGTCGTGCAGCCGCGCTTTGATCTCGACGTTTCTCTTCATTGATGCTCGCTCCCACCACTGCCCGAAGGCTGCCGAACCACTGCGAACCTAACCGACATCGCGTCCGCGTGCGGCACCTTACCCCGGCGATTAAAAGCCCCTACGCCCAACCGCACGACGAGAACTACGCTTCCTGAGACCGCCAACACGACCAACTCCGGTCTCTCGACAAACCTATCGTTCGGGACACCCTCTCCCAAGCTTCAAGAGTTGCCGCGGCGTCGGGGCGTACGGCCGTGACAGAATTGCCCGCACTGCGAGTCCACATTGCCGCTGCGTTGGCCAACAGTACGCATGCACGAATCCCGAAAGTCGCCGGCTTACATATCCCCTCGGACACATGCCCAGGTCCAGTGTCGCCTCGACTGTTGACCAGGAGGCACGTCACGCTCCAATTCGCTCCCGTGTACCAGGCACACTTCAGGTAAGAACGGTATCACCCGGTCTCACGTCCGCCTGGCAAGCTGCTCTTGAGCGCTGAATCGCACGAGCACAAAACGCATGTCGGCACGGACCTCAGCGTGCTGGGTGAAAGCCTGTCTCGAAAGTTCCTGCGTGCCCGGCCTCCATGAGCATCGTCCGGCGGCGAAAACTAGGGCGCTCCGGACCGCGTGTGGCCCGCCCCCCTGTGGGACCCCCCGATCCTGCGGTCCCAAAGCACCGGCGGCGCAGTGCACTGAGCAATCCGGTTTCGGCAGAAACGCACAGGGGGCCCATCCCCACCCGATCGACAGACGAGCCCCCCGTGTCGCAAACACTCGGCCTACGAACTTGCAGTCTGCTGTTTCAGCTCGGAGAGGCTTGCGCCGTAGTTGATGTGGAACACCTGCCCGTCAACGACCAAAGCGGGTACCGAGTTCACACCCGCTTGTTCCGCCTCGGGAAGCCGCCCTCTGTCTTCGCCCAGGTGCACAATCTCAACGTCGAACCGGTTTGGATCCAGCGCGGCGACGAGTACCTGTTCCGCAGTCACGCAGACGGGGCAGCCAGCATGATAGAAGATGGCCTTTTTCTTCATAGCACGATCCTCCCACTACGAAAGGGCAACCACCTGCATTGATCCGTCCAGACCCGTCTGGTTCAATAGAATGCTGCTACCGGTAGCTGCTGGAGGCAAGAACGTACCTTTTGGTAAGGGGGTTACCAAATGGTTACATCTCCTAGGCGTCGTTCGGCCGCAGCGCGACGTGGTACACAGGAAGAGCAACGGACGAACCCCAGTGTCGCCGAAATGGTTGAGAGTGTGATTGGCTGCAAATGGTCGGTCCGCTTATTGGACCTTCTTGCAGCCGGGGTACACCGACCGAGCGCCTTGTTGCGCCGCTGTCCAGGGCTCTCGGCCAAGGTACTGAACGAGCGGCTCCGAAAGATGATGCGGTTCGGCATTGTGGAGCGCGTTGTCCGTGGCGACAAGCCACCGATCGAGGTCGAATATCACCTCACGCCGTTCGGACGCGCCTTCCTCCGCATCATTGAAGAAATACGCCGGCTTCAGGAGGCTTTTGACAAGGGAGAGTTCGCTCCTGGGGACAAGTCACGGCCAAAGAGACGGCGCAGTTCGGTGCTGTCGGGTGATTCCCCACAATAGCAACGCTTCTAGCCGAGTTATGCCCCTGTCGCTGTCGAAGCGACGCACGTGGCGAACCTAGCAAGGATCCTAGTTGCGGCGAAGAGCGTGCAGCCTCCAGACGATGAGAGCCATGCCAATTCGAGCTGACTTCTCACGACCGTCTCTTCCGGAACGGCGCATTCCCCTGGCTCCACCGCCACAGGTCCGACCGACCAGCTCGTGCCCCGCAGGCAGCAGCGATCGGGCTGCCTTGTCAACTCCGTCCCGACTGCTCGCCCCGGCCGGGCTTCCAAGCCCGTGCTCCAGATTTTTAACAGATCCGCCCCTAGCGGGGCCGAGTCGAGACGGCCCTCGGTCGCATCAGCCGAGATCCTCGTCCTCACTTGATTCCACCAAATAGGTGTACGTGAGTTCGTTGTCCTTAATCTCGACCACTCTGACGGCATAGAAAGGCTCCCGGTTCCCGTCGCGCTTTCCGCCCCGATAAGCTTGGTGAGCCGCCTGAGCGGCTTCCTCCGGGGACTCGGCCCAGAAGGCCCCAACGTAGCCCGGCAACCGGTGCCATACTACCCCATCACCCTTCACCGCAGGAAGGTAGACGTACCATTTCTTTGCCGCCACTTTTCACCCCCGCCGATCTTGCCTGAGCACGTGTCGTACCAGCGTATGGCCCGCGTGTGTTCTTCTTCGCCGTAACGGCTCCGTAGTTCATCCCGCGCCCGAACGAGGGGGTAGAACAGCCAGCTACGATCCGCTGGTTTTTCTCCATGCCACCAAGCGCTTCGTTTAGCCATCGCAGCCAGCGTCTGCCTCGGGCCGGAGCCGCTCAGCTTCCGTGCGTTCGTAGGCTCCTGTTAGCTGTCGGCACGCGGCGCGCCGCCATCGCAAGTGGACGTCCCATTGGGGCATGGCCCGCAACCTCTCCGCCCCCGGTGAGCCTTTTGACGCACCCGTTCCCCGGAACCGCCAGGATTTAACCGCCGATTGAGTAACCGAGCGATGGCCATAGCCGGCCCAGAAACCACCGGTCTGGAGCGGCGCATTGCTCCACAAGGGTTCGATGGCCTGGCCCATCGCCCTTACTCACCACGGCGACCCTGGCCACCGCAAAAATCGTTGTCCCGCATTGCCCCCATCTCTGCCCGGAGTCTCAGGTGTCGCCGGCGGTAGGCAAACCATAGTGCGATGGCCACCCATGCGGCGAATCCAGCCCCAAGCACCCCGAAGACGATCCTTGCGAAACCCTCCAGTGGCTTCGCTATAGGCTCAACGGCTTTCCGCGTCATTCTCCCGAGCAACCCTGACTTGGTTACTACCACGGGGTTACCGTCCGCGTCGAATACAATCTCGTCCCCCCCAAGCACACGGTCAGGATGCTTGAGCATTACCGTCACCGCGGCCGCGGTAAATAACGTCTTTCCGGGATTCTTCTCGATGAATCTTCCCATGAACTCGATCATACGTTTGAGGTCCTTGTACAGCAATTCCACGACCTTCTCACGTTGCGATGGAGGAAGCTTGGCAATATCCGCGGCATGTTGGGCGAGCACGAGCGCTTCCTTCCGGCTCAGCTTGTTTGCGAACCGAATTCCGTCTTCGCCAAGGTGCTTCACCAGCGTCCTGCCCACTCCCGGGTGCTTCAGCTCTGCACGAAGCGCGGCTGCTCCGTAGCGCTCAGCCAGATGTGCGAGTTCGCGTCCCTGAGCTCCGGCTGCCAACCGGCGCAATGCGGACTTTGCCTGTTGCGGGGGTAGCTCATCGACCACTTTGATCAGCCTTCGGCAGGAAGGTGCGTTCTTGAGCGCGTGCAGGAAGTCGGGTCCGTACTTTGCGGTCCGGGCTGCCACCGTCTCGATCAGCTCTTCTCCGCCTTCGCGTAGTACCCGCTCTGCGACTTCCTCAACAACCTCTCGGGTGGCGCGCTCGGTGACGTCCCCGACGCCTTCACGCCCGAAGTGCCGGGCTAGCGCGCGAACTATCCGCTTAGCCCCTTCCCGCAACACCCCCGTTTGAGCCGGGACCACCGGCGCATGGCCGAGCCACACCATGCACATGAGAACCGCCAAAAGCAAACGCTTAGCTCTGTCGCTCATCACTCCTCCAACTCGCCCGGTGAGACACGTCCCAGACCACGACCTGCCTGGTCTCACAACCCCCTTTGTTCGCCGAACACTGCCCTCCTGGTAGCCGCTTCCACTGCTCGCCGTATTTCCTGTCCGCTCTGATACAAGGCTGTGCGGAGTCCCGGTTTTGCGTGGGCCCCATAGACGACGCCACGCTCTGCCTCGGCCAGGAAGGTGTAGAGTTGGCTTTTTAGCTCTTTCTCGTGCCTGCTGCTCAGCCACCAATCGACCGCTATTCCTACTCCGAGCCCGACGATGAACCCGATCGGCCCGCCTGTCGCACCCCCTGCGGCAGCGCCCGTCGCTGTGGACGCGACACCGAAGGTGGCAACCGATAATGCCCCCACAGCCGCGCTTGCCGTCATCTCTGCCAGGAGGCTCGTCGCTGCCATCGTCGCAACTTCACTGAGCACGAATGTCACCACGGCTGACTTTAACGACGCGACTGCTTGGCCGCGCACCAGCCTCATGGCCTCGTCGTGTACCCACCGGGCGAAAGCGTCCGCATCGGGGAGAGGCGTGGTCCACAGGTGCGCATCCGAGTCTGCGGCGGCCACTTTCACGGCAACATAGAAATCGACAAGTTGGCACGCACATCCTCACGGTACCCGCGTAGCGCGTCGTCAAGATCTTTGCGCAGCTTCCGCTGGCTAAACACGTATCGTTCGAATTTCGGCTGGATGTACTTTTGCACGCAGTTGTCCTTCAGAATCAACTCCCGCGGCAGGCGGCACAGCACTCCGAACCGCGTACGCCAGCTCATCACGTCGTCGACGAACTGCGGCACACCGCGGCGATAGCGGCGAAACGCAGCACGAATGCGATCGATACATCGAACGGCTGCCTCGTCATTTCGTCGTTCCAGTTCCTGAAGGTTGGGAAGAACGACCTTCTCGAAGAACTCACGCCGCCTGGCCTCGATATCTAGTTTTGGTTCGGGGAGCGCCACGCGTACAGCGGGAACGACGTTGGCAGCCTGTTTGGGCGCAGGGGCGCACCCGGCCGAAACCAGTAGCACGATGAGCCCAATGCCCACCCGCACTAGAGTGCCGCGGCGCGGTCCGCGTTCGCTGCCAGGATGGCGATGCTGCGCTGTTGCACGGCCTTGAGTCATCTGCACACTCTCCAGTGCTCTTCCCCTACCCAGAAGACGGCAGCTCTAACTGCCTCTTAGGCCGGTCTGCCCACACGGCCCCTTCACGGACATATACCGTTGGAGCTGTCAGGTTCTGACACACCACTGCTCTGGTGGGCTAAGGACGCCCTCCAGATTTGGCCGAGGGGACTGTACGGAAAAATCCTCCCAAGAAACCCGCGTTCCCCACGTCGGCGCCCCAACGAGGAACCACGCCCGGTTAGACCGAACGTGTCCCGAGCCGGTTCCCCGCTTCCTGCAGACTCGCTGTTGGCCGTTCCCCGCTTGGCTTGAACTGGACATATGCTTTCTTCTTTGTGTCCGCAGAAGCCGCCGCGCAGCCAGGCGCGGACGCTGACGGCGTGCCCAGCTCATTGAGGGGAGTCCCGGCATTCCGGGAACCTAACAGCAGTGCAGACAGGGGAGAACGACGGGGCTCCGTTCGAGATCTCGGCTCTGGGCTGCCATGCATCCATGTGCGGGGCACGGAGCCTCATCCCTTCGAGCGCCCGTAGAGGTCGCCCCGACGCCCAAGCGGCTATTACGCCTTCCGAAGCCGGGCGTCCCTGGCCAGAACTTCGGCTTACCGAAACGCACTTCGGCCACTCTAATGGTTGGCCGTCGCCCCCATCGAGCCCTCTTGGGTGGCCCGGCTCCGGGCGTCGGCGGACCCGGCGCTGGAGGGACCGGGAGCCACCTAAGACGAACGAGCCCGCCCAAGCCCGTGCCCCCCGTCGGACGACGAACTCACCTCACCGTGCCATCTGGCTCATTCGTTTAACGTGCTGGTTGGGAAGGAACTGACGCGGCGGCGTCTTATCTATGGACGACCTGGTGGTCAGTGAGCCAATGAGCCCAATAGACCCGACGAGTTTCGAGGACCTCTTGGAGCGCTATGGGCGTGCTCTCGTTTTGTACGCTCGTCAGTTCTGTGACGAGCCTGAGGACGTTGTGCAGGAGGCGTTCCTGAAGCTGGCGGAGCGGTCGAGCTTGCCGGAGAACCCGGGGGCGTGGCTGTTCCGAGTGGTTCGGCACCAGGCAATCAGTTCCGCGCGAGCGACTTGGCGACGCAAGAAGCGAGAAGAGGCTGTCGCGGCAAGGTGCGAGCCCTGGTTTGAGCCGCCGCTGGATAGACGCCTGGATGCACAGACTGTCACAGAGCTACTTCTCCAACTTGATCCGGAGCTGCGCGAGGTACTGGTCGCTCGCGTTTGGGGCGAGCTAACGCTGGAGCAGGTGGCAGAACTGGTGGGTTGTTCCAGGAGCACCGCTCACCGCCGTTACCTGGCCGCCTTGAAAACCCTGCGCGAAAGGCTCGGTGTGCTATGTGGCGACGAACCCGACCCGACAAGTCCGAAATAGAAGCGAACAGAATGCGCGCACCCAAACACGACTCCGCATCTGACACAGATCCGATCGATCCGGAACTGGCCGCTCTCGAAGAGAGCCTCCGGACTTTGACACCACGCGCTGATCGTCTGAACTACGCGCGCCTCCTCTTCCTTGCCGGTCAGGCATCCGTGGCCCGGCGAGAACGCCGCTGGCATCGACATCTGGTCTACGCTTGGGCCATCGCTGCCACGTTCTCTGCCGTCGTCATGGGGGTTCTCTTGCTGCAGGGAAGAGGCACATCGCTTCCCCAACCAACTCCCGGGGACCAGCTAGGAACAACGCGCACGGCCGAGTCCCGTCAAGGAGAACGTGTAGAACGTGGCCTGTCCTCGACGGCTGGGCTGCACAACAAACAGCCCGTCCCCGACCTGGCCACCCCGCCATCTGCATCGTCCTGGGAACTCCGTGCTGCAACCGGTACCCCGGGCATGAGTTCCGCGCACCAGAACACGCCCTTGAGCATCTTCGGCTCACGAAGAGCGTATATCGGCTGGGTCTCAGAACTATTGCGAGACAACCTTGATCCCTGGTGGTGCCCTCAACTCCCCCGCAACCGGTTGCAGCGGCCTCGGCAAGCACCCAGCTCCCCTGACGAGAGGTTTCGCGAACTCATCGAAGAGTTCTACGGAACAACCGAGCCGAGCTCGGTACCAACGTCCTGAACAGGCATTCGCGGAGAGTACCTCGATGAGGAGGCGTAACGTGGCAGCCCGTGGAATTGGTATCAATGTCCCGGCGCTTGTGTTTCTCACCTGGAGCACATTGACGACCTCGCTCCCCGGCGCTCCCCAGCCGACCAACGACGCTCAGGAGCTTCAACTCGTCGTCCACCCTGCGCCGGAGCCACGTCCAGCCCTGCGATACCGCCTGCTTCCCCCACCGGCGGAACAAATCGCCGGTAATGCCGCGGTGTACTACGGCAAAGCCACGGCTCAGCAGCACTACTTTTTTGCGGACCGCGAGCTCGACGAACGCTTCTGGCAGTGGTCGGATCTGCCCCTCGAGGACCTTCGCAAGCAAGGGCCGGCCTCCGCCCCTCGCATTCCGGATTCGATTTGGTCCCTTCTGAAACGAGCAGCTCTCTGCAAGTACTGCGATTGGCAAGTCCCTCCCGACGCAAGTCCTACGGTCCTCGATCAGGTCGCCCCAGAACTCCAACAGGCGCGATCCTTTGCTAGACGCTTACGTACCCGCGCACGCCGACAAATCCTGGAGGGAGACCTCGACGGTGCAATCGAGACGCTCCAGGTCACCTATGCGCTGGCGCGTCACTTGAGCACAGGAGAAACAATCTTCCATCCGCTGGTTGCGTGTTCTATTTCTCTGACCGCGTTCCACACCGTTGTGGATCTCATGCAGCAGCCTAATGCACCCAATCTCTACTGGGCGCTCACTGTCCTGCCCCGTCCCTTCATCGACGTGCGTGCCGCGTTAGAGCACGAGGCACACACCATCTATAGACTGTTTCCGCAACTGCTCGAGGCAAGCCGGCATGATGGGGACACCGACTACTGGAACCGGCAGCTCCATGCGATCTCCCGTCACCTCGCGTCGATCTCCCAGACGGATTCCAACTCCTACTGTCCTTCTCGGACGGATCTACTGCTACGCATCCTCGCCAGATACCCCGAGGCTCGACGTACCTTGATCGAGCAAGGAATACCAGTGGAAGAGGTCGATCGCATGCCTGCTGCTCGACTCGCGATCCTCTACACACGCTACGTCTACGAGCAGTCCCGAGACCGCCTATTGCGCCTTGCTTATCTCCCCTACTGGCAGGTTCGTCCCACCCTACGACAGGAGGCGGCCCAACTCGTCCCGGAGCTCCGCCGCCGCGAAATCCTACCCGTGAGCCGCCTGCTCCCGGCCGTTTGGCAGCCTCTGGAGATCTCCGCACGCTGTGACCAACAGATCGCCCTCTTGCGGCTAATTGAAGCGCTCCGCATGTACGCTGCCGCGAACGGTGGCCGTCTTCCCACCCGGCTCAGCGACCTGCCCGTGCCCGCGCCTTTGGACCCGGCAACGAACAAACCGTTTGGCTATCAAGTGCGGGACGGAGCAGGTATCATCACCTGCACTCCGCTGGCCGGGGGTATCCGGCGCGTCGAGCTTCGCATCCTTCGCGACTAGGCTCCTAGCTTCCGCTGCCTACCTCTGTGGCAGCTTCTATAACTGCAGCCTTGGAGGAATCGGTTCGGTATAGGGAACACTGTCCCGTGCGCTCCGTGAGCTAGGGACGCATGAAGAGACTGTAGAGTCAAGAGGAGCTTACACATGTTGCCGACGATGGTATACCTGAACGCATTGGTCGTGGCTGGTGTGCTCGCTATCGGTACTCATGCACAACAGGCGCCCACCGTTGCTGGTCGCCTGGGGCCGTTTCTCGATCAACAGACTTTCGCGATACTTCGCGTGGACGTGAGGACATTTGATCCGCAGCCGTGGCTGGATTACCTGACGGAGCTCATCCCCGGGAGCGAGCGCGAAGTGAGCGATTTTGGGCGCGCAATGCAAAGCTTTCGCGCGCAGTTGCGCAACCACGGTGTCAACGAGCTGTACGCAGTGTTCAGTCTCGGGGATTATCCATCCCTTCACCCATATTACGTGATCCCGGGACTTCCCGCCGATTCTGTTGAGGACGTTCGGAAACTGCTCGCCGTAAGACCTCAGGTCTGGCAGGTGTGGTCTCATGACGGAACCACAGTGATTGCTCCGCTGACCGTGATCGGCCGCATCCGAAGGTTCCAGCCACCACCGCGCGCGGAACTGTGGGAAGCTTTTGGCGCCGTCCCCGGCTGTCCACTGCAAATCGTGGTAAGCTTACCCCCGTACGCACGAAAGGTAATCGATGAGCTTATGCCGGAATTTCCGCAGGAGTTTGGCGGTGGGGCCAGCAAGACCTTAGCGCGCGGATTTCGTTGGGCCGCCTTTGGTTTCTATGCCGCACCCCAGCGCCGTATTCGTCTGGTCATCCAGGTTGCCGATGAAGAGGCAGCCACCGTCATCAGTCGGCAGTGGAAACAAGCCGTGGCAGCGTACCTTTCCCGTGCTGAGGTGGCCCGGAGAGTGCCCAATCCGGCGCAGGCTGCGGAACTGCTGACGCCCAAAGTGAACGGCTCCCAGCTCCTTCTGGACCTGCGCGAACAGGACGGTAGCTTGCGCGCCTTAGTGACAGCCGTTTCTGTCCCAATCGAGGCCGCCATCGAACGTGCTCGCCGCGCAGAATCGGCCAACAACCTCAAACAGCTCGCCCTCGCAATGCACAACTACCACGCCCACCACAAGACTTTCCCACCCGTGGGCAGCCAAGACGCCCAGGGCAGGCCGTTGCTTAGCTGGCGCGTACATCTCCTGCCGTACCTGGGCTATTCGGAGCTGTACCGGCAGTTTCGACTTGATGAGCCCTGGGACAGCCCACACAACCGCAAGCTCATCCCGAAAATGCCTGAGGTCTTCCGCTGCCCCGCGTCGCGACTCCCTACAAGCAGCGGTATGGCAACTTATAGAGTCGTTTCCGGTGACGAAACCGTGTTCCCACCGGGCAAGCCCATTTCGTTGCGGGACATCCTGGACGGTACCACGACCACGATTCTGCTTGTGGAGGTAGACGACGCACACGCCGTGCCATGGACGAAACCAGAAGGCCTCCCCTTCGATCCACAGCACCCGGCGCGCGGGCTAGGGGGACAATTCAAGGGGGGATTTCATGTAGCCTTCTGCGACGGTAGCGTGCGGTTCCTGGTCGAGACGATCGACCCGCGAGTGCTAAGGGCACTCTTCACCCGAGACGGACGAGAGATTGTTCGACTGGACCGCGACCTATCCCCCAGAAGTCGGTAACCGCCGTGATAGCCGGTTGCTCCCGGACCGGCGGCCCAATCGACCGACGCCCTGGGCCTTGCTGCGCAGCGGTCCTACGCTGCGCAGCAACCCTTTCGGACTGTGGCCTTGGCGGGCCCTAGCTCCAGTCCACACGGCACAGGAACGCCCGGGCACGCTACTACGTTCCCCCGGCGCGATCAGCAGCCGCGAGGGAATCAACTATCCCGACCGGGCCGGCCTCACGTGGTGTGCCATCGTGGGGCCGTCCGCGAAGCGTACGCTTTATGATCACGGCAGTGACGCACACGGGAAGAGGTCGTTCCATGCGCCGTTACCCTGGGGTTCTGTACGCGAGAGCGTTGCCCGTTTTCGCGGCCGTGCCGCTATTTATCCTGGTCCCGCAGTACGTTTCGGCACAGCAACACACCGCAGGGGAACCAGCACCGAAGGTGGCGGAGTCCGCCGCCTTGAACGTCACCGCCTTCCTGCCCCCGAACTACGTTACGGACGGTTCGGTAAGCTACCAGAGGCATTTGCAGCGGGCCCTCGACGTAGCCGCTCGATCCGGCCGGTCGGTCGTCTTCCCTCCGATGATGTACCTCCTTGACGATCCTCAGGGCCTTCGGCTCCAGTCGGGACTCACTCTGTCCATGTATGGGGCTGTGTTCGTGCTCTCCGAGAACATCGACCGGGACGGCCAGGCGTTCTTTGGGAAGAACGTGACGGAAGTGACCATGCTTGGAGGGGAGATCGCCGGTCATCGCGACAAATGGCCCGACAGTGTGAACGTTGCAGGGATACGTATCTATGGGCCAGCGGCTCGGATTCGGATACGCGACATGTACATCCATGACCTGTCGAGTAACGGCGTAGGCATTTTTGGGCAGAGTCAGCAGGATATGGTGGCCGATGTGTGGATCTCAGAGACCGTGGTCCGTCGCTGCTCCAACAAGTACATCGACTACCTGCTCCCGGGGACTGGTCCCGCCAAAGGAAGCGACCGCACGGACCAGGGCAACATAGCACTGTACTACGTCCGTAACTTCGTTGTTCGCGACTGTGTCCTGACAGATTCCCGTTCCGATGGCACCCATTTCTACCGTTGCTCCATGGGTCGTTTCATTGGGAACGTCGTGTCCGGCAGCACAATGGGCGGCTACTTCTTGGAAACCAGTGAATACATTCTCGCCTCGGACAACGTCATTCGAGACAACGGATCCCGTGGCGTCACAATTGAGGCGGGATCACGCTACTGTACGTTGCGTGGAAACGTGATCGAGCGAAGCGGTCGTGAGGGCTTGTGGGCACCGGACTCTATCGGATTGGTGGTCACCGGCAATATCTTCCGGCACAACGGCCAAAAGGACGATGGGGAGCTGGACGGCGAGATCATGATTAACGAATCGAGTTGGGATCCACCGCGCACGCCTCGCGCCGAGCAGTACCGCATAAGCAACAATATCTTCTACACGACAAAACATCAGGGTGCCGTCATTCGTGTTCTTCCGAAGGCTGCGGATATCGTGATCGAGAACAATACTTTCTACGGTCCTGTGCGGACCATCCTGGTTCAAACACGCTCTCCCGATGTCCAACGGGTAACGGTGCGTAACAACATTGGTGCCGTAGTCGTGGAAGCGAGCCCGTAACCTCCCTGGGCTCACACGCCCAACCGGGTGGCAACGTCCTCGAAGTCTGGGTCTTCCGCGAAGATCTTTTCCAGTTCGCGCCGGGCACGTCCGTGCTGACCGAGTGCATCGTAGACGAGGGCGCGTTCGTAGCGCAGAGCACGCAGCAGTTCCTCGGAGCGGCCTTTCTTCCGACGCAGAGCTTTGGTCAGGGTTTGTCTGGCCGCTTCCACAAGGCCAAGGCAGCGCAGGGCTTTCGCCTTGTAGAGAAGTAACGCTGTGTGCAACGGCGTTTCGTTCTCTATGCCTTCGGCCAACTGTACGACCTTACGGCACACGCGCCTGTCGGAGGGGCGAGCATCCAGCAACAGTTCGGCAAGGGACAATTTCACGACGACGTCGTAGGGGTCGAGCCTTCTCAAGCGTTCGAGGCACGCGCCCGCGTCCCTCCAGCGTTTCTGGCGCTGGTAAAGCTCGACCAGGCCGAGCAGGACACCTTTCAGGTCCGGCCCTACGTGAGCACACACTTCGTCTGTGATGGGGATGCTCATGGTGGCCGATATCCGATATTTCGAGAAGTAGCGCCCCAATTGGGTGTGTTTGCTTGCGGCTATAGAAAGGTACTTCTCCGCGTCGGCGAGTTGTCCGCGTTTCAGAGCGAGGAACCCCGCGAGGTAGGCTCCATCGGCAAGGTGTGCCGCTTTCGTAAGGTGTTCCAATGCTGCACTCTCATTACCGCGGACGAGCTCGCGGCATCCGTCGACGAAGGCCTCTTCGTCGTCGGGCGTGACGAGCCGCTTGAAGAACCCCAGGGTCAAGCGGTCTTCGGGTCGGACGGTAGGCAGAGGAGGCACGGAGTCAGAGCTTTTCTTGCCCCTGCGAGACCGCCCGCCAGAGAGGCTCGTCGTGTAGTAGAGCCCCGTGCCAGGGATCCCGATCGTGACGCGTCTTCCCCGTGGTCCCACCGTGAACCTGGCGCCGCGCCCCCCGAAGGAAAGCGACGCTCCCGACTTGCTCAGGTTCAACGTGACCCCTGGCGCCAGCCTGATTCGCCTCCAGAAGCGGAAACCCATCTGCCCTCTCCCGGAATCTTCTCGAACCCTCCCTTCAGGATAGCGGAAGGCGAGGGGCTCTGCCAGGACCGTCTTCTCCATGAGCGGTTGCGACCGAGGGGTCGTGCCAGACATCACCGGCTGGCGAGCTGGAGCATTCCTTGCATCCGGTGGACGGCGACGGAATTTCTGGCGTCGGTCTGCTTGACTGCCTCCGCGCAGGCGACGGGGGCTAATGGCTGGCCCGCCGGTTCCGGGGACGGCGCTCTCCCGACCGGTCAACTGGGCACCACGTCGTGCAAAAAGGGCCGAGGTTGGATCCGCTCCCCCGTTGTGTTTCTTCCGGAGAGGCAAACACCGGTGCCTGGACCGCCAATGCCGAGATGGCGGGCAACGCATGTCGCAGGCCATCTGATCCGATCTACGAGTGGCCAAGGCTAATGAAGCCTTGCCAGGGGGCCGAACGGTACGAACGGATAGCCCGGGACACGGCGTTGGTACTCACGGTAGCGTTCGCCCAGGTAGTAAGCGAGACGCTCGTCTTTCAAGTAGCTCCCCACGAACGTATAGACGGTCCAGACCGTGTTGAGCAGCACGCGATCGAGCGACAGGAGAACAGGGGTCCAGAGGATGCACAGGAAGCTGAGGTAGATCGGGTGCCGCAGACAGCGGTAGAGGCCGCGTTCCGGCAGTTCGCGCGGCGGCAATTCGCGTCCCCGCAGCCACGCCCAGAATGGCGTCCAACCGGTCTGGTAGCCCGCTCCAGACACCCAGATGCTCAACAGCAAGGCGACCCAGCTTGCCAGATAGGGAAGATACGCCAACGGCACGTTCCGGTAGTTCCAGATAGCTGGGCCGAACGGCGTCCAGAAGACGATCGTGAGCAGCACGGAGACGCATGTCATTGCACAGAAGAAGCAGCCGTACAGGGGGCCCGGGATCACGCGTGTTAAGCGGCGACGGACTGCCGGCAACAGAAGGGTACTGTGGAGGATACCGAACTGAAGCGCAAGCACCAGGTCAATGGCCCACGCGCGCGTGGAAGGGGGCTGCAAAGGAACAAGGGTCCCGCCGAGAAACAGGAAAAGGATGCTGGCGGTGATGGCGAACGCCGCCTGGGTGAAGAATCCAAACAGCAACCATGGCGCAGAGGACATCCCTGTCTCTCCCGTACTTGGTTCAGCCGATCCGTCGAGCCACAAAGATCCCGTAGTCCATCGCACCCGAACGAAACGCGTGGAGGATGGCGCCAAAGCCATCGAGAAACGCGGCGAAGTCCTTACCCGCCAGACGGGCCAGCCAACGGAGGGGCCGATTTTGCGTTCGTTGCATGCAGACTTCCCACGTACGGGCAACGTGGGGGCCTAGCAACGTAACGCTCTCCACCCGAAGTCCGGCAGCCGACAACCAGCAGCGATAGTCCGAAGCGCTACCCAGCGACGGGCAAAGGAACGCATCGCAGACGTGTTCGATCAGACGGCGTCGCTCGTCGCACTGAGCCGCGTCCTCGGCCGCCAACCAGGCGCAGATGCCAACGGCCCCGTTTGGCCTGAGCCAGCCGGCGCACCGCCTGAAAAACCGCTGCTTGTCGAAGAAGTGTTCCGTGCACTCGATCGACAGCACAAGATCGAACCTCTCGTCAGGAAACGAAACGCGCTCGGCGTTCACCGCGAGGAACCGCGTGCGGCGGCCCAGCCCGCGGATGCGAGCTGTCGCTGCCGCCCAATGCCGCTGCACAGGGCTAATCGTGATACCCGTGACGTCGCAGCCGTAGCGTGCAGCCAGGTACAAGGCGGTCCCCCCCAACCCGCACCCCACGTCCAGCACACGAGCCCCCGGTGCGAGCCTTGCCTCCGTGACCAGTCGATCGATCAGGGCGCGTTGCGCGTCGGGCACCGAGCGGTCCCGGTCCCAGACGCCGTGATGAATGTGCTCGCCCCAGAGGATACGGTAGAAGAGCGAACCGAGGTCGTAGTGCCACCGAATCGCGGTAGGTTGCAGACGTACACTTGCCGAAACCATCGGATCCTCCATGCTTGAGTTTGCACTCTGGCACGGTTCGCGCTATGGTGCGGTGGGTTTGTGCCGGTCCGGTTGAGCGGGGTGAAGCACGAGGAAGCCGTAGATGTCGAGATGGTCCGCTACACCGACGGCTCCGAACAACCGCTTGTACGGACGGATGCCATATTTCGACTGGTAGAGGCGGAAACCACCGCGCAGCTCGATTGTCCCCCCCTTCCGACCGGGGTAGACACCGGCTTCAAACTTGAGCGGCTGGGTCACGCCGTGCAACGTGAGGTGACCGCGGAACTGGTACACCGACGATGCCCCCTTCAGCCACGAGGTACGCGGAGCTGCACTGAGCTCGACGCGGTCGATCACGAACCGCGCCATCGGGTAGCGACCCACGTCCAGGATATCTGGCCCCAGCATGGTCGATGTCACTTGTCGCTGTTCGGTGGCGCTGGCCGCCGGATCCAGTCCTACGGCTCGTCGGGCGGCCGGATCGTCCGCATGGAATTGCTTCATGTCGAAGATGAGCTCGCCTGCCCGTTGGGTCGCTCCAAATACCACGTATCCGCTTCTCAGCCGTCCGCTCACCCCATGCTCGTGCCCCAACCCCGTGGGGTAAACATGGACGTACACTCGGCTCCTCTGGACGTCGACATCCCACCTCCCCTTCAACTGGTGCCCCGCTGCGCGAACCGATACCGCGCAGGAAGCTACGATTACCGCAACAGACAATCTCACGACCAATCGGCTCCTTCCCATAGCGGTCCTCCTTTCGGCCAGCCCGTTACGATAGTTCTGACGCACGTACCGTGTCCTGACCAAGGCACGCCTCCAGCATAACGTTGTCGGATCACCCCGTAAATACTAAAATGTTAGTAGTTCGTGCCGCGAGGCTTGCGGCGTTGCGATCCGACGGGAGGCGGTCTGGTCGCAGCCGGACGTGCTGGCTTAGGCGACGAGGTAACACAACAAGGAGTTGACAGCATGGCGTGGTGGACCTGGCCGAATCGTCCGGCGGAGCTGACGGAGATCCTGGACGACCGCAGCGTTCCTGACGAGGTGCGGTTCCAGGTTTTGGCCCAGTTGCCACGGGTGAATCGCTGGCTAGGGGGCTGGTGGGCGTTGCGGGCGGAGCTGGAACGAATCGCAGATCGGGGGGCGCTCGGGACGCGTTTACTGGACGTAGGTTGTGGAGTTGGCGATCTGGGCGCCCAGGTACGCCGCTGGGCCGAATCTCGAGGGGGCCTCTGGGTCGTTGGGGTAGA
>JALSID010000185.1 GCA_026981825.1 Planctomycetota bacterium
CGCCACACTCAGCACGGTCTCAGCACTAACGCCCTTCGCCCGGAAGTCGACCAGTGCCAGCCCCGTAGCTCGGGACGCCCGCACCGGGTCGTCGATGATGATGTTCAGGCCGGTCGCTTTGCGCACATCCTCCAGGACAAGCCCCAGGGGCATGTTCCGGTAGTCGACGGTCATCTTCCGTTGCAGGATCGTTTTCGTTTTCAAATACCAGTCCGGAGCAGCCTCCGCAGCGATGCGGACCAGGCGATAAGCGTTCTTGGGGCCAGGAGGAACGTCCGCGATGCGGAGGCTGGGGACAGACCCGGGGGCTTCCTCGGTCGATTCCTTCTCCTCTCGCTTGGGGGGCGTTCGAGGACGGATTTCCCCACGCTGAACCGCCTCCTTGTATCGGGCAAGTTCCTTCTCGGCCACCTCACGGTAGAAGTCCACCTTCGCCTCGGGGGGGAAGAGCTCGGCTGCACGCAACACCCCCTCAAGGAGGTCAACGGCTTCAGTGTAACGCCGTTGACGCATCAAGTCCTGGGCGCGGCTGAGTGCGGCGCCGAGATGGGCTTTCGCGCGCAGGAGCACCTCAGGTAGACGTCTGCCGCCAGTGGCTTTCTCCTGGACCGATTCGATGAAAGCGCGAATGGAAAGGGACTCGGGGTACAACTGCTGGGCCTTCTTCGCCAGCTCGAGAGCCTGGTCGTAGTGGCCCTGAGCGGCCGCAAGTTCGGCCTGACCGAGCAAAAGCAACGCCTCGCGCCGCTTCTCGTCCGTGCTCTGCTGCTTTGGCTCAGCCCCCTTATCCTCCGCCTGAACCGGTGCCGGTTCCTGGCCGTTCGTCGTTGCCTGAAAAGAACTGCTCCAGAGAAACACCCACGTCAGACCAACCGCGGCTAATGTCGATCGTGTCGCTATCGCCATTGCCCCACCTCCATATCCCTGCTCCGGGGCTTATTCCCAATCTGCCAGCACCGGTTTGCACCGTGGTAGTCGCGCTAGAGGCTGACAGATTTGACCCGTTATGGCAAGCCAAGTTCGCGGCGCTGGCGCTGTTGCTTCAAACGTCCGACCTGAACATACCAGTCCTTCCAGCGCTTCTCATCGAAACCAAAATCCTCGCCGGTCAGCTTCACCAGCGCCTGGCGCACCTCGGGATTCGCCACCCGAATCCGCAGGACACGCGGACCACCGACCGTAAGTCCGCCCCCTTGAGCGACCGGCTGGCCGAAAACCGGAGTAAGCCCACCTACGCTTAGGGGCAGTCGAAACCCTTCCTCTTCCGACGGCAGCAGGGCCCCGATTCCAATCCCGCCGCTGGCCGCCCCAATAGCATTCGGCCTGCCCCGAATCACGAGATGCTCCGTAACGAGAGCGTCTATCAACGCAGGAACAGCCGACTCATCCCCTAGCTCTTCCAGAGCAATCGCTGCTAAACGAACCTGTTCGTTCCGGGACGATCTCAGCGCTTTGATCAGTTTCCGAACCGCGGCCGGATCGTCTCGATGCTTGAGCGCGTCAATCGCCGCGTACCGCACTTCCGGTGCCGGGTCCTCAAGAGCCAGCTCGACAAGCTTCGTGGTGGCGCGCGGATCAGGCAGGTTGTACAGCCCGTAGCAGCCAAGCACTCGCAGAGCCGGCCGCTTGTCCTGCAGGAACTGCCGCAAGACAGCCGCATACGCCTCGGGCTCGTCCACCGCCAACAGCCGAGTCTTGGCCCCCTCGATAGCAAGCGAACCTTCGCTGAGCACCGTTCGCTTCAGATCGGCCAGCACCCGCATCCACTCCCGTTCCTTTGCCTTGCGCGCACGCTCTTCATCCAGGAGCCGCTTCTGCTGAGGAGTCACCAACCTGCCGCGATCTTTGACCAGACCATGCTCCTTCCGCACCTCGTCCTCCTTCGGGGGAAACAGATCATCCAGGTATCCATTCCGAGCAGCGATCAGCCGCAACTCGCGGTTCTGCGGATCGATCTTGGCCGCAGCCTTCAGGTGCAACAACAGCTTGGCCTTCATCCGATACCGTTCGCACCAGCGGGCCATCTCCAGGTGGTGTTCCAGCGACCCGTCGCCTGCTTCCACCCGCTTCCTGTACTCCTCCTCAAGGTCTTTCGCACGCAGAATCCGCTTGATCTGCTCCCGCTTGATCCGTACCTTCGCGTTCTTGCCAACGTCCAACAGGACCGTGACCCACTCCTGGTCCGATTCGTCGTCCAATACCGTCCCGCGAATCACGCCGCCGCTGTTGAGCTCAACGACGTCGCCTCGCGCAGCGGCCAATATCAACAGGGCCAGAGCGAAACCAGAAACCAACAGACGCACCCGACCCAGACACTGTGCCGGCCAAGACGTGCCATATGCCCCTGCCATGATTCGCTCCACCTTGCGTCGCCCTGCGGGGCAACCCTTGTGTCCATCCGACGAATGGAACGCTAGCCCATGAGAGAGCTTACATCCTTCATTATTGTCGCACGTTTCTGCTCCGTCGTCACGTGCCGCCTCGGCCGGTCGTGCTGTGGCCCCGCACCGCCTCCGGCCGGCCTTCGAACCCCGTTCGGCTTCCCCCCAACCTCCTCAGCTCGACGCTCCGGCCAAGTTGCCCGGTCCGTGTCGGCATAGACTGGTATGGAAAAGTGGTCATGTCGTGGAGTGTCCCATGGGTGAGACAAAGAGCAGTCCGGCAGAAGAGCACCGTGCTCGAGGGCCTCGGCGCGTGCGCTGCGCCGTCCTCACGGTCAGCGATACCCGCACCATCGAAACCGACCGCTCCGGCGCGCTGATCTGCGAGCTCCTCGAGCAAGCCGGTCACCTCGTGGCTGCGCGTGCCCTTGTTCCGGACGAAGAGGAACGCGTTCGCGCACAGGTGAAGGAGTGGCTCAACGATCCGGCCATCGATGTGGTGCTCTGCACCGGGGGCACTGGGTTGAGCCCTCGCGATCGGACCTGCGAGGCGGTGCTGCCCCTCCTGGACCGGAAAATCGACGGATTCGGCGAACTGTTCCGCACGCTCAGCTACGAGGAGATCGGTGCCGCTGCGAT
>JALSID010000186.1 GCA_026981825.1 Planctomycetota bacterium
GGCCAGCACCCGCGCTGCGTCTCATAACGAGGGAGGACTGCCGGCCGGCGCACACAGGAGGCGTGCCTACCGCCGGGCCGAGTCACACGAGAGGTGGGAAGGTGGTTTGGCAGAAGTGCGCTCCTGGTTCCGTGGCAGCGGCGGCGTGACTGCGCTTCCAGGCGAGAGGATGGCTGGCCACAGCGCCACCGGGCGTATAAGGCAGCTCGGACCGGTGAGAGGCCCGAGCGCGACGGCGTTCGGACGATTTAGATCATTTTCGCCCGCTTGCGAAGGATCCATTCGACCGCGAGCAGACCGGCGAACAACACGAGCATGGGCCAAGTGTCCCAGAGGGGGACTGGTGGCTCCACCTCCAGGGGAACCTTGCGACCCACCGGGAGGCCGTCGAGCAATTGATCCGCGGTCGCGACCGTGTAGAACCTGCCGCGACTAACCTCGGCCGCTTTCTTCATCTCGTCGGCGGCCATCGCGACCCGGCGAAATTCGTCCGGAGCCGTGGTTACGGTAAAACGGGCCGTCGGTTGCCCCCCCTGAACGAGCGGGACAGTAAGCGTCACCGTGTAGTCTCCCTCGTCCCGAGGCGTCCACCGCCCTTCAAACCGCCGCCCACTCTGATCGTCCCGCGCTCGATCGAGCTTGAACCTCACAGGGGTCGTCTCGGGAGATTCGATTGTCACCACGGCCCCTTCACGAGCCAGCTCCAGCACGCTGTCGTCCAGGACGCGAACACGGATCAGTACCGGCTGGCCTAGCGTGTAGCGGGTCCGGTCCACGGTCAACTCCACCTGCCGCGATTGCCCGAGCAGACGACTGCGCGTCACGTACCGCAGCGCCTGCACCCAGAATCGGCCGAAGTACCGGTCACGGGCTATCTCCCGCCAACGCCAGGTGCTATCGATCATGAGCATGAGGACCTTCCCTGCCCCCGCATACTGGAGGGCGATCAAGGGAAGGGGGCCATCGTCTCCTCGTTCAGAGCTATGCACGGCCAGAGCGATCGCTCCGGGCTTCAGCTTTGGACCACGGCAGTACCAGTAGTGGCCAGGCAAGGCCGCCCAGATCGAGCGGTTCTCCTGCTCCGTGCGTCCGAATCGGAACAAAGGTAGGCTCATCCCCTCTGCTGTTAGCTTGAGCCGGAAGGGGTCACGCTGGCCCGGCATCACACTGACCTCGTCGAGGACAAACGGGATCAGTGGATCAAGCGGGGTGTCCCGCCAACGGACCGGCATGTAGTTGCGACCGGCGATGAGCACAAGTCCTCCGGCCTGCTCGAGGACGAACTTCGCCATGTTCTCGATCTGGGCCGGCTGGAAGTAGAGCGGACTGACATCGCCAAGCACCAGGGCATCGAACTGGTTAAGCTCCTCCGGCGAAATCGGGAACGCAGGGACCGCGGTTCGGTCCTGTTCGGGATGCTGGGGATCTTGGGCGAGCAGAAGCGTCTTCAGGTCAACCGTACGATCGCGCTCCAGGTAATGCTTCAGGAAGCGGAATTCGAGCCGCGGGAACGTGTCGACCAGCAGCACGCGCAGCCTCTGGTCACGAACAAGAACCCGGTGACGAAGTTCATTGTTCGTAACCTCGCGCTCTCCTTCGAGCGGCACGGCCTTCACGATATAGACCATTTCGCCTTCGCGATCCGGCTCGTGCTGTAGCTCTACCTTGACCGGCGCATCCGCCGATGTAACCTGCACGTCCTCAGCGGCCAGCGGGATTGCATCGCCCTGGCGGTGCAGTTCGACCCGGACCCGCTGTGTTTCCTGAAGGCCCCGCACCACCAACCTGGCCTCGAACCGCAGCATGTCGCTCACAAAGGCCACCTCGTCAGCCACCAGGTCGCGCAACTCGACATCGAGGGGGGCCTCAGGTTCCCCAATGCCCACCAAATGGAGTGGCACGCCCTTTTGACGGGCCAGCGCCGCCGCCTCCTCCCAGGGAGTGCCCTCCGTCAGGACTCCGTCTGTCAGGACAACGATCGCTGCCGGGGGCACTCCCCCCAGCTCGCCCAGCACCGTGCGGATTGCATCTCCAAGCCTGGTTGCCGCCCCGGTGGGCTGAATCTGCTGGAGAGCCGTTGCCGCGGTGCCGACCTCATTCGCTTCGGTCACCTCCGCCAGCAGGTTTGCCCCCGCAGAAGCGTGGTAGATCCGCAAGCGATAGTGTTGGACAAGCTCGCGCAGTCGACGCTCGTCCTGCTCGAGCAAAAGACCACGCGCTATCGCCAGTCGCTGCGGCTGAGCCGTACTGTTCGGGTTGCCCCCGACTTCCGCCCAGGCAACCGCTTTCTCCCGCACAGTACGCTCGGAGTATCGGTCGCCCAGCGACATGCTTTGCGAGTCGTCCACCAGGAGCACCAGATAGGGCAGGCCACGCCGATCCACGAGAAACTCCAACTCGAATAGCATCAGCAGCAGCACCGCAAAAGCTGCCAGGCGCAGGAACGCCAGGAAGTGACGATACAACCGGCCGGCCTCACCCGCTTCGCGGCGATACACCCAAACAAAGAAGACGACGGCAGCAAGTACGACGAGGATGGCCAACCAGGTAGGCCAGGCGAACGGGAGGCGTAGCCGGACAGCGAGGTCCTCTCCCGCCCGCGCCGGCTCTACATCAAACAGTCTTTCAAGCCACTGTTCCATGCGCTCTCCCGTTCTTGGACCAGCCGCACCAAGCTCGGCCCGTTCGCCGCCTTATCGAGGCTGCCCCAGCCTGCATGCGAGCAGAGACTCCAACACCAGGATCACCAGGGCAGCATACAGGAACGGCCTGTGCAGCTCACCCGTTCGCGCCCGGGCCTGGGGGGAATCGTCGCCCACGGAGACATCCACGTCCCGAACATACCGGACGTTCATTCCCGGCAGCAACCGGTTGATCTCTGCGGAATCCAGCCGAGTCAGATCGCTCTCCTCTACCGGTGGATTCAGGGCGAAAACATAGGTCTGCGCTACCGGTGGTCCGACGGTCACCTCCACGAAGCCGCCCACCTGGGTCCCGTCAAAGTGAAATGGCCCCCTGGCTGCGTCCCAGAGCCGCTCGACCGTCTGTCGCCCCGGAGCTGCAACCGTCACAGGTAGATCCAGTAACCCAGCAACCGAGGGAATGGAAACCACTTCTCCCACCTGCAGGTTCCACCGGCCCACGTCCGTAGCCACGAGGTATCGAACCAGCTCCTGGATAACGGGCACATAACTGGGCCACACCGGCCAGGTTGTCCAGTCGTCGTCGATCGATGTGGTCCAGAGCCCGACATCGCCCTCGCCATACTTGCCCACAAGGACAGCGGGATCGCCGGAATCGAAGGCCAGAACCCAGTTCACGTCGTGGCCCTTTTCTTCCCCCACTCGCACCTTCTGGTACGCGTAGGTCATGGTGCTCAAGAGCGTGGCTGCTGGGGCCCCCTCGAATGGCTTCACAATCGGATGGCGGTACTCCAGTGGATCCAGTCGAAAGACCGATGTTTTCTCCACCGGATCCCCCACCTTCGGTCCCAAGACAACCGGCAATAGGGGATCGTCCCCCGAGAAGAGCACTTCGTTGTAGTTGTCGGCGTTCACCTGACTGCCCAGGGTGACGAGCAGGTTACCGCCAGCTCGTACATAGGCGCGCAGTTTCGACGCCTCCGACTCGGTCAATTGGCCCACGTTTGCCAGGACGACCAGGTCATACGGCGACAGGTCCAGGTCAATCAGATCCGCTTCCGGCCGCACCTCAGCCAAAAAGGGGGACAACTGTGGATCAAGCTCCGCTGTAGGTGACAGCGCCAGGGCTAGGTAGTCGCACTCGGATGCGAACGGCTCGCTCATCGGCTCGCCATCGATGCACAGAACACGCACACGTTCGCGAGCCGGCACGGAAAGCCAGCGGCTGTTGTCCAGCGGAAGAACGTCCTCATCGCCGGCAACCTTCAGCCTCTGGAAACCGGGCTCGGTAAAGGTGGCCTCAAAGTTCACCTCCACCGTTGCACCTGGGTCCAGATCCACCACCCGCCGTGCCACCGAACGCCCGTTCACGATTAGCGTGACACCATAACCCTGAAAGGGCTTGGAACCGAGATTGCGCAGGCGAGCCGTGACCGAGGCCGGTCGGGCAGTAACGGCAAGCCGATCGTCGAGGCGAAGATCCAAAATCGCGATGTTGGGGACCTCTACCTCTCCCCCCACGTCGACGACGATCACCGCGGTCTCTGGGCCAAGCTCAGCAAGGATCGATGGTGCGATCTCCTGCGCCGTCCAGGTGCTCCGTTGCAGGTCCGTCAGAATGTACAGCTCGCGGTTTGGGTTGCGGGACGACGCGAACAGTTGCGCGGCAAGGTTCAGGGCGCCGGCCAGATCGGCCTGCCCGTGGGTCACCCGGAGCGCTGCCAGCTCAGCCAAGGCTGCCTCCGTCTGCACGTCCGGCCCCGGTATCACCACACGAGCCGGTCGCTGAGCCAGGATGATGCTCAACCCGTCTCCCCGGCGGGACATCCGCGCAATTGCCCCGGCCAACTCTACGGCTCGCTCAAAACGCGACACACCGCCAAGGGACACCCCCATGCTCAACGATGCATCGAGCACAACGACCCGATGCGTGCGACGCGGGGCAAGCACAGCCAGCGCCGGACGCTCCGAGTATGGCCGGGCGATAGCAATGACAACGAAGAGGATCAGCAGAGTGCGAAGGGCCAGGAGAAGGAGCTGCTCGAGCTTTATCCGCCGGGCAGACTTCTTCAGCGCCGCCAACAGCCACTCCTGAGCCGCCCAGCGCAAGCGGCGATACCGCCGCTTGCTCAACAGGTGAATCAAAATCGGGATGCCGGCAAGGATGGCCCCCCAAAGCAGCGTGTTGTTCAGGAATCCAAAGGCCAAAAGCGGCGGATGGAGCTGGCTCATCTCTGAGGCCGTCGTTCTGTCCTTTTACGCCTGTCCCATCGGTCGTTGTGGCCACATCGCTGTTAATCCTAGCGCCGCTGCAGACGGCGGTTCCGAGCGGCAAGGTAGGCGGAGAGCGCCTTGTCCAGCAAGCTGTCCGTACGGATCAGGACGTAGTCAACGCCGCGCGAGCGACAGCCCCGCTCCAGACGGCGAAGAAACCCATGAAACTCGCGCTGGTACGCCGCCCGCAACGCACGGGGATCCGTCAGCACATCCGGCAGCTCCTCCATGCCCTCGAAGAGAGTCGAATCGCGGAACGGGAAGTCCACCTCGGCCCCATCGACAATCTGCATCGCGATCACGTCATGCCGCTTATGCCGGAGGTGCTGCACCCCCGAGAGGATATCGTCCACGTCGCCGAAGAAGTCGCTGACCACGATCACCAGGCTCCGCCCCTCCAACCGCTCGGCCAACTCATGGAAACACGTCCCGAGCTTCGTCTTGCCCGAGGGCTCGGCCGACTCCAGCACATGCAAAAGCTGCTTGATATGGCTGGGCTGGTTGCTCGCCCGCACGTACTGGCGAACCGACTCGTCGAACAAGACCAGCCCCGCCGAATCCTGCTGTTGCAGCACAAGGTACGAGAGGGCCGCGACGACCAGCCGGGCGTACTGGAACTTGGAGATCGGCCCAGAGCTGTAGCTCATGGATTCTGAGCAATCGAGCCAGAAATAGGCGCGGAGGTTGGTCTCCTCCTCGTACTGCTTCAGATAGTACTTGTCCGTGCGGCTCCAGACCTTCCAATCCACGTGCCGGATGTCGTCGCCCGGAACGTACTCCCGGTGCTGCACGAACTCCACGGACACTCCGTGGTAAGGGCTCCGGTGCATCCCCGAAAGATAACCCTCAACCACGGTCCTCGCCTGTAGCCCCAGACCCGCCAGACTCGCTACCGTCTTCGGATCCAGATACTTTCTGATGTGCTCGACATATGCCTCTTGTGTCATTCCTCGTCACGCATCGCTGCGTTGCTAGGGGCAGGAAGCTACTGGGACGAAACGGCTTCACCGGTGTCGACCACGTGAGCCACGCGCGGAGCAACCCGCAAGGAGTCCAGATCAACGGGCACGGCATCGAGCAGTTTCCGGAGGACGTCGTCCGTACTCAGCCCCTCTGCCTCCGCATTGAAGTTCGTGACAATGCGGTGGCGTAAAACCGGGAGCGCGAGGGTCTGGACGTCCTCAATGGTGGCATGCCAGCGGCCCATAAGAGCAGCCCGCGCCTTGGCGGCCAGCACCAGATACTGGCTGCCCCGCGGCCCAGCCCCCCACGTCACGTAGCTCCGAATGAACTCCGGCGCCTCCGGCTCCGTGGGGCGGGTGGCACGAACCAGACGCACCGCGTAGCGCTGGACATGCTCGGAAACCGGCACACGCCGCACGATTCGCTGCAGTTCGAGAATCTCAGGCCCGCTTAAGACCTTCTCCACCCCCACTTCGCGATCCCCCGTGGTCAACCGCACGATCTCCAGCTCTTCCTCTTCCGTGGGATAGGACACGCGAATCATGAACATGAACCGATCGAGCTGAGCCTCCGGAAGAGGGTACGTTCCTTCCTGTTCGATCGGATTCTGAGTAGCCAGGACGAAAAAGGGCTCCGGCAAACGGTGCCGTTCCCCTCCAACCGTTACAAAATGTTCCTGCATCGCCTCCAGCAAGGCAGCCTGAGTCTTCGGTGGAGTGCGATTGATCTCGTCGGCGAGAATCACGTTCGCAAAGATGGGCCCCCTCATAAACCGGAACACCCGCTGGCCCGTCGCCTTGTCCTCCTGGACAATCTCCGTGCCCGTGATGTCTGCAGGCATCAGATCGGGCGTGAACTGGATCCGGTTGAAGGAAAGGTTCAAAGCGTCGGCCAGGGTGTGGATCATCAACGTTTTCGCCAACCCCGGCACGCCGACGAGCAGACCATGACCGCGTGAGATCACAGCAATCATCAGCTCCTCGATCACGTGCTTCTGGCCGACGATAACCCGGGACATCTGTTCACAAATTTTCCCGTACGCATCGGCCAGCCGCTCGATTGCTTCGATATCCTTGCCCGGTGCCGATTCTGCCTGTTCGCTCATTGGTCCCTTAGTCCGAGATCTCGCGTAGGTCCGAGTCTTGCCACTAACGCCAAGCGGTACCGCAGGGATCGTTTCGGTCGCCACCAGACGCCTCCCGACTCGACGGGGGCGGTCTGAGCCGGACACAGGCGACCACCCGGACAGCCTAGCGAGTGTCGGCAGAGGAGGTCAACCACCTCGATGACGACACTATTGCTCTTACGTCCGTCCCACTGATGAAGAGCGCCATGTCGTCCAACACCGCCAGGCTGGCCCGCTCCCCAGCGGGCTCGGTCACGAGCCGCTGCACCAAGCGGCCGTCGTCGCGGCGCAACACCACAATCGGCGCCCATGGCTGGGAACGGGGACGCGCTGCCGGATACGCCACCAGATAAGGACCACTCAACGCCAAACGCCACGCGCCCAGCGCGTAAACCCCCGTAAGCACATGTTGCCAGAGGCGTTCGCCCGAGGTGAGGTCCAAGGCACCCAGCACGCCGTTGTTCGTCACATAGTAGACGCGGTAGCTGTCCGCCAGACACACGCCGGCAGCGTTCTCAAGCGGTTGCGGCGCCAGGGCCGTCTGCCAAAGAACATGGCCGGTCGCCGGATCGACACGCACCAGCTCAGCACCGGCAAGAAAACACAAGGCCTGCTCCGGTCCGATGATTGGCTCCAGAGCTCGTTCCGCCGGTCCTTCCACCTGGTGCTGCCAGATCACCTGTCCGGTTTCCGCATCGATCAACTGCGCCGTTCTCGGCCCCGCAATCACGCACACGCGCGTGCTGTCCAACCAAACGGGCGGCCGAATCCAGTCCGCACCACCCAACTTCAAATCCCACCGTACGCGGCCCTCCCCGTCGATAATCAGCACCCGTTGGGTCTCACCATTTCGGGCGATCACATAGCGAGGCCCCACGCCAATGGCGGGGTCCAGCGCTCCAGTCGTGGGACGAAACCTCCACAACTCTCGCCCCTCGCCCGCCGTAAGGGCCAGCAGCTCGCCGGACGGCCGCCGCACGTACACCCGCCCGGCAGGCCCCGGAATGACAACGAGCCTCCTATCCCGCCTGCCACGGGATAGCCACGCAATCCGCGGATCGCGCGGTGGCACTACCACCGGACCAGCTCCCTCATCGTGCGTGTACCGCTGCGCCGCTGGAGCGCCCTCCTCCTCGTCCTCCTCAGAAAACGTGTACCGCCAGCTCAGCTCGCCCGACAAAGCGGCAAAGGCGCTCAGCCGTGATTGGTCGGCCACAATCAAATTCTCTGCAACAAACCCACACCAGACCACGTCGCCGTCCAGTTCAGCCGCCCACATCTTCGACCCGCTGCCGGCGTCCGCGCACAGCAGCTTCCCTTCGGCAGCAACAAGGTAAATCGGTGCAACTCCAGCCGGCCGATCGCCTTCGGGCACGATCACCTTCGCCCCCTGCCCCACTACGCGGACGAGCTTCACCTCTAACGGCGGCGTCAAGCCCGCCTCCTGGCGGAGAGCCCAGCGATACTGCTCCGAACCCAGCCGCTCCGCCACAAAATCCCGCACCTCCCCCTCACCAAACCCTTCAGGCAACGGGCTGCTCCCGAACCGCGCGGCCAGCTCATTCAGCACGTCCGCAGCCATCCTCCACAGGCGCATCCTCTCGAACGCCTGAACCAGGTACAGCAAAGCCTCCCGCTTCAGATCCGGATCAGCCGCCCCCTGCGCCACGCTCCGCAGCGGATCCACCGCTTCACTCCAACGCCCCTTCTGCACCAGGATCCGCCCCAGATCCAGCAAGAGCCGGTCACGCTGGGCGGAATTCGGGTACCGGGCAAGCAAGTTCTGGAGCTGCCTGGTATCGCCCGCCTCAACCGCCGCCTGCCGCGCTTCGCTCAACTCCCGCTCATACGGCTCGTACAGACCCCGCCCGTGCTTGCCGAGTAGCTTGCCGACGCGATCAGCAATCACCAGATCTGCGCGCACAAAGCGGTTCTCCGCCACGTCCATGGCAAGCGTCCGTAAGTCCTCCCGCCCGAGCAATTCCTGGTAAGTGGCCAAGGCGCCGGCAGGATCCCCCGCGCGATCGAGAAGTTCCGCCAAGGACAACCGAGTCTCCAACTCCAGCGCAGGCGAAGGCGCTACCCTGGCGGCCTCGCGAAGAGCTGCCAGGGCCTCCTCGAACTTCTCCTGGCCCGCCATTCTCTCGCTACGCCCCACCAACAACCGGTACAAGCGATCCCGGCAAACCGCCGTTAACTCCCGCCCCTCCACCTGCTCCCCAGGCTCAGCCTGCCGTAAGGCCAACCGATACTGCTCAATGGCCTCGTCTTCCTGCCCCGTGGCTTCGAGAGCTCGGGCCAGACGGAGGCGAAGAACAGCGGAGTCGGGATGGCGCGTGAGGAGGTCCCGATACCGTTCGATCAGCACACCGTACTCGCACAGCACGGCCAGCTTGTCGCCCGCAACCACGAGATAACCATCCGCAACCACAAGATTGCCCGGCCGCTGATGATGCTGGTTGAGAAGCTCCACCGCCGGCCGCTCGGGTAACCCCGTGCGCACATCCAACACCAGAATCTGCGTCGCCTCCGGAATGTAGACCACATTCCCCGCGATCACCCCCCGTCCCATGGGGGTAATCCTCCCCCCTGATGAGGGAGCCTGCCACTCCTTCCGTCCCGTGGCCGCATCCAGAGCCATCACCTGCTGCCCGCACACGATCAGCTTATCGTCCGCCACGCCGAGTAACTGCGGTGTGCCCGTTCCTCCGAGAGCCTCCATCGTGGTCTGCCACTCCACCGCTCCTGTGGCGGCGTTGAGAGAGGTGATCAGCGATGAATCAGCCGGCGCGACAAACAACCTGCCGTTCCAGTAAACAGCCGGATTCAGCCGCGACCCGGTCGCCCTCCGCCCGTAGTAGGAGTCTATCTGACGCTGATACGTCCAGATCCACCGAATCGCGCCCGTTTGCGCATCGAGCGCGGCCACCGCGCCAAGATTGGTGGAGTAGAACACGAGCCCTCCCCCCGCCGTCAGCAAACCACTGGAAGTGTTGAGCTGCTCATAGTACCGGCCCGATTGGGGCGTCTCGCACACCAGCTTCTTCCAGATCAAGTCACCCGTGCGCGCATCGTAGCAACGAACCATCGACTGTAACATCGACCCCCCGGTGCGCGAGGCCACGTATAAGCGATCCCCGACCACAATCGGTGCCCCCTCGAAAACCGTGTCCAGATCGTCCACTCGACGCTGCCACACCAGCTTCCCCTCCTGCTTGATGTCCAGGCAGACGAGCACGCTATCTAACGCCTGGCCCTGGCGGCGAAGGGGAGCAATCCCCGTGCTGCCCAATTGGGCGTACACATAGGAGCCACTTGCAGTCAGAGTGAACTCAGGCGCCCTCATCGCCCCCATAATCGGCGAGCGACGCCAGGTAGGCATGTCGTCACCGGCAAGCTCGTACTTCCACGCCGGCTCGTCCGCCTCACCAGGCCCATCCTGAAGGCGATAGGCCAGAACCGAACTGTTGTTGCACACGATCACATAGCCATGCGTCACAATTGGGTGATACGGGGAAGCATCGCGCAGCCCCGCAGCGGAAACCATGCTCCGCTGCACCAAAAACCGAGGCGCCCGACTCACCTCCGGCAAGGCCACGTGCCACTGAACGCTCCCGATGTCGACCGACTGGGGAGCACGGCCAGTCCGATGGGGATCGTGACCAAAGGTCGGCCACGCCGCATCTCCCGCCACAAGCCGCCGCGGAGCCGCCTCAAGCGTCTTCCCCAAAAAATGGACCAGATCCTCCTCTCTGCCTGCGACAACCACACGAGACCCCGAATAGAACTGGCGCACCAGCCGGTAAGCGGCATACGCTTGCTTCAGCCGACCGGCAAACGCCAACGCTACCACCCGTTTCGCCGCCACCCCCGCCAGATCGACGTCGGGATCCGGATAATGCAGCCTCCACCCTTCGCTTGCCTCCGTATCTTTGGCCCGGACTGTAGCTCCAACGACAAGCTCCTCCGGCAACAACTGCTCCCACCACGCAATTGCCTCGTCAAAACGCCCCTCAGCCAGGGCATAGTCCCCCAGGAGGTTGATCGCATCGTCCCCGACCGAACTGCAGTAGTAGCGTTCGACCAATTCCTTGAGCCGTGCAACGTCGCCCGTACGCCGCGCCCGCTCGAACAACTCGCCAGCTCGAACATCCACCCGACGCCGATAGACCGCCAACCCCTCCGGCCCCAACCGGGAGATGATCCAGTGGCAGTAATCCCGCACACTCACATGGATGCCCCGCCCGACCGGCACAACCTTGTCCTCATACCTCTCAATAGCCTCCTGGAGCACGTCGATCGCTTCCGCATAACGCCCCTGCTCCAGAACACGCTGCGCCCCAAGAAGCTGCTCGGCAGCCTGCTCACTCGTCGGTAAGTAAGCCTTGCTGCCGTCCGGAGTGGCACCACCAAGCCGTCCAAACCGACCAAACTGCCCCCAGGCAGCGTCCCAGACGGGGTAAAGGAAGAAAGAGGCACTAACGAGCAGAAAGGCGAACGCCGACGTGAGACGCCGTAAGGTGCAGCAACTTCCGGTCCGATGACCACCCATGATGTGTGGCTGATCTCCTGCCTTTCTGGGGTCTCGTCACATAAACCACGCTTTATTCTAGCACCGCGCTACCCTGGCCGTGCCTGCGTACCAACCCCAGGAGCCACCGCAAACATCCTCGTCCCACGCCACCTGAATGTCAACACCGATGCCGGCGCACGGACGATTGAGCCGGCTAGCAACCGGGCATACGGCGCTCAGGTGCAGGCAGGAGCTCACCGAGCTGCGCGCGTGCACGGCCGCCGCGCACGCTCGGGCGCTTCGCCCCCCCAACAACCGGCGCTTCCATGCCCCCCTCCTACGTCCCCGGTTGCCTCCGCCCCTTGCGCTCCAGCCACGCGGCAAAGGGTCGCACACCAGTCCCCGCTGGCCGATCTGTGCCTCCACCAGAGGGCATCCCGAACCGCCCGGCCGCACGACCGCGTCCGCCCCGCCGCGAGCCTCCTCGTCTCCTAAACGGCCCTATGGCACCCAGAACAGCGCAACCCACACGAGGCCGCACCCCACCCTGTGCGGCAGCCCGCCCCACTCCACCCCACCGTCGGTGACATCCCGATACTGTCGCGGGGCAACCCGCAGCTCCCCGCACACACCCCGCCGTGTAACCGCGCAAGCAATCAGGTGGGATCAGGAAACGCCGGTCGAGAACCCGCGTGTTCTCCGGAAGAAGCCTCCTTCCATAGCCGGCCCCCCTTGCTCCACGCCTCGCTCAAACAGCCCCTCACTCAGCGGGCTCCTCCGACGGACGATTCTCCACGCTCTCCACCGGTTGCGTGATCCGATCGAGCACGAACCAAACGGCAAAGAAGATCACGCTGTAGACGATATCCCCCAGCAAGGTGCCCCGGTAAAACGGAATTGCGGCTGCGTAGCACTGCAGGAGCCCGTCGAGCGTGCGAGGGTAGCCCCCCGACACCCAAACTCCAAAGTTCGAAACCAGGAAGAAAAAGACGCTCCCCCCCAACGCAGCCACCGGCACTAGCGGCCAACGGGAACGACGGCGAAGCATCCACCCGGCCACCACGTAACCCACATATCCCCCATACACGAACAGCGTAGACCACCCGAACGGAGCAAAGCCGAGAGCACGGTATTTCAGCAGCCACAGGAACAGGTCGGTCACAAACAAGGTGCCGAACAAACTGGCCATACTGAACACCGGACCCAAAGAAGCGCCCCCAACGAGCGTGGCCGCCCCGAACGGTACAGCGTTCCAAACATGCGGCACGAACCTGACCAGCGCCCCCGCCAGGTAACCCAGCACCGCGATCGAACCGCCGATCTTCCGAGAGCGATCCACCGTGCCTACCATGGTTTGCTCCCCTTTTCCATGCATCCCACGATCCCATCCAGCCTAGCCTTGGTACAGCCCTGCCCAGCCGATGGGAACACCGAGGAAAATCTGCACAGCCGCCGGAATCGCCAGTCAGAACCGATCCCACAGGTTATCGTCGTAACCGATGTCGAAGATCCGATAACGATACCGGGCACGATCCACCGGCTCCGGCCACCAAACCGGCATCTTCAAAATCGTGGGTTCCATGGGGGAAACGTGCCCGTCCAGGAAGAGTACGTTCGCCACGCCGTCGTGGCGGAAATGCACGGTCGAATACCGGCTGCTCGGCGGCTCCAGATAGTAGTTCTCCTCCGCAACCGGTTCCGAAGCACTCGCATCTTGCCCCCACCAGCGCAGGCGCGCGCTGTCCGCAAACGCAATCGTCGCGTGCGAGATACGCACGTCTGCCCGGCGAACCGTCACAGGACCGCGCAACCGCCCTGTGCGCCAGTCACGCTGGATGCCGGGACCGAGGTACTTGTAGTTGTACGCATAACCGGAGGTGGCTCCGAAAAACCGAAACCTCACGTCCTCCGCTCGAAGCTCCGGACAATAGGCAACCCGCCCGTCCTGCCCCAGGTAGGGCCACAGGAAGCCCTGTGTCTTGTCCACACGACGTTGGTTGGCAGGTACCCACCACGGATCGAGCACCTCCCCGAACCAGTAGAGCTGCCGGGTTCCGGGCATCATCCAGTCGTAAGTCGAAACAGGTGGGAGATGATCGTTCCATACCTGAGCGTAGGAATGCAACGCAATGCCGAATTGATGCAGGTTGCTCGCACACTGGGCACGTCGTGCAGCCGAACGCGCATGTTGCACGGCAGGCAACAGCAGCGCAATCAACACCGAGATGATGCCGATGACGACAAGAAGCTCGATGAGGGTGAATCCCTTCTGACAACACCGAGAACTACGCGTGCGCATCTGTCTCCTCCCGCGCCGGCTCGGGCGCATGCTGTCGAGCCGATGCCGGGCGGGAACTGCGCACACGCATTCCGCTGCCCCGGCATCCGGCTCGGGATCCGGGCAGACACCATCGAGACGGGCAGGTCTTCTGGCTTACGGCTCAAGCGGTCCGAACCCGCCTTCCCAGGAAGGTGACTCCCAGTGGCATCATGGGCCGGACCTCGCCGAATACAGCGGCGGCCCCGCGACGGATTCTCACCGTCTTCCCTCTTAGCCAGCCACACGCACCCGCGTGGCCGGACCCGCCTCGATACTGTTCGATTGTCACGTAACGCCCATTCTACCGGAGGAGACAAGAAGGAGCTGCCCCGATCCCAGCTTGCACCTAAGCCCCCACCCCACCTCAAGACGCCCCCATCCAAAGGCCCACCACCGAAAAACCCCCTGGTCTGCGTCCATCGAGCACCGCCTGCCCTCAGCAGGTTCTACCTGGTAAGAGCACATGCTCAGCAACGGTGGTAGGTAGCCGCCCGCAACGTCAGCCCCCCAGCCCCCCGCGTCCCAGCCCCGCCGTTTGCACCGCGTCGAGCCGGCCATCCATCGCACGGCAACGCATCGGGCTTCTCGTTACTCCATCCCCCATCAAGCGTGAGCGAAGACGATGCGGGTGGAGGGAAGTTCGATGCGGGCCGGCGGCACGAACCTCGCCTCTCCACCGCACGCTGTTCCATTAACCAGCAATTCCCCCTCTGTGCGGAGGAGAAACCGCTGATCGGAGGGGTCCTCCACAACCAGAGTCAGTTGCCGACGATCGGGCACGAAAAGATGACAGTGTCTCCCCTCACCCAGCAAGCAAACCCGGGCGACCAGCACCACCGCATCTAAACGATGCCGAAAAACGCTGCGAACGGTGGGAACAAGCAGAGCGGTCCGAGACAGATAGCTGGGCAGGCGAAAGGTAAAACCAACCCCCCGCGCCAGCTCAATCGTTGCCCCGTCCCGCAAAGCTAGTGGGCTGACGACCTGCCGTCCGTTCACCCAGGCAGGTCGCTGCGGGACCAACACATAGCCCTCCCGATCGCGCTCGATCCGGATATGCCGACTCCCCACCGGCGCAAGGAGCCTGACGTCCGCATCCCCATGCTCATTGCCAATGACAATCTCAGGGGCAGTTGTCAGCAGATAGTGGCCGCCCCCGTCAATGAGCACCTGCCACAGGTGAGCCTTTCCACCACGACGTGGATGGGTCCCGCTTTCACCAGATCGTTGCACGGCCGCTAAGCTCCCACGCTTGCAACGGACGGCCGCATATAGACTCCCCCCCAGCTCTCGCCACACCCTGTCCCGCGCGGCTACCGCCAGCTCGTGCCCGGGACACAGCGCAAGAAGCTGCTCCGCGACCTGTCGAACCCGGAACCACTCCCGCTCCTGATACGCTCGCGTCAGCTCCTCCTCAAGCTGCCCACAGCGGGCCTGTAACTCCTGAGCCTCCTCAAACTCTGATTGTAAGCGTGGTACGTCGGGCAGCAGCCGACGGGCGCGGCGGAACGCCGCAACGGCAGCGCCGAACCGATGATGAACACAGTGCCGCCGCCCCTCCACCCAGTGGCGGGCTGCGTGTCGCAACATGTCCAGATCCGAACTGCCGACGCGCCGCAGACTCAAAGCATCGATCAGCTCTACGGCTCGCTGCGGCGCCCCTTCTGCCAGCCACCTCCGCGCCTGCTCGTAGGCCTGCTGTTCGGCGCGCCGCTTGAGAGCCACGACGCGCTTGTCCCCGCTCGCAAACTGAGCGGCCAGTTGGAGGTCGTCGATAGCCTCGGTGAGCTCCCCGGCCTGCAGATGGCCCTCTGCCCGGTCACAAAGCGCCTCGACCAACCGCAGCGCCAACCGACACCCGTCCCGATGTGCACGAATCTGCGGCTCGCGCAGGCTCCTGGCGGCTTCCCGCAACAGTCCCTGCCGGATCAGGTTCGCGATCCGTTTTAACTCAATCCGACGTCGCGTCACGAGCATCACGTTCCTCGCGGGGTCCTGAGAAATGTCCGGTATGAGGGCGTCGAAAAAGAGGCGCGGCGACCTGGACTCCTACCCCCGGCGCCACGCCTCCGGACCACACGCCTGTGCTCGACGTCAGACCATTAGATCCCCACGGGCTCGTCCTTCTCCTCCCCCGTCCCGAACTCAGCGTCGATCTTCTCGATCACCTCTTCGGCCCGGATGTCCTCTTCCACCGGAATCTCGCCGGACAGTTTGCCTTCCGAAGCCAGAACCCGTTCCGCTACGTCCAGTCGCTTGCGCAGCTCCGCGACCAGCGCCTTCGCTCGGGCCAGCCGGCTGTGGTCGAATTGCACCTCACTGGCCGCTTGAGCGGCCTGCAAACTCTTCAACCGCGCCTCGAGCTGCTCGATCTGAACCTCGAGCTGGCGCCGGGCGGCAATCATCGCATCCAGCTTGCGGCGCGACTCCTCAAGCTGCCGCCTCCGCGCGTCGCGGAGCTGTTTCTTGGCATCGAGCGTCGCCTCCAACGCCTTGTACCGTTCGTAACGTCGCGCCAGGTCCCGCTTGATCTCCTCGGCAGTGTACGTACGACCCGCGAACCGATACGGTCCAGCCCCTTCCTTGAGACGGTTCCGCAAGACCACCATCTCTGCCCGCTGCTTGCTCAGCTCCTCCTCCTGCCGGGCAATGGCCAATTCAAGCTGTTCCAACTCGACCTCTTGCTCTGCCACCAGGTGCATGTTGCGCCGGATGTCCGGGAGCAGGTCATCCACCATCTGCCGTGCCCGGTCGATTTCGAACTCCAGCGGAACGGCGTCCTTGACCGTGCTCTCCACCCTTCGGTGCGCCGTCCGAACATAGCTCCACAGGTCCTGCCCGAAGACGATCAACCCCAGGGTCAGGAACGCTCCAACGCCTACCAGCAATTTCTTGATCATGGCTCTCGCTCCTCCACTTTCACCCTACCGCTGAGCTGCCATCTGCTCGCCGTCCACTCGGTTATTCGTGCGGCGGAGCCAAATCTTGACGGGAGGTGCGTTCCCTGCGCGGTGCCAGCCCGTCCAACTGCCCCTGTACGCGCCCCCGGTAGCGGTTGGTCTATCGAACGCGACGGGGAGGAGCGAGAGCGAGGGGATGCCGGACGAACGGGAAACCACGGTTGAGACGAGCCTTCTTCGGATCGGCGATGTGCCAAAGAGGCCGGTTCGAGTCGATGGCGTCTCTAAGCAGCGGGCGGCGCAACGCGCCGGGCGCCTGTTGACGGGAAAGGAGACAGCAGGGAGCTATCCCTGGCCCTGCACCAGACGTCCCACCTGGAAAACCGCGTAGCCGGCGGCGGCTACCCACAAGGTCGTCCACACCGAGGCGCCCAGCACCAGGTTCGCGATGATCCCCTGAGGAACGATGATCAGCCCGGCCACCTGTAAGGCTCGTCCCAGCACGTAGCGCATAAGCCCCCAACCTTACGCCAACTCTGTGCTATCTGCCCGGTCTGCCTCTTGATCCGCCGCTAGCTCACGAGCCTTCCGTGCGCGGCGTACGGCCTGATAGAAGACGAGCCCCAGGCCGCCCAGAACCAGGTAGGGCGCCGCCAGCAGGAGCAAGATGCCCGCGTTCAGCGCACGAGCAAACTTCAACGCTTCCCCCGAACCGGAGGCTTCGAGGGTCTGTTTTCACATCGCACACTGGCCGTAAACCAGGGCGGAATGGAGCAGCAACATCCCGACGGAGAAGACCGCCAGTCGAAGCCAACGCATCAAACGACCGCTCTTGCCGGACATCGTCTTCACTCCAGGCGTTGTCACAGGTGGTAAAGCATCCAGTAGACCAGGACCCCTGTCACCGACACGTACCACCAAATCGGCAGGGTGATCCGCGCAATTCGGCGGTGATTCCTGTATTGTCCGCGGAAGGCATGCCAGAGGGCGATTAAGACCAACGGCACCGTGACGGCTGCAAGCACCGTGTGCGTGCCGAGAATCGACAGGTAGACAACCCGCACAAAACCGGTCCGTTGGAACCGCACCGGTTCATGGGTTGCGTGGTAATAGAGGTAACAGGCGAGGAAAACGACCGAGACGGCGAATGCCCCCAGCATCAGCGCCCGATGCCAGAACACGTTGTTGCGTCGAATTGCTACGTAACCGGCGGTCATGAGCGTAGCGGCCGTGAAGTTGAGGGCTGCGTCCACGGTAGCCAAGACTGGGGGTTGCACGGCTTCGCTCATGGTCCTTCAGCCCCCCCGGTTATGAGCAGATCGATGGCGTGCCGTAATCGCGACATCTGCCAGGGGTCTTTCGAGTCCGCGTAGCCTCGCACCACGGCGTGCCGGTCGATCAGGACCAGCCGCGTGCTGTGGGTCACGGGATCAGCCCCCTGCATCTGCGCCTCCCGCGGTGTCTCCGCCGCACTCAGCTTCAACCCCTCACGAACCAGCCGGTAGACTTCGGCCTTCTCGCCTGTCACGAACCGCCACCGCTCCGCGTCCGCCCCCACGATACGAGCATACTCCTTGAGGACCTCAGGACGATCGTGAGTGGGATCCACCGTGACGGTCAGGAATTTGACCCCCTCCAGGGCACGAAGCCGTTCAGCCATCTCCTTCACAGACCGGATCAATCCGGGACAGACCGTGGAACAACGGGTGAAGAAGCAACTCACCACCCAGACATTCCCCTCCAGCGTCTCTCTGGTTACCGGTGCGCCGTTCTGATCGATGAGGTGGAACTCGGGCAGCGGTAGGTGTACCTGGTGTAACATCTCGCGTGCTTCCCGGCGAGCTGCCGCGGAAGCGTGCAGCCGGCCCACGAACGCCCCGGTGGCCACCAGGAGGCCACCGAGCACCATGACAAAGACAATCGCCGTTCCGCTTGCCCACACAACGCGTCTGCGCTCACCCACCTGGTTGTCCGGCGCATCAGCAGCGGTATTCATCGGCTTCTCCCCCGCTCAGCAATCCACGTGACGACGATTGCAAGGCCTGCGATCGCAGCCAAGCTCACCAGCCCTAGATGCCATTCAGCAATTGTAGAACCATCCGGCAGAAGGCCCCGTTGTAAGCCCAGGTACAGATAGTGGACAGGGTTCAGGCGCATGGCAACCCGCACTGAAACCGCGGCTCCATCTGGAGGAAAAAGCGCACCGGACAGCAGCCACAGGGGGATGAGAAAGAGATTCATCACCGCGTGGAACCCCTGGGTGGACTCCATCGGCCACGCGACCAGCAGGCCGAGCAGCGTCATCAGGACGGAAGCCAGCGCAAGGAAAACCAACGTTTGCACCAGACCGGCAGCGGTTAGCTTTAGACCGCTCAGGGGCGCCAGCAGCAGAAACACCAGCCCGTGTCCGAACGCCAGCGTCGCCCCCCCGGCAACTTTCGCAGCTACGATAGCTG
>JALSID010000187.1 GCA_026981825.1 Planctomycetota bacterium
AGCCGGGATGCCTCTTCTTCGCGCCCGCTCGTGGCCAGGTACTCCGCCAGGGTGACCAACACGGTCGGGTCCCGATCTGTTGCGTCCAGCCCACGCCTGAGTGTGGCGATCGCCCCTTCCAGGTCCTCCCGTGTCGCCAGCACTTGAGCCGCCAGCACATAGGGGGCCGGATCGGTCGGCTCGTGCTCGATCGCCCGACGGGCGTATTCCAGGGCCGCATCGTAGTCTTCCTGTGCGATGGCTACCGAGGCTCCGGTCTTCAGCAGTTCTGCGTCGTCCGGTGCGATTTTCAAGCCGCGTTCAACGAGAGCCCGAGCCTCGTCTAGTTCGCCCACAGCTTGATGGTGGCGCGCTGCCACCACCAGGGCCCGGGGGTGCTCGGGATGCCGTGTGAGCATTTCGGAAACGGCCTTTTCCGCTTCATCGGGTTGCTCGAGCCGATCGCGGAGGATGCCGATGAGCCGCTCGTATGAGTCGAAATCGTCGGGCTCCAGCTCAATTGCCTTGCGATAGGCAAGCACGGCCGCAGGGAAGTCCGCCCGCCCAGCGTGCGCACGAGCCAGCATCCGGTACAGCTCCGGATCGTCGGGCATCACCTCGAGCAGGTGCTGGAGCTGTTCCAGGGCGTCGGCGTAACGACCGATCTCCAGCAGTAGCTCGGCCCGTTTGCGTCGCACATCGAGCCGATCCGGAGCCTTGCGCAGTACCGCGGCTAGGCGGAAGGTGGCTTGCAACTTGGCTCGTGGCGTCTCCGCAAGGTCCGCACGCATCAGTTCCAAGCGTGCAAGCTGCTCGATGTCGTCAGGATTCAACGCAATGTAACGGCGCAGGTAATCGGCCGATTTGGCCAGGTCACCTTCCTTTTCCGCCTGATTGGCTAGCTCGATGAAGGCGGCGGAGTTGCGCCGTACCTGGTAGGCGTGGAGGAGATGGATACCGGAACCGAGCAGCACGGTAACAACAATCAAAACGGCGACCAGCCCGACACGCACTCGGCGACGCTTGACGTGAGGCGGACGCATCTCTTCCCCCTTTAAGGTTGTCAATCACCAATCCGCTCACAAATCCGATTCTAGCTTCCACAAGGTGGCACGCGGTTGGGCCAGACGGCCTCCTGGGGATCCATCGCTATCCACCCAAACACGCGAACGGTGCATCCGGCGGCCGGCTATGCACTCTTCCTCCGACAGGCGCGGTTGGACGCCCTTCCGCACCTCCCGCACCTGACCCGTTCCGGCGCGCCCAGAAGCCGCGGACTCGGCGCCACGCCTCCCACCTGGTTGCTCATTTAGTACGACCGCTCCGTTTTCCCGTGACAGTCGCGCGCCGGTTCGGCGGGCAGAGTCCGAGTTCTGGTAACGTGCACGATCGGTAGATGCGAACCGAGCCGACTGATACGGATCCGTTAGCCGCGAATGAAGCCACCGTTAGCGGCTTGGGGCGGCGCGTGCGGAGCGGTTCCAACGGGCGGGCGATGGCGCTGTCTCCCAACGGGTTGCCGGTCGCTCGCAGCCGTGGCACACGGTCCGCTACAATGCAGTGAAAGTTGTGGTCGCACACACGCCGCTGGCGGTTGACCAGTTGAACTGGCCTTTCCGGTCGGATTCTAGGGAATAGCCTGTGCATAGCGAGATCCACCACCACTGCGGTGTCGCAGCCGTCTACTGGTTCCCGGGCTCGCGCCTGCCTTCCTTCGTCCCCAAGGAGGACCCCATACGCATAACCCAGTTGATCCCCGTCATGTTGTTGCACATGCAGAACCGGGGCCAACTTGCTGCCGGTATGACCAGCTTTTCCCCCAAGCACCGCCAGCTCCTCAGGACCTACAAAGACGTCGGGACGGTTATTGAAGCGTTTCGCATGAACCATGCGGCGAAATTCGCCGCCATCATGGGACGGTTAACCGGTACGGCTGCGATCGGCCACGTGCGGTACGCCACTTGCGGAAAGGATGACGTCGCGTACGCGCAACCTTTCGAACGGGTACACGGCCGAAAGTGGAAATGGTTCGCCTTCGCTTTCAATGGCCAACTGGCCAACTATCTACAACTCCGCGACGATCTGCTCCAGAAGACGGACTACCATCTCAGCCGCGACACGGACACCGAGATCCTGCTTCACCGGCTGAGCTATGAGCTGCGCGGTGACCGACGGCCGGATCTGGTGCAGGTGTTCCGAAATCTCAGCGCAACACTCGACGGGGCGTACAGCCTGGTCTTTTTGAATGCGAGCGGTGAGCTTGCTGTGGTGCGCGATCCGCTGGGATTTCGTCCCATGGTCTGGGCCAAGCAGGATGGCCTGTTCGCCGCAGCAAGCGAAAGCGTGGCCCTTCGCCAGGTGGGGTTCGAGGAGATCCACCACCTTGAGCCGGGCCAGGTGATCATTTGCTCCGAAAACGGCATGCGGGTTGAGCAGTTTGCCTCCTGCCCTCGGCATGCCCGATGCTTTTTCGAGTGGATCTACTTCGCCAACGCCGCGAGCAACCTGGATGGGCGAAGCGTTTATCAGGTTCGTGCGGAACTTGGCCGCGAGCTGGCCCGCTGCGAGACCCTGGATATCGACGAGAACACGATTGTCGTTCCTGTTCCCGATACCGCTAAGCCCGCCGCCGACGCCATGGCACACGCCCTGGGCCTCCCCTCTGTCGAGGGACTGTTGCGAAACCGCTATGTGGGCCGTACATTCATCGAGGGCGAGGACCGCGTGCAGCGTGCCGCGTTGAAATACACGCCCGTCCCGGAGGTGCTGGCAGGCAAGCGGGTACTACTGGTCGAAGACACCATCGTGCGTGGAACCACCATGCGCGTGCTGATCGATCGTATTCGCAAGCGGGGGGGCGCACGGGAGGTGCATGTCCGAGTTGCTTGCCCTCCGGTGGTCGCGCCCTGTTTCTACGGAATTGACATGTCCACGCTCGACGAGCTGTTTGCGCCCCAATTCCTGGGTAATCGGACCGAGCCGGACGAGGAGACGCTGAAGCGGATGGCCCGGGCGATTGGGGCCGATAGCCTGCGCTACCTCCCGCTGGAGGCGATCCCACGAGCGATCAATCTGCCACCGGACGAGCTCTGCTTCGCATGCCTCACTGCAGACTATCCGACACCTGCCGGGCAACGCTTGTACAAGCTGGCCCAAGCGCAACGCGGGCGGGTCAAGGGCAGAGTGGTCGAGGCAGCCGAGGCCGTCGGTTCGTCGTGAACGCTCGCACAAACTCCCGGCCGGCCCCGCAGGACTACCCCGCAAGTGTTTACTGGGGGCCGCCAGGGGACAGTCGCTTCGTAGCTGGGCCGCCGATTCTCCGGCCGGTCCTGGGGGGCAAACCCAAAACCGCCAATCAACCGTCTTGGTGGGCGTGTCGCCCACTGGCAGCCATTCGATAGCGCCGTGCAGCAAGATCAGTTCCGGATGGTGAGCTGTTGATACGGGGGCGGCCGCTTTCGACCGACATCGCCGACAGAGTTACTGAAACGCGATAGCGAAGGGGGAAGACCTGGCAGCGACGGCGACAACCGCTCGGTCATAGGCGAGCGATGGCTGTTCACGGGGGCGGTACGTGTTGCTACAAGGCCGGCTCCGTATTGCGGGGGGACACTTCAAAGGCTGAGCGGATGTGGCGCAGCTCGAAGTCGCCCCCGTTTTGGGGCCAGAGAATCGCGATCACATCGAAGCGGATCTGGATGCGCGGGTCGCACAGGGCATGCTGAGCGACGTATGCCCGAGCCGCTGCCCGGAGCTTCGCTTGCTTGCGTCGGGAAACATTCCGCTCTGGGCGTTCCTTCGCCGGCTGCCGCCGACTCTTCACCTCGACAAAGACAAGTTCGTCGCCCGCGACCGCGATCAGATCAATCTCGCTCCCTCGGGACTGGAAGTTTCGCGCCACGATCCGGTAGCCGAGTCGTTCGAGATGGAGAGCGGCGAGCTGCTCGGCCGCTGCTCCAGGTTCGATCTCCCCGGACGCTACCCGCCGCACCAGCCTGGCCGAGCGGAGACGCCAGCGTAGTTTGCCGATCAGCGTACGGTACACCCCTATTCTCTCCCTTCTGGGCCTGTCGCCGCCTCGGTGGGGGTAGCTAACCAAAAAAGGCGAGCCGCACAGCACGGCTCGCCTCGGTGACGCTTTCGCTTTTTGACTGGGCCCGGAATTAGCTCGTCTCCTCCTGGGAGGTAGACTCGGCCGGAGCCTCAGAAGATTGCTCGTTCCCTTGCATGGCAAGGAGCTCTTCGCGACGATGCCGCCGCTCCTTCAGGCGAGCAGCCTTGCCCACGCGGTCGCGGAGGTAGTAAAGCTTGGCCCTTCGTACCTTGGCACGCCGTTTGATCTCAACCTTTGCGATCCGCGGTGAATGGATGGGAAACGTCCGTTCTACACCCTCGCCCTGGACAATCCGCCGCACCGTGAACGTTTCCCGTAAGCCCCCTCCGTGCTTGGCAATCACCACGCCGCTGAACACCTGAATCCGTTCCTTTTCACCCTCCAGGATGCGCACATGTACGTCCACGTAATCGCCCACCTCAATGGGCGGAAGCTCCTTCTTCATGAACTTCTCTTCAACGACCTGTATTTCCCGCGGTATCATGGCCCGACTCCTTCTGTCGTCGACTCTGCTCTCGTTTCACCCGTTCGATCAACCGGCGGAGCTCCTGGGGACATTCCGGATCAGCGAGCAGCCGCTCGATCAGGTCCGGCCGCCGCTGCAGTGTCCGCCAAACGGCCTGTTCACGCCGCCACCGCTCGATCGCGGCGTGGTCGCCGGAAAGCAGCACCTCTGGGACTGCCATGCCCCGGTAGACACGCGGCCTGGTGTACTGCGGATACTCGAGCAGCCCCCACAGCCCAAACGATTCCTCCACCGGACTGTACTCGTCCCCGAGTACGCCGGGAATCAGCCGCATCACGGCTTCCATCACAATCATCGCGGGGGCTTCCCCCCCACATGTCACGTAGTCGCCAACGGATAGCTCCGTCGGGTTCAGCCCCAACCGCACCCGTTCGTCAAACCCCTCGTAGCGGCCACACAGTAGCAGTAGCCGCCGCTCCTGAGCGAGCTCGCGTGCCCACTCTTGGGTGAAAGGCCGCCCCTGAGGGGTCAACAGGACGAGCCGCCCCGGTGTTGCCGCCTTTGCCTGAATGTCGGCCACGGCGTCGAACACCGGTTCAGGCTTGATGACCATCCCGGAACCGCCACCATACGGGCGGTCATCCACCTTTTGATGCTTGTCCTTGCTCCACTCCCGGAAGTTCCACAGGTGGATCTCGATCAGCCCGCGCTCGATCGCTCGCTTCACGATGCTCTCATTGACGAACCCCGTGAACAACTCGGGGAATAACGTCAGTACATCAAATCGCATCGACTCAGTTTAAGGGCTGATCCGTCTGGCGAGCATGGCGGTCTTTGGACCGACTTACGGTGCAGACGCCGCTTTCTTCCGCCGCTTCTTCCGCTTCGATTTCTCCGGGAACGCGACGCCGACTTTCTTCAGCAGCACCCGGGTCTTCTCCGTGGGCTGAGCACCCACGCGCAACCAGTACTCCACCCGCTCCTTGTTCACGCGAATCTTCTCGCCGTCATCCGGCGCCATGGGGTCGTAGAAGCCGAGGTCCTCGATTGACTTACCATCGCGCGGCGCACGCGCGTCCATGGCGCATATGCGGAAGAACGGCCGGTGCCGCCGCCCCATGCGCTTCAAACGAATCCGAACCACGTCGATCCTCCTCCAGACCGCTTGCTCGCAATCCACCAGGGAGAATTCGTTTGCAATTCTATCTCTCCGTCCAGTCCCGGCTACAGACAAGGTTGTTCGCCGCCGGGGGAGGTGCGTGGAGCTCCCGCAGGGAGGAAACGCTTCGATAGCGGAGCTTGCCGCAGGCAGGGCGACGGACAGGGATAGAGGGTAGGCTGCGATGGGGCAAGCCCGACCGGGCGGCCGGATCAGCGGCGCTTCTTCTTGCGCAGCTTCTTGCGCAGCTTCTTCCGTTCCCGCCGCTGCGCCCGACGTTCGGCCAACCGTTCCTCGTAGCTCGTTGCAGGCAGGATCTCCTTCTTGCCCCGAGAACCACGGAAGAGCTGGGGCAGAACGGCATTGGCCCCGCCAAGCCCAACCAGAGCCTTGATGCGGCCGGGGATGCTCATGTTCGCCATCTGCTTCATCAGCGGCCGCACGCTGTTGAACGCTTTGATGAGCTGGCTCACCTCGGCCGGCTCCGTGCCGCTGCCGCGTGCGATCCGGCGGCGGCGACTTCCATCGATGATGGCGGGATTCCGCCGCTCGGCCGGGGTCATCGAATCAATGATGCCCCGTATCCGACGGAAATCTTCGTTGTCCCCTAGCATCTCGGCCATCTCCGAGCCGCCCGGCATGAGCTGAAGCAGTTCTCGGACACCGCCGATCTTGTCCAGTTGATCGAGGGCCTTGCGAAAATCTTCCAGAGTGATTTGCCCCTTCGCGAGTCGTTGCTGCTGTTTGCGAAGCTCCTCCTCACTTTGGAGCCGCTGGGCCTCGGCGACCTTTTCCACCAGCGTCATCAGGTCGCCGCCACCCAGAATCCGGCTGGCCATCCGCTCCGGATAGAACAGCTCCAAACGGTCCAGCTTCTCGCCGACACCAATGAACTTGATCGGCACCCCCGTCACCGCCTTCACCGACAGAGCGGCACCGCCGCGCGCGTCGCCGTCCAGTTTCGTCATGATCACGCCGTTCAACTCCAGCGCTTCGTTGAACGCTTTGGCAACCTCGACGGCGACCTGACCGGTCATGGCATCCACAACCAAGAAAACTTCGTGCGGGCCTACCTTGTTGTCGATCTCCGTCAGCTCGTCCATAAGCTCCTGGTCAACGTGTAGCCGACCAGCCGTATCAAGGATCAACGTGTCGCACCGGTGATCCTCCGCAGCATCGATGGCGTGCTGACAGACGCGGACCGGAGTGGAATCGGTCTCCACATAGACCGGAATATTGATCTGCTGGCCAAGGGTCTGCAACTGCTCGATTGCGGCCGGCCGCTGCAAGTCAGCAGCTACCAGCATTGGCCGCCGGTTGTGCCGGCGAAGGTACAGGGCGAGCTTCCCGCAGGTCGTGGTCTTGCCGCTACCCTGCAGGCCGCACAGCATGATGACCGTCGGCCCCTTCTTCGCCCAGTGGATCGTGTGATCCACCGGCCCCATCGTGGCGACCAGTTCGTCGTAGACGATCTTGACGATCTGTTCGCCTGGATTGATCGAGCGAATAACCTCCTGTCCGACGGCCCGCTCCGTGACCCGCCTCAAGAAATCGTTGACCACCTGGTAGTGGACGTCGGCTTCCAGCAAAGCGGCGCGAACCTCTCGCAACCCCTCCCGAATGTTCGACTCGGTGAGCTTCCCTGTGCCACGTAGCTTGCGAAGTGCTGCCGAGAGGCTCTTCTGAAGCGTTTCAAACATGGTAGATTGCAATCACGCTCTGCTGATTTCCCCGCTAACAACAGCTTGCTCAAGACGGTGCGCTCAACCCACCGCTTCGACGCGATCCGGCGCCCGGTGGTTCCGAGGACGGTTCGTTCAATCATAAGAGCAGTGCGAGCGCACGAGCTCTGTAGCTACGTCCTGCCCTTCGGAACGCAGCCACCAGGACCCGCACCGCCAACCCGGACCGCTATACGGGCGAAAACTGCGGGACCGGCTCGCGGTGCAAAACGGGCGCTTGCTGACTCTGGATCTTTGCGATCTCTTGCTGAACGCCTCGTACGAGGTCCGCCGAATCGTAGATCTCCAGCCGAACCGTGGCGCAATAGCTCTGGCCCGGAGCGAGCCGAACGACCCGGCCCTTTTCCCGCTCAAACTTGCGGTTGTTCGGCAGGTTCGTTCCCGGCTCCAAACCGGTTACGTAGCCGTCCTGTTCCGCTGCCGTATTCTTCCACTGGGTGAAATACGGGAGCTGCCGCACATCCCAGCGGACCGCACAGCCCAGGTCGCCCGCCGCATTGTGCAGCAGAGCAACGGTTTGGTGCGTTTGCGGATCGGCCAGGGGCACATACCAGTAGACCTGCTCGATGTAGCCGGGCGTCGGACCCAGATACGTGTTGAAGTGGTCCACCCCCTCGGTGGCTCGTGCATCCCGCGGTGCCATTTCCTTGATCGGCAGCGCCAGGTGGGCGCCTTCGCCCAGCACAGGTGCGCCAAAGTTACAGTGGTACAGGAGTTCCAGTTCACCCTCCACCGCTCGTCGGTTCCACACAACGTCTTCAATCACGATCCAGTTCGCTCCGGGACGCGTGCGGTAGCGTGTGACCAGCTCAAGGTGCGGGCCAAACATCATCGTCTCTTCAACCCGGCCTTCGACGACGATCTCGTGCGGCGGCGAATCATCGATCGAGACGGCGACGTAGTACGCCGGCGTGTTCGCGATCTTGCCGTGCAGGGTGAGCTGAACGGTGGTGGGGTTGCCGTTGTTGTCCAGCACCACGTCCGGGCCAGGAGCCCCGTTGGAGTCGAGCCCGCAGCGGCACATCCACTCATCGAACCCCGCAAGCCACCCCAGTCCACCCCGATCGTTCAGCTCCACAAACGCCGGGTTCACCGGACCACGTACCGGGCTCTTCCAGCCCAAAAAGATCCCCTTGTAGTCGCCACGCCAGATGCCCATCCCTCGCGTGGGGATGACCGTGAAGGAGAGGGCACCGTTCGAGACTTCGACAAGGTCGACCCCTGCTCCCGGCCCCCCAGCAAGCGTATGCTTCTTGACGTGGATTTTCGCCGCCGCCCCGGATAGCCCCAGCTCCTGCCCGCTGATCTCCACCGTCCCCGTCCACGTGTAGTTCTCGGCGTCCAGCAACACCCACTGTTTCACCGCCATCTTGCTCCTCCGCGCGTGCTCTCGTCCGATCGCTCCATGGGCAAGATCTCTCCGATGATACCCGCAGGAGCCACGGAATGGAACACCGGGGATGTGCTCGACGCTTGACATGTCGTTCACACGCCGCCCCCCCACAAAGCAAAGGCGGCCGCATGGCAGACCGCGACTACGGGCACTCACGGTAGCCTGCCACGCGACCGCCTTCCCGACAGGGGTAGCGGCTTGTCTGGCTCGTTTCCGAATCCGTTCCGAAGCCGTTCGCCTGCATAGTTGCGCCCGGGTGACGGCTGTGACGGTTGGGCGGCCTTTCCGACCGCCTACTCGGCTCGGCTAGACCGCCTCCGGAGTCGGATGCACCCACGGCTTGCGGTACGGTCGCTTGATGATGGGCTCTTCGTCTTCCACATTGACGATGCGCCCGCTGTGGGGATCGAGCTCGAGGGTGAGGCCGTGTTCGACCGCCTCGTTGGCCAGAATGCAGCAGGCCGACGAGATATGGCCCTGCTCGATGTCGGCCACGGGCTTTTGCCGGCTCTCCACACAGTCGAGGAAGTTGCGGAGGTGTCGGCGAATTGCGGGGGCCACATGTCGCTCGAGGTCCGGCTCGGTCCGATCCTCGGGATACTGGTCCAGCTCGTAGACCACGTCGCCGTGGATTGGCTTACCTCGGCCTCGGGGGATAAAGTCGTAGCGATGGACGCTGACCTTCAGCGTTCCTTTCTCGCCATAGAAAGTGGCGGCCCAGGGATAGTCGGGGTCGATCGGACTGCCCCATGTGCGGTGCTGCCAGACGACCGTGAGGTCGTCGTATTCGAAGACGGCCGTTTGCGTGTCCGGCACGTTGGCGATACTGTTCTTCTCCACGTAGATTCCCCCTGATGAGGAGATCCGCCTTGGCCAGCCCAGGTCGAGCATCCATCGGACCATGTCCAACATGTGGATGCACATGTCCCCAACGATGCCGTTGCAATACTCGCCAAAGGAACGCCACCGGCGCGGGTGTAGAGCCGGGTTGTACGGACGGAAGGGAGCAGGACCGCACCACATGTCCCAGTCGATCCAGTCCGGCGGGGTTTGATCAGGTGGATTGCCCCGGTAACGCATGTGGTAGTAGCAATAGACCTCGACGTGTCCTACCTTCCCGAGCAGCCCCTCGCGCAGGACGCGATCGCGCGCTTCGACGATGTGCGGCGTGCTTCGACGTTGCGTATTGACCTGGACGACCCGACCGTATTTCCGGGCGGCGGCCACCATGCTCCGCCCTTCCAGTACGTCGCGGCTGATCGGCTTCTCCACGTACACGTCTGCTCCGTGCTTCATTGCCGCGATCGCAGCCAGACAGTGCCAGTGGTCGGGCGTGCTCACGATCGCAATATCCGGCTCCTGTTCCTGGAGCATGGTGCGGAAGTCGGTATAGAGCGGGGGGCGCTTGTCGGTTTTGAGCCGCTTTGAGACGATGTCGGCCGCCCCCTCCAGCATCCGCCGGTCGACGTCGCACAGACCGACGATTTGGACCGGAGCGACTTGCAGCAAGCGGAGCAGGACGGTCTTACCGTACCAGCCACAACCGATCTGGACCACTCGCTTGGGCTTGGTGCGGTGGCCGACAAACACGCCCGACAGCGGCAGGGCCAGCCCAGCAAACCCGCTGTACAGGAACTCTCGACGGTCCATGGTTTCCTCTCCTCGTTTCTCCGGCCGAGGCGGTTTTGTTGTCACACCATGGATAATAGCGGAAGGGGCTCCGGGTGCGTCCGGCTCGAGCAGCTCACGTGTTGCCGAGATCGCGTCTGCCGAGGGGATCGATGCTGGCGCGGTTTGAGCGTACGTTGACGCCGGTTCGGGCACACGGTAGAGTCGCCGGCGCAGCGGCTTGTCGCATGCCCGCGGGGAATTGGCGAGAAGGCGGGTATTTCCCGTCAGTTGGACTGCGAACCGGGCGGTCTCGCCGAGGTCCAAATAGGTGGGCCATCCGCATACTGGACAGGTGTATAGACTGGGGTAGGGGAAGCGGGGTGCTGCTGCACTGTGCCGCTTAAGAGGTGCTGACGATGGAACTGGTTGAAGTTTGGGACGCAATATGTGACTGGGCTGCGAAGGCGGCCGACCTGTTCGGCCGCGGCCTGGCCCGACTGCTGGGCACGTCGAACGAGCGGGAGCTGCGTAGGCTGCAGCCCATTGTCGATCGCATCAACGCGTTGGCTCCAAAGTTCCGTGAGCTCTCGGACCGTCAGCTCCGCGAGCTGACCGACGACTTTCGGCGGCGACTGCGCCAGGGGGAGACGCTCGACGATCTGCTGCCCGAGGCGTTTGCAGCGGTCCGCGAGGCGTCGCACCGCGCTCTGGGTAAGGGGAAGTGGGTCGACGATCCGTTCACCGGGAAGAAGATCCCCTTCATGGCGCACTTCGACGTCCAGTTGATGGGGGGGATTGTCCTTCACCAGGGAAAGATCGCCGAGATGGCAACGGGGGAAGGGAAGACCCTGGTGGCCACATTGCCGGCCTACTTGAACGCCCTCACGGGGCAAGGCGTGCACATCGTGACCGTGAACGACTACCTTGCCCGCCGCGACGCCGAATGGATGGCTCCGGTCTACAAGATGCTCGGCGTGACCGTCGGCTACATTCAGTCGCACATGGAAGAGACGATGGGGCCCGAGTCCCGGATCAAGGCGTATGATTGCGACATCACGTACGGCACCAACAGCGAATTCGGGTTCGATTATCTTCGCGACAATATGAAGCCGGCGCGGCGGGGGGATGATCGCTACCCCGTCCGGCTGCAGCAGGTCCAGCGCGGGTTGAACTACGCGATCATTGACGAGGTGGACAACATCCTTATCGACGAGGCGCGGACGCCGCTGATCATCTCCGGACCCGCCCACGATGACGTGGCTAAGTACTACCGTGCTGACCAGATCGCCCGCCAGCTCGTGCGTGGTAAGCATTTCGAAGTGAAGGAGAAAGAACGGCAAGTGGTGCTGACCGAAGAGGGGATTCGGTACGCGGAAAAGCTGGCCGGTGTGGAGTCGTTCTACACGCCGGGCAATATGGAATGGCCCCATCTGATTGACAACGCGTTGAAGGCCCACCATCTGTACAAGCGCGACAAGGACTACGTCGTGCTCGATGGCCAGGTCATCATCGTGGATGAATTCACCGGGCGGCTGATGAAGGGGCGTCAATGGTCCGACGGCCTACACCAGGCAGTGGAAGCGAAGGAACGGGTGCGGATCAAGGAAGAGAATCAGACGCTTGCCACGATCACCATCCAGAACTTTTTCAAGCTGTACCGGAAGTTGGCGGGCATGACCGGTACGGCGATGACCGAGGCGGCCGAGTTCTACAAGATCTACGGGCTGGACGTGGTGGCCATTCCCACCAACCGGCCGCTACGCCGCATCGAGTATCCCGATCTGGTGTTCCGCACGCAGAAGGAGAAGTGGGAGGCGGTGGTGCGCGAGATCGAGGAGGTTCACCGCCAGGGACGTCCGATTCTGGTGGGCACCACCTCCATCGAGAACTCCGAACGCCTCTCCCGAATGCTCAGCAAGCGAGGCATTCCGCATCAGGTGCTCAACGCCAAGTACCACGAGAAAGAAGCGGAGATCATCGCTCAGGCGGGTCGCAAGGGGGCGGTTACGATCGCCACGAACATGGCTGGGCGAGGAACCGACATTATCCTGGGCGGCAACCCCGAGTACATGGCCTGGGTGGAACTGAAGAGCCAGTACGCAAGCCGCCTGGATGTGCCCCCGGATGTGTGGAAGAAGAAGGTGGAGGAGGTCGAGGCGCGTGAGCGGATGCGTGAGGAGGGCCGCGAAGTTGCCGCTCTCGGTGGGTTGCACGTGATCGGAACCGAACGGCACGAGGCTCGGCGCATCGACAACCAGCTCCGCGGCCGCGCCGGCCGACAGGGCGACCCCGGCTCGAGCCGCTTCTTCCTCTCGTTCGAAGACGAGCTGCTTCGCCTGTTCGGCGGGGAGAGCCTGAAGCGAATGCTGACGAAGCTCGGTATGGAAGAGGGGGAAGCCCTCGAGAGTAAGTGGGTGTCGCGGCGAATCGAGGCGGCGCAGCGCAAGGTCGAAGAGCGGAACTTCGACATCCGCAAGCACTTGCTCGAATACGACGAGGTCATGGACACCCAGCGCAAGCGCGTCTATGGCTTCCGACAAAACCTGCTCTACGACGCGCGCACCAAGGATCTCGTCCTGGAGATGTTCGACGCTCAGATCGACCAGGCGATCGAGCGGTTCTGCGACACCAAGTACGGTCCCGAATGCTTCGCGGAATGGGTGGGCCGTCGACTTGGGGCACGACTCGAGGCTCGCGACTTCGTCGACATGCCGTTCGAACAGGCCGAAGAGCTCGCTCGCGAGATCGCGATTGAGCAGGCGGAAGTCGCCATCCACGACGCTGTCGAAGAGAATCTGCCCCTCGATGTAGATGACCAGAGCGAATGGAACTGGGGAGCCCTGGCCAACTGGGCGAACACAAAGTGGGGGCTGAGGCTGAAGGATCGCGACCTGAAGGCTGTGGGGCGGGACCAGATCGAAACCTGGTTGCTCAACAAGGCGCGCGAGGTCATCAATGCCACGGACCTGAGTCCCGCGGCGCCGTTCCTGGCGCCAGACTGGTCTTTGCAGGCCCTGGCCGACTGGCTCTCCTCCAAACTGGCCATCACCGTGGATCTCACCGAGCTGCCCAAAGGCGATGCCGAACAGCTCCGCGAATACGTTAAGCAGCTCGTCCGCCGACGCTACTACGAACAGGAAGTGCATTTCCCGGTCCTCTACGCCGAGATGGTCTTCCTCCCCGAACGAGCACAGCAGGTCGATCGAGAAGTGGCCCGTCTGGGGCTGATGGAGTGGGTCAAACTTCGGTTCGGGGTGAACCTCAACGAGGACGAAGTACGCGCCGCTCCGCGAACGGAACTGCTTGCGCAAATCGAAACGATCTCACGACAGTTCCACCCAAGTATCGAGGGGGAGGAGAAGTTCCGCGCACGGATCGAGCAGGTTTTGGCTCCCGTGGGCGATCGCTGGCTCGGTGACGAACCCTACGATCCCCGCATGCGCTACCCCAGCGTGACCGAGCTCGGGATCCAGCCGGAAGAGGTGGACGAGTTCGTGGAGTGGGCGAAGGAGGAGTTCGGCGTCAGCCTGGACGCCGCACTGCTGGCCGCATCCGATCCAGAACAGTTCCGGCGGCGGGCCTGGCTCGCCTTCGATGATCGCTTCCGACCAGAGCTGCGCGACGCCGAACGTCTTGTCCTGCTTGATTACCTGGACACCTCGTGGAAGGACCACCTCTACGTCATGGACCACCTGCGCCATTCCATCGGCCTCCGCGGCTACGCTCAGGTCGACCCCAAGGCGGAGTACAAGCGCGAGGGGATGGCCTTATTCCGCGAAATGTGGCGGGGTATCGAAGCCAAGGTGACCGATAGCCTGTTCCGCATGCAACCCGTCGGCGGGCCTTCCCACCAGTTGGCTCAGCGCGCCATCACCCGCTCCCTGCAGCGGGCTGTCGAGAGCCGCGAAAGCTTTCTCGCAACCAGCTCGGAGCAGACGCACGCAGAACAACAAGTGGTGAGTGCCGCTGCGTCGGGCTCCGGCGACGGCGACGGTCGCCGTGAACCGATCCGACGACGCGGTAAGAAGGTGGGCCGAAACGCACCGTGCCCATGCGGCAGCGGCCGCAAGTACAAGAACTGCTGCTTGCGAAAGGCCGGCGCAGCTTAATCCATCCCCCTGCTAGACCTCGGCCCAGAAATCGGCTCTTCCGTGCAATACGATGAGCCGCAAACGGCGGCTCCGCCGGCCCTGTGATGGGGGCTGTTCTGGGGTGGGACCCGGTCGCGCACGCCTCCGGTGGATTCTTCTACCCCCTTTTCTAGGATCGGCTCGAGCCTTCCCTCAGGGGCCGTCGGCAGACTCGTCCGCTACCCCCCGCATCCGGCGAGGGCCGAGCCAGCTTACCCGCACCGGCCCGGCGCGAGCCGTTCACCGCTTCGACCACGCCACCGGCGCGGGCCCCAGCTATCATGAGAGCAATGGCCACGCTCCCCCTCGGCCGGGGCACGACATTGGGGGCCGACCATGAGGGCCTGTTGCCGATGAGACGCATGCTTCTGGTGCTGTTTGGTAGCGCTGCCGTTCTCCTTGCGGCATTGCGAACCGCCACGTATGGCGAAGTGCGCCGGCTTTCGGTGGAAAGAGAAGATGTGTATGCCAACGGTAAGAGCTTCGGTGATGTGGGACGCTACCGGCGACTGCGCGGTTGGGTCGAATTCGCTCTCGATCCAGGCTTGCCGGTGAACCGGAGCATCGTGGACCTCTCGCTCGCCCCGCGACAAAAAGACGGCAAGGTACACTTCCGCGCGCAGTTCGACTTGCTCGTGCCCGAGCGGCTCGATCGAGCGAACGGAGTGCTCCTCTATGAGGTGAACAACCGTGGCAATCGGCTAGCCCTTGGTATGTTCAACGGAGGTAACCCGGACTTCCTCTTCCGGCATGGCTACATCTTGCTCTGGTCGGGCTGGATCGCGGAGGTGCTGCCCGGTAACGATCGGCTTCTGTTGGAGGCGCCGGTTGCCAGGGGGAAAGACGGACCGATCCGCGGGCTCGTCCGCCAGGAGTTCGTGAGCGATACGGAGCGGAAGCGGATGCAGGTGACCCATTGGGCGAACATGGGGGCCTACAGGCCAACAACGACCGGGCTTGCCTGGGCCACGCTCACCTGGCGGCTGCGCGAGCGCGACCCCAGGGTACTCATCCCGCGCAACCAATGGCGATTGCACGTTCGCGAAATCGAGCAAGACGGGTTCCGGTCGGTACTCCCGCTGGTGGAGATCGAGGTGTCGGGCGGTATCCAGCCCGGCTACATCTACGAACTCATCTACGAGGCTCAGGACCCGGTCGTGCAAGGGGTTGGTCTGGCCGGTATCCGCGATCTGGTTTCGATGCTGCGAAACGAGAATCGCCCGGACAACCCCCTTTGGGATAAGAAGTTGGGGCGGTCGGCCGTTCGGGCTACGCTGGCGTTTGGGGCCTCCCAGTCAGGCCGTCTGCTCCGCTTCTTCCTGTACGACGGCTTCAACGAGGATGAGTCGGGGCGACGTGTCTTCGACGGAATGTTCATCCATATCGCCGGCGCGGGCCTCGGGTTCTTCAACCACCGGTTTGCTTCCCCCACACGGCACGCTGGCCAGCACGACAACCATAGCTTTCCCGTGGACATCTTTCCATTTTCCTACGCATTCCAGGTCGATCCATTCAGTGGCGAACGAGACTCCATCCTGCGGCGAGCCATTGAGCGCAACGTGGTCCCGAAAATCTTCCACGTCCAAACCTCTGCCGAATACTGGCACCGAAGCGGCTCGCTTGTCCACACCGATCCGCTCGGCAAGCGGGATCTGGCTCTGCCCGAGAACGTGCGGATCTACGCATTGGGAGGGGCGCAGCATGGGCCAGGCAACGGACGGCCCCCTGCGGCGTGGAAACGCGGAACCCTCCGCCGCAACCCCACCGATTACCGTCCCATCTGCCGGGCTCTCCTCCGCGCCCTGACCGATTGGGTTCTGGACCAGCGTGATCCTCCGGCGAGTGTCTATCCCACCCTCCGAGAGGGCACACTGACGGGTTGGCGCCAGCACCAGAGCGGGTGGCGGCCGCTGCCGGGCGTTCGCTATCCGGAAGTCATCCAGCAACCCGAGGCCTGGGACTTTGGGCCTCGCTTCCGTACGGAACGGATCATCACGATCCATCCGCCTCGATCCAGGGGCACGTACACCGTGTTGGTGCCTCGCTACGGGCCTGACAACAACGAGCTCGGGATGCTCGACATGCCCTCCGTTGCCGTACCCGTTGCCACCTACACCGGTTGGAACTTGCGACACCGCTCAATTGGTGCCGAAAACGAACTCCTCAGTCTCACAGGGGGCTACATCCCCTTACCTGCCACGGAGCAGGAACGCCGACGCCGTGGCGATCCTCGGCCGTCCCTGGAAAGTCTCTACCCCGGTGGATTTGAGGAGTACCTGAAACGGTACGAACGTGTAGCCGGCGAACTGATCCGGCGACGCTACTGTCTGGAGGAGGACCGCCGTCGGCTGATGGAGATCGCCGAAGGGGTTCGCCCTCTGTTCGAATCCCGGGAGCCCGAAGAGTCACGCTGAGTGCAGGTCTGGCGCGATCACCTCATAGCCCGGGGAAACGATGGGAAGTGGACCATGAGGCCGCCGCGCGAGCGCCTCTTCCCCGGATAGGTTACCCATGCCGCACCTGGGGAGGCACTAGCGGGGACACCGGTGAGAAGGGGGGAGGCCAGCCGCTCCGGTGGATGAGTCGGCGTTGCCGTCTGCAGTCCACAGCCACGGCACGCGTCTCGGGCGAGACATCAACCAGCGGGCTCCGGCGTGGGGCTACCGGGCGTTTGCACTTCACAGGATCGAGCGTATCCGCCATAGAAGAGCAGGGTCTGGCGTGTGGTGCGTCGTGGGACAGGACGGAGCTGGCACGATGCCAACCGGGTGGGACCTCCTCTACTTGAGCGGCGGGCTGGTAATTGGCCCCCTTTACGGACTCCGCTGCGCGCTGGCTCGGAAACCATTCCCCCAGCCCGTTGGGCGGTTCTTGGGCACAACAGTACCCGACGCTGCTCCGCACGCCGAAGCACCCACCGTCTGGCTTCACGGTGTTAGTGTGGGCGAAGTGGGCATCGTCGGCCGTCTCGGGATGGAGCTGCGGAAGGCGGTCCACTGTTCTCCGGTACTCACGACCACCACGTCAACCGGCAAGTCTGTTGCGGAGCGCAAGTTCCCCCAACTTCCTTCGTATTACTTCCCGCTCGATTTGAGTTGGGCCATGCGCCGCGCCTTGCGCAACCTTAGGCCCCGCCTGGTGGTGCTTGCGGAAGCGGAACTCTGGCCGAATCTGCTCTGTGCTGCTCGGGCCGCCTCCGTGCCCGTGGTGCTCGTGAACGCACGGCTCAGCGATCGCAGCTTCCGGCGTTACCGGGGCATGCGGCGACTTGCCCGCTACCTGTTCGCCAGACTGGAGCTGATCGCTGCGCAGAACGAGACGTACGCGGAACGGTTCCTCGCCCTGGGAGCGGACCCGCGACGCGTGGTCGTGACCGGTTCGCTCAAGTTCGACGGCCTTCAGCTCGATCGCGACAACCCGGAGACTCGCCGGCTGCGCCGACTGTTCGGGATCGCACCGGAAGAAACGGTCTGGGTGGCCGGGAGCACGAGCGAACCGGAGGAAGAGTACGTCCTCCGGGCCTATGCGGAGTTGCGGCGGAGCTACCCCGAGTTGCGGCTCATTCTCGTACCCCGGCACCCGGAGCGGTTTGACAAGGTGGTGAAGCTGACGGAGGATCTGCTTCAAAGCCGGGTCGTACGGCGATCTGCTCTTTGCGACGATGCTCCCGCGTCCGCAAAGGATCGCGTGATTGTGGTCGACACCCTCGGCGAATTGGTCCATGTTTGGGGGCTGGCAGACGTGGGGTTTGTCGGCGGCAGCTTCGCCCCCCGAGGGGGCCAGAGCATGCTCGAACCGGCGGCCTACGGAGTCCCCACGTGCTTCGGGCCGTGCATTTGGAACTATCGCGACGCAGCGACGGCTCTCGTCGAACGCGGCGCCGCTCGGCTGGTGCATCGCTTCGAGGAGCTCGTAGACGTGATCCGCCAGTTCCTCAGCGATGCACAGCTCAGGCATGCCATGGGTGAGCGTGCCCGGCAATTCGTGCGATCACAGCAGGGGGCAACACAGCGCACGTGTGCCCTCCTGGTGCCGTTCCTCCACACGGATCCACCGCATCCATCCCCACCCAGGTGTCATTTTGGGCGACTACCCACTTCGGCGGGGCATACGCGGATCAGCGCCGAACGCGACCCCCAAGCCGGGTAAAGGTTTTCGTGGTTTCTTCTTTGGACCGCGGGACCCCTGTGCCGCTTTAGCTCTTTGGAGCGCGGCACCCCTGTGCCGCTTTGGCTCTTTGGAGTGCGGCACTCCCGTGCCGCTTTGGCTTTTTGGAGTGCGGCACTCCCGTGCCGCTTTGGTTTTTTGGAGTGCGGCACTCCCGTGCCGCTTTGGCTCTTTGGAGTGCGGCACTCCCGTGCCGCTTTGGCTTTTTGGAGTGCGGCACTCCTGTGCCGCTTTGGTTCTTTGGAGTGCGGCCCTCCTGTGCCGCTTTGGCTTTTTGGAGTGCGGCACTCCCGTGCCGCTTTGGCTTTTTGGAGTGCGGCACTCCCGTGCCGCTTTG
>JALSID010000188.1 GCA_026981825.1 Planctomycetota bacterium
GCTTGCTTGGCCTCTTCGAGCTGCCTTTTCAGTTCCTCCCGCTGAGCGTCAACTTTTTGAAAGATCTCCTCCGCCTTCCGGTACGTGCTGTTCGGATCGTCGAGCTCGGCTTTCAGTTTCTGGAGGAGCTTTTTGTCCTCTTCTATGCCACGGCGCAACTGGGCCACCTGTTGCGCCAGGGAAGTCTGCTCCGTCCTCGCAGCCGGTTTTGCCTTTTCCTCACTGCTATTGCTCTGCGCCCAACTCGTTGACGGCCGCACCGGCACCAACGCCGCGGTCACGGCCGCGAGAAGCACCGCGCGGAATGAGCTACGCACCGCAAGCATGACTGTTCCCCGACAGACCAGAAACACCACCGACCAATGCAGATGGAGCACCCCGATCGTAGCAGGCACACCGACAGCCCGAAAGGGCAACCGTGCCGGTGGGGGCCGCCGCTAACGTACCCGGCCCGCAGACACGGATACGGCGCATCGGCGCGATTAAGCCACTATGCGCCCGCTCGGTCGCTCCCGACGCTAACCTGTCCGGCTGGGGAGTCGACCAGGGGGCGGCGGAGCACGCGTGAGTTGCGCGCCGACTCCTCCAACAGCCGTCGCCGCTCGGCAGGCAGGACCGCGGGATCGGCATCAACGAAGCCCAGCTTGTGTCGGAAGTAGTTGTACGTCTGCGTGCTGAGCACGAACACTTCTTGTGCCCCCTGCTCCGCGGCCACCGCCATCGCACGCTCCACGAGCTTGCGGCCGATGCCCTGGTTCTCATGAGCCGGATCCACGGCCAGACATGCGATCTCTGCCTGCTTCGAATCGGGATAGGTGTACAGAGCAACGCAGCCGGCCACATTGCCGTCCACGTCGTAGACGAGGAAACGATCGATCGAGCGGCGAAGCTCTTCAACGGAGCGGGGCAAAACTTCTTCCCGCTCCATAGCCGGAAGAAGCAGCCGATAGATCAGGTCCAGGTCTTTCGGTGTGGCCGGCCGAATTGCTGCGTATTCGTCCCGGTGAATGAGCGTTCCGACTCCTTCTGAAGAAAACACTTCGGCCAACAAGCCCTGCTCTCGGAGACCGTTGATAATGTGCACCCGGTCCACCCCCCGCCGACAGGCCTCGCACGCCTGCTCCAGCAGGGTAGCAACCTCGTCCTGTAGTTGGCCGGACAGGTGGAGCCGTTCTGCTTCCGGAAGCGGTAGCTGCCGGATCAATTGACCCTGAACGATGAGACCGTCCAGCGGGGTGACGTAGAGCAGCTTCACGGCCTGCACCGCGGCGGCCAACGCAGCCGCGGCGTGAGCGAAGGGAACGCAGTACGTCTGCCCATCGCCGTCGGTACCGATGGGCAGAACGATCGGCACCAGTTGCTCGCGCACAAGCGGCTCAAGCAGAGCAACGTCGATGCGATCGACCTTACCCGCGAGCCCCCAGTCCACCCCCCTTAGAATGCCGACCGGATGCGCCACGATCGCCGGCACATAGACGCAAGGGACGTCCAGATTCTGGAGTCCTGCGACCAGACGATGGAGCGTTAGGCCGGATGCTGCGACGAGAAGTTCCATCTGCTCCGGCGTGATCGGTCCGGGGAGTCGCAACTGGTCCGGTTGATCGCCCAGTCGACCCGCGAGGCGACGCAGGTCCTGAGAGAAATCGGCGAGCAGGATAGGCCGGATGTTCAGGTTATGCAACAGAGCGATATCGCGGAGGAGATTGACCAGCCCGGCGGAATCGACGATCTGCCCATGCAGCGCGATCACGAAGGTGCGACCGCGGAACTGCGGTACGTAGTGCAGGATCTCGCGTAGCGTCGCGAACCGGCTCGCACCGGGCATCGTTGATCCGAGACACGCTGGTCGTGAACTGGCTGTACATCGGTCATCTGATTCTAAGGCCGTGGGCCTTGCTGGAGCGGACGGCAACAACCGGCCCTACCGCTCTGTGTGAGCTGCTTCATCCTGAGAGACGGGCGGCAGATGCCTGCTGCCCCCGGCAGCGACCCCGCGAACCGTACAATGAACCAGCCATTTGGCTGGGAGAGCGGGGCGAGCACACCCGTGCGAGGCTTGATGATGAACGAGCGAACAACCACTCCGGTGCGCGATACCTCCGAACTGAACCAACTGGAGGAGCGAGTGCGGAGGTTGCGTACGGACTTTCCGATTCTTGCTCGGGAAGTGCGCCCCGGCGTGCCGCTCGTTTACCTCGACACCGCAGCCACGTCCCTGAAGCCCGTCCGGGTGATCGAAGCACTGGCGGAGCACTACCGCCAGCGGAGCGCCAATGTTCACCGCGGTATCTACGCGATCGCCGAGGAGGCAACGGCGGCGTACGAGGCGGCACGGGAAAAGGTCGCGCGGTTCATCAACGCGAGAACACCGGAAGAGGTCGTGTTCACCCGCGGCACGACAGAGAGCATTAACTTGGTTGCCCTCTCCTGGGGACGGGCGAATCTCCGCGCCGGTGACGAGGTGATTGTGAGCGAACTCGAGCATCATGCGAACTTGGTTCCGTGGCAGCAGATCTGTCGCCAAACGGGAGCGACCCTCCGTCATCTTCGGCTCACCGAAGACGGGGAACTCGATCTCGACCACTTCCGGCAACTCCTGAGCGAACGAACCAAGATGGTGGCTGTCAGCGGCGGTTCGAATGTGCTCGGGACGATTCCTCCTCTGCACGAAATCGTTCGTCTGGCCCATGAGGCCGGAGCTTTGGTTCTGGTCGACGGTGCTCAGAGCGTTCCCCATCGCGGATGCGACGTACAGGCTCTGGGCTGCGATTTCCTCGCTTTCTCCGGTCACAAGATGTGTGGTCCGGAGGGCATTGGGGTCTTGTATGGGCGGCGAGAGTTGTTGGAAGCAATGCCGCCGCTCTACACAGGGGGCGAGATGGTGAAAAAGGTCTCGCTAACGGAGGCCCGCTGGAACGACGTCCCCTGGAAGTTCGAAGCGGGAACGCCCCCCGTTGCCATGGCGGTGGCTCTCGGCACCGCGATCGACTACCTGAGCGAGATCGGGTTTTCCTTCATCGAAGCGCACGAGGCAGCGATCACACGGTACGCGTACGAGCGGCTTCAGGAAGTGCCAGGGCTACGAATCTGGGGGCCGCCGGCCGATCGGCGCGGTGCCGTCGTGTCTTTCTCGATCGACGGCCTACACCCCCACGACGTAGCCCAGTTCGTGGACCGCTTCGGTGTTGCGGTGCGTGCCGGACACCACTGTGCGCAGCCCCTGCATGAGCTGCTTGGCCTCCGCGCGACCACTCGAGCTAGTTTCTACTTCTATAATCTCGCGGAAGAAGTGGATCGTCTGGTCGAGGCCCTACAGGAAACCGTGCGGAAACTCGTTCGGCGTCTCTGACCGCCCGCCGATGCTGCCTGTCTTCTGTCGCCCTGAAGGCATCGCTGGAGGCGTGTCTTGAGCGGATTTGACGACGAGATATATCGCGACGAGCTGTTGGATCATTACTACTCTTCGCCGCGCCGGGGTCGCCTGGAACAACCGGACGTGGCGTTTGAGGACGAGAACCCGTTGTGCGGCGATCGCGTGCGGGTCGAGGTCAAGCTCGCCAACGGAACGATCGAGGATATCCGCTTCGATGGTGATGGTTGCGTGATCAGCCAGGCGAGTGCGTCGCTCTTGTGCGAGAAGGCGGTGGGCAAACGCGTCGAAGAGGTAAATCGCTGGGGTGTGAAGGAAGTTCTGCAGTTCCTTGGCATCCAACTGACTCCGGTGCGACTCCGCTGCGCCCTCCTGCCACTGAAAGTCCTCCAGGTTGCCCTTGCGATCCCTGAGAAGAAGGGGTGGAGCTCGGCAGAATCTCCCAGGTCCGATTCCGACGAACCGCGTTGTGCGCACTGACCCCCGTCCCTCGACACGGGTGCCGCTCGTGCAGCACGGTCTGCGGGGTCGACGTTGCGTGCCGACGCACTATGCGACGGATCACGGCTCGCGCTAGTGTTCCGGAGGCGGTTTGGGCGGTCACAAGGCGAGCCGGCAATCTCGTGCAGTCTGGATCCACGGCGTTGGTGTGCGGCCGCTTCGCACCAGGTGTGCCCGATCAGCACAAGGGGTCGCACACGCGTCTCGTGCCCGTCCGCTTCAGAACCAACTAGCAGAACAGAGGTTGTGGTTGATCCAAGGCTTGGTACAGGAGTTGCAATACGGGCGGCAAGCGTACGCCTGCTGCAACTCAGGTCGCGAACGGACACGGAGATGGCTCTGGCCGAGCAATCCCAAACGGATCCGAAGAGCGGGCAACTTGCTTCGCGCGGGCCGCTCGAGACGACCGATCGTCTGGCCCTGATCGGGCAACTTGCGGCCGGTCTGGCTCACCACATGAACACGCCCCTGGCCTGTGTTGCGGCCCACGCCGAAGAGTGCCTGGAACTCCTGGACCGGAGCGAACAGAGCCTACCCAAAGAGGTGGCCGAAGAGCTCCGCGGCAGGCTGCTCGCCATCGTCCGCCACACAGTTCGTTGCGCCCAGTACACCCAGCAGTTGCTGCAATTCGCGCGTCCCCCATCTCGCATTGTCGGATACGCTCGAATCGCCACCGCCCTGGAAGACACACGCCTTCTCCTGAAGCCCGTGGCGGAAAGTCGTGGCGTAAGGCTGGAAGTCAAGCAGCCCCCTGCCAATGTGGTCGCATCTATCTCGCCCCCGGATGTCGAGCAGCTCCTGGTGAACCTGGTACACAACGCCATCGATGCGTGCGACCAGGGAGGCTTGGTGAGAATCAACGCAACTGTCGAGGGGGACTACGTCCGGCTAGTCATCGAGGACAACGGTTGCGGAATCGCGCCGGAACACCTGCCCCGTGTTTTCGAACCGTTCTTCACGACCAAGCCCGAGGGCAGCGGCTCGGGTCTTGGCCTCAGCGTCTGCCACGGTATCGTGCGCGCCGTGGGCGGCACGATCGATATCACCAGTCGGCAGGGGTTTGGCACCAAGGTAACCGTGCGCCTGCCCCTGGCCGTCCACACCGTCTGACCGCCTCCCATCTTCACGGGTCAACCAACGATCCCGAACCGTCCGCACCGGCAACGCGGTCATGCCTCCTCCCACACCTCTCCCCCAACGCACGCTGTACCCCCCGGGAGTGCCGTCCCACGCGCCGCCCCGATCGTGCAACCGGCGCCTTCGATACAATCGCAAACACCGGACTTGACCGTGGCAAGAGAGAGGACCGATGCGGCAACTACTCGGAACGCTTCTGCTACTCGGTGCGGTCGCCACGGCAGCGGTGTCAGAGCCGCCATTGCGTAGCGACGGTAAGTGGCGTCCGCTGTTCGACGGGAAGACATTGAACGGTTGGACGAAGCCTTTTGACTGGGGGGAAGCATGGGTAGAGGGCGGCGAAATCCGCCTGCGCGGCAACAGGAAGTTCTTCCTCGTTTACGAAGAGGTATTCCACGATTTCGAACTTAAAGTCGAAGTCAACGTCCCGGTGGGAGGGAACAGCGGTATCCAGTTCCGCTCCCACTACAGGAAGAACCGTCTGTGGGGCTACCAGGCCGAGATCGATACCTCGCCTCGGCGTTGGGCCGGGGGGCTGTACGACGAAGGTCGGCGCGGCTGGCTCGTGCCGCTCCGTGATGCTCCTGAGAAGCAAAAGGCGTTCAGGAATAACTCCTGGAACACCTACCGCATCCGTGCCGTCGGGCCGCGTATTCAAATCTGGGTGAACGGGGTCCAGACGGTGGATTTCGTCGACCAGGACACCAAAAACCGTGACCTCGATGGGTACATCGCCCTGCAGCACCACGGCGAGCGAGGGCTGATTTACCGGTTCAAAAACATCCGAATTCGAATCATCGACAGCCCTGAAACGGTGGAGCAATGAGCAGCCTGCGTAGCGCACCCTGGTTTGACCGCGTGATCCGAGCGTTCGTGCTCGCCAGCGTTTGGCTGTGCGCCGCACTGAGAGTTCCCCTTGCGCGTGCAACGTGCGAGCGCCCGAACATTGTCTGGCTGATCGCTGACGATCAGCGGTGGGATGACTACTCCTTCATGGGCCATCCCTGGATCCGCACGCCCAATCTGGATCGCCTGGCGGCGCAGTCACTTGTTTTCGAACGAGGCTATGTACCGACCTCCCTATGCCGGCCATCCCTTGCAAGCCTGATCACCGGGCTCTACCCCCACCAGCACGGGATCACGGGCAACGATCCGGCGGAAAATCGACGAGACCCCGCCGCTCGGCAACGGCTCGTGGACCGCTTTCTGAAGAATCCAAGGCTTCCGGCCATACTCCAGGAGTACGGGTATCTTTCCTTCCAGTCCGGTAAGTGGTGGGAAGGGCACTATTCGAACGGCGGGTTCACCCATGGCATGACCCATGGCGATGTCACCCGCGGTGGTCGCCATGGCGACGTGGGACTCAGGATCGGTCGCCGGACGATGCAGCCCGTCTTCGACTTCATTGATATGGCAGTTGCAGGAGGGAAACCCTTCTTCCTCTGGTTCGCTCCGATGATGCCTCACCTGCCTCATAACCCGCCGGACCGCTTCCTTGCCCGCTACCGAGCACAGGGTCATCCGCTTCCCCTGGCTCGCTACTACGCCATGTGCGAATGGTGGGACGAGACGTGCGGCGAGTTGCTCGATTACCTGGACAAAAAGGGGCTGACCGAAAACACGATCGTCTTCTACGTATGTGACAACGGCTGGGTCCAAAGGTTGGATTCGGCAGGTGGACCGTTTGGCGGCCCCCGTGGCAAGCGATCCGCCTATGACGGCGGGGTTCGCACGCCGATTATGATCCGCTGGCCCGGCCACGTAAAACCCAGGCGTGACAAAGACTCCCTGGCAAGCTCCCTCGACTTCGTCCCCACCGTCCTTGCAGCTCTGGGCATTTCCGGTGCTCACGATTATCCCGGGATCGATCTGCTCGATCCGGACGCCGTTGCGTCACGCGACGCCGTGTTTGGAGAGATCTACCTGCACGATATTGTGGATCTCGATGATCCGACGCAGAGCTTGCTGTATCGCTGGGTGGTGACATCGGAGTGGAAGTACATCGAGCCCACCTCGCTGGCTAAGGGCGAGTTCGGTCCGGCAAGCCCGATGCTCGCAAGAATTCGCATCGACCCAGACGAAACGATCAACGTGGCTCGCCTGTTTCCTGAAGTGGTACGGCGGTTGCACGCCAGGTTACGGGCGGTTTGGCATACTGAGCAGCGCGATAGGTCTGGCAGAGATCGGTGAGCCATGTCTGTTTTGGACATACTGGTAAGCGTTCGCTCCGTTCAGGAAGCCAGGACCGCTGCCCGATTCCCGTGCGTACTGGACGTGAAGTGGCCCGACGCAGGGAGTCTCGGCGCAGCCCCCCTAAGAACTCTCCATGCCATAGCCGAAATTGGGGCAGCGCACAATCGGCCGGTCAGCGCAGCCCTGGGGGACGCCCCGCCCTGGCGAACGGCGGACGGTCGCGGCCTGCTGTCGCTGCTGAATCACGCCAATATCCAGTTCGTCAAGCTCGGCACCGCCACGCTGGCACGCGAGCTTACCCAGCGCGAGGTGCGCGAGCTCGTCCAGAGCACGGTGGACCAGGTGAAGGCTGTGTCTCCTGCAACCCGAGTAATCCTGGCCAGCTTCGCGGATTATCGGAACTGCGGGGGACTACCGCCGGAGGTGTGCGTCCGAGTTGCCGCCGAAGCGGGAGCTGACGGCATCCTCGTGGATACCTACCGGAAGCGGCCCGGCAAGACGCTGTTCGACTATCTGGGCTGGCAAGAGCTTACCGCGCTTCGCCAGCGCTGCGCCGGTCACCTGCTCCTGTTCGCCCTGGCCGGCAGCCTCGGACCGGCGCACGTGTTCCTCCTCAAAAACATCCGGCCGAACTACGTGGGATTCCGGTCCGCCATAACGTCGCGGTCGTCGCGAACCAGTGCTCTGGATGCGTCCAAGCTGGAAAAGTTGTTCCGCACGTTCGCGGCAGCGCGCGAGCTGGCCTGCGGCTAGGGAGTTCAATCGCAGGGTGTGTCTTCGTGGACATCGTCACCGTTACGCTCAATCCGGCGTGGGACATCATCCATGTTGCGGAACGGTGGCGGTCCGAACGGCTTGTGCGGGCGCGTGAGCACTGGGTCGTGCCGGGAGGCAAGGGGGTGAACGTGAGCCGCGTGCTGGCCCGCCTCGGCCACCCGTCTCTCTGCCTGATCCTGGCCGGCTCCCCGGATGCCCAACGGTTCGCCGAGGCGTTGCGCCGGGAGAGAATTGGATTAGACGCATTTCCGGCCCCCTTCCCGATCCGGCACAATGTGACTCTGATCGATTCCGCCGGCTTCGACGAGTTACACAGCGTCGCAGCAGGAGGTGCGATGGACCCCAACCAGGTGGGCGGACTACTTGCCTGGATCGTGGCGCACTTCCAACCCGACGCGCACCTCGTGCTTGCCGGAAGCTTTCCCCCAGGATGCCCCCACGATTTGGCTGCAGATTTGGTCCGGCTCTGCAGGAACCATGGCATGCGCTGCGTGGTCGACACGCACGGCGAAGCCCTGCGGTACGCTCTCAACGCCGGTCCGTGGGCGGTCAAGGTCAACCGCGACGAACTCGCTCACGCCCTCGGTCTGCCTGAACAGGCAACCGATGATCAGCTCGTCGCTGCTGCCCGACGAGAAGTGCTCGAGCGTGGCGTGGACTGGGTGAGCGTCACCTTTGGCGCGAGGGGGGCGGCTATCATTTCTCGTGAACGGTCCTTCTGGGCGACCCCGCCGCAGACGCGGACGATGCAGACCACGGGCTGCGGGGACGCCTTTCTGGCCGGACTTCTGGTCGCCCAGAGGCGCGGGAACCCCCTGGATGACCAGATCCGTTACGCTGCTGCGGTCGCGGGGGCAGCAACGGAAGTCCCCGAGCTCGGCCAGATCAACCCAAAGCGGGTCGCGGAACTGGCCAGGGGCGTCCTTGTACGCCCGCTTTAGCAACCCAACGGGAGCAGGTTGACGGCAATGACGCGGTCACGGATCCTTCGCTTCACTCTAGTGGCGACCTGGTTGATTGCCGTGAGCAAGAGCGTGAGCTCGGCCGGGTCATCGGTGCCGCGGTACGGGTTCCAGGTCGAGGTGATCAATCCGGACTCCCAGTTCAGCGCGGCTGCGTGCTTCGACGTGGACGGTGACGGCCACGTGGACATCGTGTGCGGGGGGTATTGGTACCGGGGTCCTCACTGGAAACGGATCAAGTTGCGCGACGTCCGGCAGATTGGCGGACGGTACGACGACTACAGCAACCTCCCCCTCGATGTGGACGGCGACGGCGACCTTGACCTTGTCAGCGCCCACTACCGAAGCAAGACGATCTACTGGGTCGAGCACCCAGGGAATCCCCGTGCTACCTGGCGGACGCACCTGATCGCTCGCCCAGGGCCGAGTGAGACGGCCGTGCTGGCGGACATCGATGGCGACGGCCAGCTCGACGTGCTACCCAACGGCGTCACCTACGCGGGATGGTTCCAAAGGTTTCTGTTCCGGAGCGTGGGAAGCGCCAGGTCGTTCTGCTGGCTGCAACGCACCCTGCCCGCTGCCCTTGCAGGGCACGGCATTGGAGCAGGAGACATCGACGGCGACGGAAGGATCGACATCGTTGGACGGTCCGGCTGGGCGCGACAGGTTCGCGACGGCGCGCGCATCCGCTGGGAGTTCCGGCCGGAATTCCGCCTCCATCGAGACGCCTCCATACCGATCCTCGTCGTGGACGTGGATCAAGATGGTGACAGGGACCTTGTCTATGGTCGTGGCCACAACGTGGGCCTGTACTGGATGGAACAGATCGTCTGCGCCAAAGGAAGGAGATGGCGCCTGCACTGTATCGACCACACGATTTCCCAGGCGCACGCCCTCCTCTGGGGCGACATCAACGGCGACGGCTGGCCTGAACTACTGGCCGGCAAACGTTATCTCCCTCACAGCGGGCGAGATCCTGGCGAGTATGACCCCCTTGTCGTTCGGGCCTACCAGTTCTTGCCGGGGAAGCGAAGCTGGGCGATGACCACGATCACCTGGGACCAGGGCGGCTGGGACCTGGATCCAGAGTTGGCCGATGTCGACGGGGACGGCGACCTGGATCTGGTGGGCCCCACTCGCGCCGGTCTTTACCTGTTTCGAAACGGTTTGCGACAACACATGCCGTACCACGATCCGACGCCCACAATCGAGGATGTACCCCTTTATCCGGACCGACACCTGCTGCTCGAGCTGCGGTCCTCTCAAGGCACCCGGACGATCACGCGGGCGAACCTGTTTGACTGGGGAAGAAAGCGGTTTCACATCCTGCGCAACATGGAGCGGGTCATGGGAGCACTGCCCGGCCCCGAGCGGCGTGTGCCGTTAAACATGCGGATCGTGAAACGGGAGCGGACGCCGCACTACGACCGCCTGCTGATCCGCTACACCCCCGAACTTGGTGACGAAGTACCCGCCTACTTGCTCATTCCACACGAGATACAGCCTCCGGCTCCGGCGGTCCTCGTGCTCCACCAGACGGTCGATGTCGGGAAAGACGAGGTTGTCGCCCTGGGCGGCCGACCCAACCGGCAGTTCGCTCATGAGTTAGCGAACCGGGGCTACATCTGCCTGGCCCCCGACTATCCGAGTTTTGGCGAGTACGAGTTCGACTTCACTACTCAAGGGGGCCATTATGCGTCCGGCACCATGAAAGCCATCTGGAACAACATTCGCGCGGTCGATCTCCTTGAAGCTCTCGACATCGTGGATCGCGATCGCATAGCGGCGCTCGGTCACAGCCTGGGTGGCCACAACGCGCTTTTCACCGCCGCCTTCGACCAGAGAATCCGGGCGGTGGTGACGAGCTGCGGCTTCACCGGTTTCGAGTACTACTACGGGGGCAACTTGCGCGGCTGGTCCCAACGGCGCTACATGCCGCGTGTGGCGGCTGTCTACCACAATAACCCGCGCGAGATGCCCTTCGACTTCCACGATGTCCTTGCGGCTATCGCACCACGTCCCATTTTCATCAATGCCCCACTCGGTGACCACAACTTCTACAACGAGGGGGTTTGGGATGTGCTGGATGCGGTCTATCGGGTGTACGAGCTGTTTGATGCTGAGGAGAATCTTGTCGCGATTTTCCCCGAGTACGGCCACGATTTCCTGCCGCCGGAGCGCGAGCAGGCTTATCGGTTTCTGGATCGTGTCCTGCGGCACACGCCTCGGCGCTAGCGACGGCCCCCGTTCGTAGAGCTCCCCTTTGCCACCCGCGAAATGTTCGCGCCTGGCAAACGAAGAGAACTATGACCAGAACACCCGGCGGGATCGGAAGTGAACGAGGCAATCATCGAAACAAGAGGCGTATCGTCACGTTCTGAACACGAAGCGGCTATCGAGATCAGCGGGCTCGTCAAGCGGTATAGCGAGGTTACCGCGGTCGACCACTTGAGCTTCTGCGTGCGGGTGGGTGAAACGTTCGGCCTGCTCGGTCCGAATGGGGCGGGCAAGACGACGACGGTCGAGTGCATCGAGGGGATTCGACGGCCGGATGCGGGAACGATCCGTGTCCTCGGTTTCGATCCCATCACCAACCCCGCCGCGGTAAAAGCCCGGATTGGCGTGCAACTTCAGACCACCTCTTTGCCCCCCTTGATCACTCCTCGCGAAGCTCTGCAGCTTTTCGCCACTTTCTACCCCCGGCATCGGGAACCGGACGAGTTGCTTGACTGGGCCGGTCTCAGCGCACACGCCGACCGACCGTACGATTCGCTCTCGGGAGGTCAGCAGCAACGGCTCGCGCTCGCCCTGGCGTTGATCAACGATCCCGCCCTGGTCATCCTGGACGAACCGACGGCCGGGCTCGACGCGCATGCTCGCCACGAATTACATGAGCTGATCGGTCGCTTCCGCCGCGAAGGCCGCACCGTTCTGCTCACAACCCATTACATCGAAGAGGCCGAGCGGTTGTGCGATCGCGTGGCGATCATGAATCACGGTCGGCTGATCGCCTGCGACAAGCCGCAGCGTTTGATCGAAGCGGTAGGCGCCCAACACACCGTCGAAATCACTCTGACCGGGCCGTCCGAACTCTCCGTTCCACCTGTTCCGGCTCGATGCCGGGTGGTGGATTGCACGCGCCCGGGCCCCAATGAGCTGCATCTAACGCTCCTGACCGATTCGCTGCCGGAGTCACTGCCTGCGCTGATCAGCAGTTTAGCCCCCGATTACACGATTAGCTCGCTCCACGTGCGAAACGCGACGCTAGAGGAGGCGTTCCTCAAGTTGACTGCGAAGCAGGAAGCCGAAAGCAGCCGATCGGCCAGTCCAACAGTCCAGTCCTGCCAGCATGCTGACAGGTAACCGTACGATGGGCCCGACCAGGCAAATGTTCGCTGCCTATCGGAAAAGCACTGCAATCTCGCTCAGGCTTTGGCTTCGAGACCGGCAGGCACTGTTCTGGACTCTGGCGTTCCCGATCGCGTTTGCGCTCAGTTTCGCCCTTTTCTTCTCGCGAATGCCCGAAACGGACCGCTGGCCGCTCGTGCTGCGAATCGTTGCCCTGAACCTCGTCGCCCTCGGTTTATTCAGTGTGCCCACCCAATTGGTGACTTGGCGTGAACGCGGCGTACTCCGCCGTTATCTGGTAACCCCGCTGCCACCGGCTACGTTGCTTCTCTCGGAAGCCACGGCCTTCCTGATCATCGGTGGCATCTCGATTCTCGCCCAGATTGTCTTGCTCATCCTGGTCGTCCGACCGGGTTCCGTATCCGACGTGACGTTGGCGTTGCCGGTCCTCGCGTCCGGGGTGCTGATGGCGCTGGGGCTCGGCATGATCATCGCGGCCGTTGTGCCCAGCCCGAAACTGGTGCCGGCCATCGGTCAAACTCTGTTTCTGCCCATGTTGTTCCTGAGCGGAGCCACGATTCCAGCCGAGCTATTCCCCCCTTGGCTGAGAACGGTAGGCGAATACAACCCCCTCGGCGTTATGGTGCGAGCTATCGAAGCCGCCTGCGATCAGACTCCTTCGGTCCCCGAGGTCGTGCTGGCGGTCCTGTCGCTCGCGGTCGCCGCAGTCCTGTCGCTTCTGGTGGCCATCCGTATCTTCCGGTGGGATCCGTTCACCGCTCTCCGTCCGTCGCAATGGGCAAGCTCTCTGGGCCTCCTCGGCGCCCTCCTTATAAGCCCCCGCATCCTTCGTTCGCTGATCGCCCTTACGCTCCTTCCAATCGGAACGGTCTACATCCACGCGGGGCGGATCTGGGACGGGGAATCGGACCGTTTGCGCGGCCCGGTGACAATTGTGATCCGCGGCGGCACGATTCGCCAGGTTCTGGACGGGTTCGTGCCGCTCCCCAAGACAGCCAGGCTGATCGATGCCCGCCGGCTCACCGTGCTGCCGGGCCTCGGTGATGCACATGTCCACCTGGCTGCAACCGGGCTTTTCTATCCGGGAGCTTTCACAGAGGACCCTGACCAACTGATAGAGCGGAACCTGCGCCGTTCTCTGCTCTGCGGCGTCACCATGGTCAAAAGCTGCGGTGACCCCCTCAGCAGCATTCTTCGCGTCCGTGGCCGTGTGCGTGGTGGATTCGTGCGCGGGCCGGCGCTTCGCCTCGTCGGCCCCCTGTTCACCGCTCCGGGTGGCCACCCCGCCCAGTTTGCCGCCTTTATGCCGGACAAGCGCGAGTTTGTCCGCGAGCTGTCGAGCCCGTCCGACGTCGAAGAACAGCTCGCCGATTGCTTTGGCAAAGTCGACAGCATCAAAGCGGTGTACGGAAGCGGCATCGAACCGTTCTTCAACTACCCCCGTTTGGACCGCGAGGCGCTGGCAGAGCTGATTCGCCAGGCTCACCGTCACGGCCTCAAGGTAACCGTCCACGTCGACCAACCGGAGGAACTCATCACCGCCGTAGAGCTGGGCGCCGACGGAATCGAGCATGCCCCCGTGGCAGGGCGTGTGCCCGAGACGACCTGGAAGACTATGGCTCGGCGGGGTACCGTGCTTGTGCCGACATTGGCTGTCTACGACGGCTTCCGTCAGATGCGGAACCCCGATTCCCTCCTGGCCGAACCTTTTGTGCGCGTGGTCCTCAGCGAGGATGAACAGCGGCTTATCCGTCAACTGGTGGCGAGGTTCACCGTTTCTCTCATTCCCCCTGACGCTCAATCCCACATGATGGAAGTTGCCCAGAACAATGTGGCCGCCGCCTATCAAGCGGGCGTTCCGATCGTGGCCGGCTCGGACGCAGGCAATCCGGGAACCTTCCATGGCGCGGCGTTGCACCGAGAGCTTCGACTGTTAGCTCAGTCCGGCTTACCCCCTTTGGAGGTTCTCAAAGCCGCTACCTCCCGGTGCGCTGCGTGGTTGGAGTTACCCGCCGGTCGGATTGCGCCTGGGTGCACGGGAGACCTTACCGCCGTCAGAGGGAACCCACTTGAGCACCTCGACGCTCTCGCAAACGTGCAGTGGGTCATGCGCTTGGGTCGCGTAGAGTACAGAGCCCCCTGAGCTTGGGCCTCTAACAGACAGCATGACCGAGCGCAACCCAGGGCCTTAAGCGATCGTGCCCACGGCTGCCGAACCAGCAGGGGTGCACGCATCGGCGTCGCCATACCGCCGGAGCACGGCCGGGCGCCCATTTCGGAGGGTGCGGTTGTACGGGCCTTTCTAAGAACGTCGCCCGTTCGCGCTGCCCTTGAGGTGCGAAAGTCACGGCTTACCGCGCTGCTCACCGAGCGCGCTACACACCGGGATCGGGAGCCGGGTTTTGGACAGCGTTGTGCACGGTGTGGCGCACAGGTCTCCCTGTGGAATAACCGTACAAGGTACGGGAGAACAACCGACTTCGGCCCGGATAACCGGTCGCTGGCCGGGGGAACTCACGAACAACCGGACGCTTCTCAGCGTAGCCTATGCAGACCGCCGGCTTCCGGTGTCGTCGAGCTCACCGGCGCGGCAGCGGCGGAAGCCGGCCTCGGATCGTGGTGCTGTCGCGGAGACACTGGCTCTGGAGCCGATTCAGACTCTGGCCTCCGGTAGGCGCTCCGCGGTGGGCTTCGGTTTGGCGGCAGCGTGGGACAGGGCTACGATTAAACGAAGGCCCCGCCCGGGCGGTCAGGCTGGCCCGTCACCGCCACCTTGCGTGATGGCCTCTGCAGAGGAGCGATTCTGTAGAGGCTTTTTCTATGGAGGGAGTGCATAGGGGTAAAGGCCGCATGAGTTCACCAAGCGTCTTATTCCCTGCACGCGATACGACCTACTATGTCCAGCGCGAACCGCAATTCTTCCGTGATCTCCATCTCGATCAGATCATCGAAGCGATCACGGCAGAGAAGAGCGAGTACAACCTTAAACCGCTCTATTGGAGGGCTCTCCACGATCCGGACGCCGTCCGGTACCGCCAGGAAGTCATGCGGGACCTGGAGAACCCGGATCTGACCGCGGCGATCAAGACCTTCGCGGACAAGATGAGCACGGTTCGCCGCTACCTGAACGCGGCGGCGGACCTCGAGTGGGAATACCACAAGAAGGGCTGGATTTTGGAAGCCGCGCTGGTCTATTGCAACGCGGTCACAACCCTGGCCCACGCGCTGGCGGCGGCACCGCTCCAGGCGCGGGGCCTGCTGGCGTTCCGCGACTGGCTTGATGGCTACCTCCGGTCGGAAACGTTCCAATCCCTGTCTTCAGACGCTACTCAGGTCAAGCAGGCCCTTTCCGAGATCCGCTACTGTGTTGTAATCGAGGGGGGCAAGTTCAAGGTGAAGCCGTACGAGGAAGAGGAAGATTACAGCGTTCAGGTCGAGAAGACGTTCGAGAAGTTTCGACAAGGCCAGGTTGAGTCGTGCTCTATTCGGCTTCCGGAACGAGCCGGAATGAGCCACATCGAGGCCACCATCCTGGACTTTGTGGCGCGTCTCCACCCGGAGCCGTTCGCAGCTCTGGATCGCTTCTGCACCCGGCGGGTGCCCTTCATCGACGAGACGATCCGGTCATTCGACCGGGAGATTCAGTTCTACATCGCCTACCTCGATTTCATCGCCGACCTCAAACGTAAGGGACTACCCTTCTGCTACCCCCACGTCAGCGGAACTGACAAGGAAGAATACGTGGAGGAAGGGTTTGACCTGGCTCTAGCCCATTTCTTGCGTAGGTCGAGCAAGCCGGTGGTACGGAACGATTACTACCTGAGCGGCCCCGAGCGGATCCTCGTCGTAACCGGTCCTAACCAGGGCGGCAAGACGACGTTTGCACGGATGTTTGGACAGGTGCATTACCTGGCCAGTCTCGGCTGCCCGGTTCCGGGACGTCGCGCGCAGCTCTTCCTGCCGGACATGATCTTCACCCATTTCGAACGGACAGAGCACGTCCGTAACGTGCGCAGCAAACTGGAGGATGATCTGGTTCGCATTCACGCCATGCTCGAGCGCGCAAGCCCCCGCAGCCTGTTCGTCCTCAACGAGATCTTCTCCTCGACCAGTCTGCGCGACGCCCTTTTCCTGAGCAAAGAAGTGCTCAACCGTCTGATGGAGCTGGACACGCTGGCCGTGTGGGTCACGTTCCTGGGCGATCTGGCCACGATGAGCGAGAAGACGGTCAGCATGGTGGCGCTTGTGGATCCGAACGACCCCACCATCCGAACGTTCCGGGTTGTGCGGAAGGAGGCGGACGACCTGGCGTATGCGCTGTCCTTAGCTCGAAAACACGGCCTGACCTACCAGCAGCTCAAGGAGCGTCTCGGATGATCAAGGTTTTCCTGCTCTACCCCGACCGGGACCTCGACCCGTCCGAGGAAGGGCTACCGAACGCCGCCGATCTTATCCAGGACCTGGGCCTGGACACAGTCGTAGCGGCCATGGCCCAGGGCGATAAATTCATGGCCGACATCGTCCGTCGAGTGCTCCTTAATCCATTGAGCGATATAGCGTTGATCACGTACCGCCAGGAAATCCTGAAGGACTGCCTGGCACATCCCGATGTGATTCGCGAGTTGTATGGGATCGCGGTCGAGTTCCTGGAAAAGAAACGCGAGCAGTGGCTGTGGTTCTCCCCCCGGTCAAGCCCGAGTTCCGTGCTTGTTGGCGGACGCAATCTCTTGCAGGTTTCCCTTAACCTGTTCCGACGGTTGCGACGAATCAGCGACGAGTACGCCGATCGCTTTGCCTCACGTGGCTTTCAGCGGTTCTTTACGATGATCCAGCGCGAGCTGGACGACGAATACCTGGCCGGCATCGAGGACCACGTCCAGACCCTGGAGTTTCCAGGAGGTGTGACGCTGAGGGCGCAACTGGGCAGAGGCAACGAAGGTGAGCACTACTTGCTCTGTCGTCCGACTGACCAACCACGAAGATGGTTCGAGCGATTCTTCTCCTCTCAGGGCCAGGTGTATTCGTTCTCGCTCGATCCCCGCGACGACGTCGGCGCGAGGGTGCTCGCGAAACTGCGGGACCGGGGGCTGGCGCGGGTCGCGACCGCGGTCGCGCACGCGGCCGCCCACATCGATAGTTTCTTCAACGTCCTTCGCTCGGAGCTGGCCTTCTACCTGGGCTGTATGAACCTGAACGAACAACTGGAGAAGATCGGTGAACCGCTCACCTTTCCCCAACCTGCTCCTGCGGACGCGACGCTTTTCTCAGCGGTCGGCCTTTACGATGTTTCCCTTGCTCTGACCACGGGCAAGAAAGTGATTGCGAACGACGTCCATGCTGACGGCAAGGAGCTTCTCATCGTCACCGGCCCGAATCGAGGGGGCAAAACCACGTTCCTCCGCAGTGTTGGCCTGGCGCAGTTGATGATGCAGGCCGGTATGTTTGTGCCCGCCGCATCGCTGACAGCCAGCTTGTGCTCAGGGGTCTTCACCCACTTCCGGCGCGAAGAGGACAAGGCCATGGAAAGCGGAAAGCTCGAGGAAGAGCTCAAACGCTTGAGTGCCGTGGTGGACTGGATCCGGCCCCATGGCCTCGTCTTGCTGAACGAATCCTTCGGCAGCACGAACGAGCGAGAGGGGTCCGAGATCGCGCGGCAGGTCGTTTCGGCCTTTCTGGAAGCGAATGTTCGGGTCATCTTCGTCACCTTCCTACACGAATTCGCCCGAACCTTCCACGAAGCTGACTCGGATCGGGTGCTCTTCCTGAGAGCTGAGCGGCTGCCCGATGGAACACGGACGTTTCGGGTCAAGGAGGGGGCGCCCGAGGAAACAAGCTACGGCGCCGATCTGTACAGGCAGATATTCAACGCCGAAAGGGGGCCCACCCCGGCGGAGCAAAAAGAAGAAGTTCCCCAATAAGACCTGCTGGCGAACACCGTCTCGGGTGACCCCCTGAACACCGATCGCGGTCGAGACCCTCATCCACGTCTCCAACTGCCATGAGGCGGACGCGCTGCACCAGCCTCTCGGTTTTTGCTGCATCCGCGCGCCCCCCCGAGGATGCTTTCGGCAGGCGCTTATGGCTGCTCGATGCATCTGCCAACCGCCGGGATCTCTAAGGCCCGGACGTGTGAGGCCTCCTGAGCTCGACCTCTGCTCTTTTCCCAAGCTCTCGCAAGGCCCCGTGACCGGAAAAAGGGCCCGCTACGTGGCAAGAACGAGCGTCTGTAAAACCATCTTCCGTGCCTCGTTCTCAAATGTTTGCAATGATTCGTGCAATCAGGGTATGCAAGAATTCCTTCAGACGGAATATGGTAGCGCACCCCCGCACGGGCGTCGGTGAAGGCGACAGGTGTCTCGCCCTGCCAACGAGCAAACCACGAAGGAATATCGCATCCGTCGTCCGCACTTCTGATGCATAGGTGGAGAAGCACAATAACGGAATACAGCCCGAAGAGAAGGGGCCGGCGCGGCGCACGGATCGCTCCGCCCACACCCGGAGCCCGCGGAGACCGAGGTGGTTCTTGACTTCCTGGAACGTCACCTCGATGTCCCAGCGCTGGATGTAGGTCGAAACGATCATCTCGGGTGACCAACTCGAGGCCGTGCAGAAGAAGTACTCCGGCCGGTGGGTCCCCTGCCGGTCTTCCACGTGCACCCACCGTACGGGGA
>JALSID010000189.1 GCA_026981825.1 Planctomycetota bacterium
ACCGGCGAGTCCATCCACGGGGAGACGAATAAAAGATCGCCGTAGCGATGTTGACCGACGAAAATGCCGGAGTCTTCAAGGCAACGCTTCGCGCGGGCAAGCCAACCGGCCGGCTGCTGGCGGCTAACCATGGAGACACTCAGGACACAGCGTTTGGTCCTCCTCTCTACACTCTCTGCGTTTCTGCGATGGGTTGCTTACTGGCTCCCCAGCTGCCGCGCCGCCGGCTCGACGCGGCTCCGGCCCTTCCTCGCCTCCGGGCGCTTCATGGCCCGCCGCCGGTTAGCGCTGCTGTTCGGCGGATCAGACCGATCGGGCGGATCGGGATCCGGAAAGGCTTTGCGTCGGGAGCCGAATACTGCATGCGCAGGGGGGCGCCCAGAACGACGGCAGCTCAACCGGTTGGCGCGCCTGCGGCTCGCCACGGAGAGTAGGCGCGGCTGGCGAGGAATGGGCTTCTGCGCAGGCGGGTGGGTATGGGCGCGGGCTCGGGGTTCCCATCGGCCCGCGGCCGAAGCGGCAAGAGAGGGCGCGCGCTGTCCCCGATTCCGCGAAGGCCGGGCTTTTTTTTCTTCGGCGGGTCTCGTTTTTGCCAACGCGACCTGGGTCCCCAACGCTTCGAGGCGGACCCGGGCCGGGTCGCGCTACCAATGCTCCGTCGCCGGCGCGACGGAGGTCCGGCATTTCCTCCCCCGGCGGCCGTTTCATAGCGCGCTGCTGGTAAGCGCTCCTCTCTGGCGGATCGGATCGATCGGACCGATCGGGGTCGGAAAAAGCTTTGGCCGGGAGCCGAATACTGCATGCGCACGGGGGGGCGCCCAGAACGACGGCAGCTCAACCCGACGGCGAGCCTGCGGTTCGCCGCAGGAAGTAGGCGCGGCTGTCGAGGAATGCGCCGCCGCGCAGGGGGCCGGGTACGGGCGCGGGCTGGCGGGTACTCCCCCCCCGCCGGGACCGCGGGGGTACCAATGCCCCGTCGCCGGCGCGACGGCGGTCCACTTCTTCCTCCGCCTGCGGGGGTTTCATAGCGCGCTGCCGCGAAGCGCTGCTCTCCGCCGGATCGGACTGATCGGGGCGATCGCGCGGATCAAGCTCGGGACGGCGCCGTGGCGGGCCGGGGAAACGCCGGCGCCAGGCGAGACGCCGGCTCGCCGGCGAGAGGTAGCGCTGCCAGCGGAGCACGAACCTCCAGTCGATCGAACCAAACTGCGCGCGGGGACGGGAGGGGCCGCGGGGGGCAGAACGTGCGCAGTGGGACGGCAGTCGGCAGAGGGGAACCGAACGAGCGCGAGCCCGGCTGGGCGATTATTCCCCCGAGCGAGTGCGTCTTTCCGAGGCGGAACCGACGAACGCCGATGCTTGGGGCCGATGGACAACGAGCGGCGCGAATCGGGTGGTCAACCGCTTTCGCCATGGGCCGCGATATTCTCGACTCCGGGGCAGGGAGAACGCGCAATCCGGCGCCCCGCGCCGGCACTCAGAATGCTGGTCGCGCTGCCCTGCGCGAATACGCGTGCATGGTTGCACTGGCCGCGCGGATTCAGTAGCATTGGCGCGTGTTGCTAGCTGAGGTGCGCGTAGAGGGGAGGTGCCCCATGTCAGCGAAGCGCGTCTTCGATACGCTCGCGTCTGGGTCCAAGTGTGCCGAGTGCGGCCCTGAGGTCAAGGCCGCCGTAGAACGGGCCAAGGGGCTGCTCGAAGAGTACCTACGGACGGGTGCTACTGGCCAGCCTCCAGGGTTTTTCTCGGTAGGCGAGGGATTCTACGCGAAGCGTGCCGGTGCTGACGGGACGATAATCGTCTTCCGTATCAAGTACGCCCCCATTTCGACCGTTGCGATACGGGTCGCCTGGTTCGTTGACATCCTTAATGCCCCCCACAGGAAGAAACCCGCTTGGCCGACGGATTTCGCAGGATGGGAAGCGGAAATCGGAGCGGTCGAGGCGACGATCGACTGGGATGAGTGGCTTGGACAGATCACAGGAGACGAAGGCGGACCGACCTCACCCCGTCGGAAAGCGTTGCCCCAGGAGTTGATCAACTGGGACCCAGGAGCACCACCCCCGGAGCGAGACTGGTATCTATTCATGACGCGCCCCTTCGTAGAGGGTCTGCAAAAACTGCCCCCGGTTCTCCTGGGCTCCTTGGTAGACTGCGTGGGTCGCCTGGCCGCTAGCGCCCAGAAACAGCCAGTGATTCATCCAACCTGGCAACGTCTTGGCAACACGCCATTCTCCGTGCTGTACGGGGCAATCCGCGGCCACCTTCTTCTGTTCGAACTGCTGAAGGGCGATACCGATGGCCTAGAAATCCCCGAACCTGTTCGGAAACGATGGAAATCGATCTGTGCAAGGGAGAAGGCGGGGTGCGATATCGTGGACGCGCTTGGCCAACACTCGGTTCTTGGGGTACCGGCCCTGGTATTAGCGGACGACGCGCTTGCCGCGAAGGCGCTGTCTGGCCGTACGAATTGGATCGCGCTGTCGACCGATGAAATCGCCGTCCTTAACCACATCCTGCACAATCGCCGGTTACCCGCCTTTGTGCAGGGCCGAGCAGGGAGTGGCAAATCGACGGTGCTCTACCACTACGCGGCGGCACTTGCATGCCACATGGGTGCCCACGCGTATCACGCCACGCGGTCGGCTCTCGACCACGGCAGCATCGTACTCGTCACCCAATCCAAACCGCTTACGCACGTTGCGGACGCGGCTGTTCAAGAGCTGGCCCAACTCGGCAACGCGCTGAACCGCGGCGTCGGCGCGCGTAGTGCACCAATCGCGGTCCACACCTTCCACGATTACTGCCGAGCTCTCCTTTCGCCTAGCCAAGCCGACCGTTTTGCGGACGATGGTTTCTCAGCGGAGGGGGGATATATCTCGGCAGCGCACTTCCGAAGCCTCTACACAGGCCAGGTACGTCCCGGCCTCCAGGGCCTTTGTTTCAAGTCTCCAGTAGCCAAGAAAATACCCTGGGAGGCGGCGTGGTACGCGATACGAGCCTACATCAAGGGCTACTCGCCGCCGAACGAGGAGAACCAAAATTACCTTGATCCGGACTCGTATTCGTGGCTTCCTACCAGGCACCGCGGCATTCCTGTGGATATGTACGCTGAGATCTATGAGCAGGTCTTTCTACCCTGGTACTATCGTCTGACCTGCGAAGCCGCAGAAGGGGGAACGCCTCCTTTCTGGGACAGCACGGACTTAGCTCGTGCTGTGATTCTCAATGCCGTAGTGGAGTCGGATCCGGAGCGCGATGCTGTTGTGCTCCTGTGTGACGAAGCGCAGGACTTCAGCCGCGTGGAAATCCTCGCATTGCTGCGCCGGCTCGTTTGGACCGGCTACGACATCCGACGTGCGAAATATCCTCATCTCACGGTCCCTGTAGTGTTTGCCGGAGACCCGTTCCAGACCGTAGATCCCAGCGGTTTCCGCTGGCGCACTTTGAGTGCAACAATAAACACTGCGCTCGTTGTGGGGCTCGAGGATGAGGGGGGGTACAGGATAGAGGAACTTGAGCTTCTCTTCAACTATCGCAATCCGCGGGCTGTGGCCAAGCTCGGAAACCTAATCCAGTTCGCCAGGCGGCGTTTCTTTGACCATGAGGCACGCCCCCAAAGGCTTTGGCGGTTCGAGCTGTCCGAGGTGCCGATCGGCCGCCTGGTGTTTGGTGATCGGGGAGTGACGAGGGAAGCTTTACGCCGTCGCGCACTCGTCATCGTACCGGAGCGGGAAACGGACTCATCGGAGCCCTCGAACCAAGGTGCCCTCAGCGGCTTCGCCGGTGAGTGCTTAGCGGCCGACGTCAAGGGGTTGGAGTTCCCCGTCGTAGTGGTCGCGGGCTTTGGGGAGTTTTTCGTGAACCAGAAATGGCACCGCTTGTGGCAAGTCCCGCCGAGTGAGTGGGACGAGAAGGAGCGATTTGCTCTGGAATACTTCTTCAATTGCCTGTACGTAGCCATCTCGAGGCCGACGGAGCGACTTTTCATCGCGGACACACCCGAGGCCATCGAAAAGTTCTGGGAACCGCTGGCGCGCCTACCCAGCCAGATGGCCCCCAGCGAACGGGAGCAGTGGGGCGACGCTGGTCTTGCGTGGGTAGAGGCCACCATCGAGGAAATAGACACCGATTTCCGGCGAGTTGCAGAGACGCTATGGCAATCCGCCCGACTCACGAAGGACAGCAGCAAAGCTGGGGCGGCCAGCCACTACTACCGCCTGATCGGACAAGTCGAGAACGCGGAACGCGCGCTCGCGTACGCAGACTACTGGGACGGCTTCGTGGCGGAAGCCGCAAAGCGGCTCGTTGATTTGGGCACCAGCCAAGACCTGCCGGTAGCTGTCGTCTGGTTCCTAGAAGCGGGCCAATGGGGAAAGGCAGAAGAGGTGGCCGGACAGTGCGCGGGCAAAGTGATGGAAGCTGCTGGACAGATCGCCGCTGTACTGGCGCGCGGCGTGCAAAACCTGGATGACGCAGAGATGGTGCTCGAAAACGTCTCCATGGTTGTGGACAGCCCGCTGGTCCACGAGCACTGTGATCGGCCGAAGCAACTACTTAGGAAGATCGCCACGTCTGCGCTGGCTGGGGTCAGCGACATCCTTGATACGCTGGAAGCAGAAGACGAGCCGCAACTGCGGCGTTTGTGGAACACGTTGGACTCGCGGTATCGCGGACTGTTCAGAGCCACCGACGAATTGGACACGCTCGCGAGAATTGCTTTCCGACTCGCGGAGCTGCAGGGTGGCACCTTCGGAGACATTGCATTCTACGACAACGCCGTACGGATTTGGGACGAAGCAGGACTGCGTGGTCACGGTCAGTACTGCGTGGCGCAAGCACGTCTCGCGGAAGCTCGTGGGGTTCAGCGACAGATGAGCGGAGAGGAAGATGAGGCGTTCGCCGCACTCGCCGAGGCCATCGAGTGGTGGTCCAGAGTGCCCGACCACCAACGGGTGCTGCAACTTTTCGAGAGCTGGGGGAAACGCGGTGTGGGATTCGGACGCCTATGTGAGCAGGAAAGCTCTCGAGCAGCACACGTTGTCCACGCCTATTACGTACTGGAGAAGCTGGACGATGCCTTTGTCTATGCCGTGTGGCTGGACGCCAGGACTGCCGCCGGAATCGCGCTGGAAAGTGGCCCAAAACGCCTCACCACCAATTCCCGGGTCCTCTTCGACAAACTGGTCCAGAGGATGCGGGCCGACCGCACCGTTCGGAATTGGGAAGCATTGTACAGGTTTCGCCTCAGGAGGTTCTTGGAGGAACTTGGGGGAATCAAATCGGGGGACTTATCGCGGAGAGACCGGCAACGCCGCCTTTGGCGTCAAGCAGCGCTCGTGCACCTCATCAGGACGACCGGGATGAATCACAGGGCTTTCGAGTGGCTGGTGGCACAGCTTAGCGAGGAGGCCGCGAGGAGCAGCGGTAACGCGCCCGTCCTGGAAAACCCCTTCCTCCGCTGGCGGCATTGGCGGTGGTTTAAGTGGCTCATTGAACTCGCCCGCGAGCGCGATGGCACAGGAGATCCTCCGGACGTCCAGCCGCCTCACGAGGCCGATAACGTTCGGGCCGCGGCTGCGTTAGGTGCTTTCCGACTCCTATTCCAGGAGGGCCGAGTCCAAGCCGATGACGCAGCCTCCGGTGGGGGTTCCTCTTCGCAACGTATAGCACCGCTTTGGTTCTTCGGCACTCAACCGCGTCTGGTGACCGAACGGGGAGATCGCCGCATCGGGTGGACGTGGCTTGGCGTTTACGTAGGCATTCTTCTTCGCACGCTCGTCTCTCTGCCGGAGAACTTCTACCGACGAAAAATCCTTAGGGACTCTGCCGAAGCATTGGCCCGGTATGTGCTCGAAGAGGTGAAGGGGCCGTCGGCAGTGAGCCCGGAGAATTGCGTTCGGCTCCGCCCTGCCTGGAGACTACTGAAGGAGCTAAGCTTGACGCTACCGGGGCGGCAACGGCTACGTGAAGAGGTGGGCAACGCGTGGGCTTCGGTAGATGACGGAGAAGAGGCGCAGAAGTTTCGCAACCAGGTTTCTGCGATGCGAAAGTGATCCGGCGCTTGCCACACTCCGTGGTGCGGGCTTGCCTCTGGTCACCATACCCATCGCGGCAAGGGCACCAAAAGGTGGTGGCGGACTGAGCTCACACCGCACTGCCCTGGTGCCGAAGCACGGCGTGGACTGAACCGATACTTCACCGGTGCGAAAGCCAAGCATTGCGAACGCCCCTAAACGCGTTCTCCCGCACCGTGCGCCATCTAACCATCCAGGCAAGAAAGCGCTTGCCCACCGGCCTTGGTCGCGTGGCCTCGACAGCCTTGGGCGCGAGCCACCGTCGGTGCCACAGATCTGGATTCTGCATCGCGCGCCCGGTGGGTGAAAACTGGCTTAGGAGTGTCCAAAAACCGTGTTGACAAACTGGACGAAGCTCGCGGCCCGCTCTAGCAGGCCCCGCAAAAAATCGCCACCGGCGGGCCGCAACCCGGCGAGTGCGTGAGTGAGACCGCAGATTCACAGCTGGCTTAGGCGGCTCTGCTACGCCGCCGTTCCTTCGCGCGGGGCCGCTTCTTCGCAACGCCAGCGCCCGCAACCGATGACTGCCCCCCGGCCTCCTGGTGCCCCAGTAGCTTTGCGCTGGCCGATCGGTGCGCTGCATCCTCGCTTTGGGGTCGAACCGAGGCCGGGTCGCGCTACCACTGCTCCGCCGTCGCCGCGGCGGAAGTCCGGTCCCGCCCGGCGGCGGGCTCCGGGCCGCTTCGCGCCGGGTGGCCGAAGCGGCCAGAAAGAGCGCGCCCCATTGGCCATCCCGCGACGGGTGGGCTTTTTTTCGCTCCGCGGCGGCCATGTCTGCCGGCGCTTCCTTGGCGCCAGCGCCCTGGGGCGGACCCGGGCCGGGTCGCGCTACCACTGCGCCGTCGCCGGCGCGACGGCGGTCCGGCCCTCCGCCGCGCCGGGCGGCGGGCTTGGGGGCCGCTTCGGCCCGCGGCGGGCCGGCAAGAGACGGCGCGCCATTGCCAATCCCGCGACGGGCGCGCTTTCCTTCTTTTGGTCGGGATCATTTTCGCCACCGCTTCCTAGGGCCCCACGGGTCTGGCGCGGACCCGGGCCGGGTCGCGCTACCAATGCTCCGCCGTCGCAGCGGCGGAGGTCCGGACCCGCCGGGCGGGGGGCTCGGGGCCGCTTCGGCCCGCGGCCGAACCGGGTGGCGCGCCGAAGGGGGCGTCGTCGGCGCGAGGGGGTGCGCGGTTTGCTGCCCCTGAGGGGGCTTTTTGGCGGGCCGCCGGTTGGGACTGCTCTCGGGCGGATCGGACCGATCGGACCGATCGGACTGATCGGGCGGATCGGGCTTGCAAGGCCGTTTACACCGGGAGGCGGATGTTCCAGCCGAAGCGGGCGCGCGAGGGAAACCGAGGGAACCCAATCCGGCGGCGAGCCTGACGCCTCGCCGCCGGGAGTAGCCGCGGCTGGCGAGGAATGCACTTCTGCGCAGGCGGCCGGGTCCGGGCGCGGGCTGGCGGGTAATCCCTGCCCGCCCGGGCCGGGCGGGCGTACCAATGCGCCGTCGCCGGCGCGACGGCGGTCCGGCGGCTCGGGCCCCGCCGGACGGCGGGCTCAGGGCCGCTTCGGCCCGCGGCCGAAGCGGCGAGAGAGGGGCGCGCGCCTTCACCAATCCCGCGAAGGCCGGGTTTGTCTTCCTTCGGCGGGTATTGTTCTTGCCAGCGCAACCGGCGTCCCCAGCGCTTTGAGGCGGACCGGAGGCCGGGTCGCGCTAGCACTGCTCCGTCGCCGGCGCGACGGAGCTCCAGCTTTCCTAGCATCTGCGCGCGCTTCTTGGTCCGCCGCCGACCAGCGCCGGGCTCCGGCAGGTCGGACCGACCGGGCGGATCGGACGGGTCGGGCGTATTAGCCTCGGGCTGGCGAGCGCTCCGCGTTTGTCCACGCAGGAAGCGATCGCGTTGGTGGCAATCGGTTCTTCCTTCCCGAGCCGCGCGTTGGCGTGAACCCGGCTCGGGGCGCGCTGCGAATGCTCCGCCGCGGCCGCCAGGACCGCGGACGCCCACGGTCGGCTGCCAAGGCAAAGCCACAAGAGCGCAACGGCATGAAGATGGCACACGTGTCTTTGTTGTCGCTATCGGTATTCGGCGTACTGCCTGTATCCCTGTGGTCAACCCCTGTCCCGACCCGTGTTGGAGCCCGCCGGAGGAAAAGCACGTCCAGACGCCCTCCCAGGAAAGCCTGCGGCCGGACTCCTCTCGAAGCTCCCGACGGTCCCTCCCGTGGACGCTCGTGCCGGGACTGCCGCACAGGCTTGCGTCGCTGCGCCCCGGCAGTCTGCCCAGGCAGTCCGGCGGACCCGAAGGCCGCGTGCCACCACGTTGGCGTCGGAGCCAGCCGGGTAGTCCACGCCGTTGATCGCCGCGAACACTTTCGTAACGCCTCCCGCGCATAGCTGCTTCCGTGTTGCCCGGAACCTTGCGTGGGTACCGGACACGAGAGTAGCATATTTGCGAGGTAGGGTGCTGCCCGGTGAGCGGCCAAGCAAGCACATGTTGCCGTGCACACGATGCGAGTTGTCGCCGTACGGTACACCAAGGGCGAAGAACAAGCGGCTGCGGCAAAGCCGGCCGAAATGCGGACGCCTCCGAAGGGGGAGAGGCGGACTGCGTTGAGGACGGTGCCTCATAGAGCTGCGCACGACGGGCGAGAACTCGCTCATCGCCGGGTCAGCGTCGGCTTCCCCGACGCATGTAAGTTGTAGCACAGGGCAAGTTGTAGATCGAGGCAAAAAGACGGCGGTTTCACGCTCGCACAGAGCAAAACGGTACCGGCACGCAGAAAGGGCATCGATCCGTGCTGGAGGGAGCTGCTCTAGGGTGCCTGCTCATTTTCGGAGCACTTGCCACCTGGTACGCGGTGACGCGCACCGAGGCGTATGTCGCCGGACTGGTTCGACGTTTCGGCCAGGGGGCTGCGACCGGCGTGCTCGCCGCGGTGGCGGCACTGGCATTCCCGCTGCTTGGAGCCCTTCCAGCCGTCCTACTCCCCGTCATCGCAAGCAACTCACGCAAGTTCTGTGAGCTCGGCGCGCAAGTCATCCGGTACGCCGGAGGCGCTGGATTCATCTTGTGGTCCAGCGCACTCGTGTATGCGCACCTGGCCGGTACCCTCGTCATCGGCAACATCGGCGACGAAGCGAGGCATACAGGCAGGGCTGAGGAAAACAGGCAGAAATCCGTAGCCGGGACCGAGCCCGTTTCACCCAACGGCCGCGACGGCGACTACCTCGGACGCGACCAGCCGACGCTCCCAGGCGGTTTGGACCTCGGCTTTTGGCCCCCCTCGACATCGACGAGAGGGACCACCGCGGGAAGGGAAGATCCATTCATGTCCGGCCAACGTGGGAGTGGCTCTGGCAACCGACTGGGCGAGTTCCCATGGACATGGCCGCCGTGGGTCACCGGGGGGCCGTCCATCCCACGAAGGGCGCCGCTGGAACCGCCTCCTCCATCGACAACGGACGACCGTTTCCCAGGGTCACTGTCGCCATGGCCGGCACCCCGGCCAATCAGTCCTCCTTCGATCGGACCGCTCGGACCTCCAGGCCTCCCACCGCGAATTGACCAGGGTCCCACTTCGCCGGGAGCGCCGTTCCCTCGCCCAGGGTCGCTCCCAACATCGCCCCCGCCGTCCCCCCTTAGCCCACCTAGACTCGAGCGCTACCGCCGGGCTATTCAGCCGAGCGGGGGTGTAGCTCCATCCACTCCATGGCGGGCAGGTCTCGGGGCCCTGAACAGCCGCCCCCTGAACCGGGCTCCTCGCGTCAATGCAGGAGGCCACCTGCAAGCAGGCGTCAACCAAACGGTTGAACATGGCCCGCTCACGGCTTCGCGGACGGGATACGCTGACGTTCGCAACCCGCGCTCGGTGCCACACGGCAATGCGGAGCGTGCCGTGTCTATCGGCACCGGTGCACCGCCAGGGGGCTTCCTGTGCGGAGTGCGGCAGACCGAATCGCCGAGCTGGCAACTGTACGAAATCAAGGATTGGGACGTTTGTGAGGCGGTCCAGCTCTCTAGCAGCCACGAAGGAGCGCCAGCAGAACCAGCGAACCACAACCGGGCGCGGTGCGAGCAAAACAAACTCTTCGCGGGAGAGAGCGGTTTTACGGTACTACCTCCGCCTCGGGCGGCGTCGTGAACGCGCGGTAAAGGAGGGCGGTAGGTGGCTGAGTCGTCGGTTATCGTCCGGTGTCCTTCGTGTCATGCGAAGCTGCGGCTCCGCGCGAAGCCGGCAGCGACGAGGAAGGTTCGCTGTCCGCGGTGCCAGGGGGTCTTTTCGCCCCAACCGTCCCCGATGACACAGGACACCGGGAGCGGGACATCTACACAGCCGCCTGCCGAGAAACCGGATGCCTGCTTCGATCGCGGTTCGGCGCACGGAGCCTCGCTTGCGCATGCACCGCAACAGTTCCGCGAAGCTGCTGCGGCACGACCTGGAGCTACCCCCAGCGGGGAGCCAGTGGCGAGCAGCCCGAAGTTGAGCGCGAACCTCGCTTCGCCCGGATCCGGTGCTTCGGTTTCCTTATCGGGTCCCCCGGCCCCGGCCGAGGGCGCGCCCTCTTCAGAGGCGGATTCGGAAGCTTCCGGCGCGTCCGCTGCCGCCCCTCAGCCAACCGAGCAAACCGTGACCGCGATTCACGGCCCTGAGGTCGTCAACGCCGTTCCGTCCGGCGAACGTGGACGGCCGCCCGAAACGCAGTCTGAGCGGAGCGTTGCCGGTGAGAAAGCTGACCGTGATACGGCAGAGGATAGCGGCCCTGAAGGGGCCCCATCGCTCAAGCCGAGCGACCCCACCCTGGCCACCCGCCCAATGTCGCTGGATTTCTCCCTCGGTAGGGAACAAAGGTTCCCAAGGACGAGAAGTCCCATATTCGGCCCCCGCTCCGTGCACGGGCCGAAGAACTGGGCAACGGGATTCGCCGCGGACTCGCCGGTCGAAGACGAGCCGTTGGGGGAATCGCCGGAGCGGTCAGAGCATCGCGAGGGGGCCGGTGGCAACGACGACGCCGTAGGTCTGGACGAGCCGCCGCCATGGGAGCAGCCCGAAGAGAACGACGACGCTGCATCGCCGTGGAAGACACCAACGTCTCCATCGTTGCCTGATTGGCCGCCAGATCCGGGAGCACTGTTTGCCCCGTGGGAGCAGATTCCCGGGCCGCTTTCGATCAAATGGGGCCGGCACCTAGAACTCAGCGCAGGCGAGTCCATGACGAACGCTCCGCGCAGCGGTACCGGCCTGAGCCCGTACCGCCCGGAGGCTCCGGCAGGACGCCCCCAGGGCCAAGCCGAAGCGCGCGCGGCCACACCACCGGACGGCGCATCCCCCGAATCGCGGCAAGGCGCAGCTACCTCGCCCTGGCAAGCAGCACCACAAGGGCCGATATCGTCCACCGCGCCCCCAGCCCAATCTTCGGGGGCACTGCCGATGGCTCCGCTGCAAGGTCAGGACTCCTCGGGAAGGGGGCATGTTCAAGCTCCGTCACCGCTTGGGGCCCCGCACTCCGGCTCGCCCGCTGCCTGGCCTCGACAGGATGGCAAGCCACTTGGACCGACCGCCGGTCAGACGGCCGGCCCGGCTTCGTTCTCTTGGCAACCTGTGTCATCAGAGGTTCGCTCCACCCCCGCTGGTTTCCAAGGGGAGGGGGGTTTCTCGGGTACCCCGCAGAACTACTCTGTTGCTCCCGATCAACCACCGTTACAGGGCGCCGTCTCTTTCCCCCAACAGGGGGGTATATTCCCCATTGGAGCGACTTCCCCACCGATCGGTGCGGGCAGCTTCGGAACACCTCAACAGGCTTTTGATCCTCGGGTGATGCCGGCTTCCGGTCAGGGGGCAGTGCCGACGGTCGGCACCGAGTTCGGCCCTACCGGCACGGCGTCGTCGATCATCCCGCTGGAGCCGCTGCCTGCGGATGCCCGTGAAGTCGTGCCCCCAGTGATCGGCTCACGGGACGACTCCGAATTGCCGCCCGATTCGCACCCGCTGGCGGGTCGGACGCCCCCCGTTACCGCCTGGTTGGATCGCGCCGAGCGGATTTACAGAGAAGCGAGCGAATCTCTGTTTTCGGTGGCCGGTCTGTCCATGCTGCTCTCCGTGCTTCTGGTTGGCCTTGGCATCTGGCTAATCCGCTCGGAACAGTTGGTCCTTCTGCTGGTAGTCGCCGCTATCGCGGCACCGGCTCTGTACGGGGCACCTGTGGCGGCCGCTCTGGATGTCGTTCAGGGGCGCGAACCAGCGGTCTCGCAGTGCTTTGCCAAGGCCTATAGCACGGCACCGTCGGTGGCCGCGGGAATACTGATCCAAGCCGGGGTAATCCTGCTCGCTCTGGCCGGAGGAGCTCAACTGGGACCGTTGGGCGTCGTCCTGGTCCTTCCCCTGTGTGCGGTCGTGTTCCGACCGAGTGTCTTTCTACCCTTTGCAGTCCTCGACGGTGCCTATGACCCCCTCAAGGCCCTGGCTATCTCGTGGCAGCTTACCTCGGGGATTGGGTTTGCGCTCCTTTCGGCAGGGTTTCGGGCCAACTTCCGTTCCGTACCGTACCGGGGAATGGGTTTGTACCAGCTCGTCCTGTTTGCGATGGTCTACAACGACCTGGCACGGCAGTCCGGCCTTGGCGGCCAGCGGAGTGAGCCGTGATTTGCCCCCGCAATTCGTGCGGGTTGATTCTCCGGAGGAACGACCCCGATCCGAACGGTTGCCAGGCCGGAAGCCTGAGCCGGGATGCTGACAAGAAGCACGCAACGTGAGATTTCCGGAGCCGCTTCGAACCGGACAGGCTGTCCTGGCGCACGCTGGGCTTCGTGGCTGCCTGGTAGGTTGCTGCAGGCGGCTGTGCGGTCCCCCCAGGGATGCGGGTTGGGGCCACGACCGGGCCGCGGACGAACCAGGCGATCGGCAATGGACCGATCGACGGCTTGTCCGCGAACGGCGCGCACCGCTGCAGAGTAGGGGGACTTGGGGGATCGGGGCAAGGCTCCCGCTGCCCCCGCGCAGTAGCGTCCCCCTGCTGCAAGCCACCGGACGACACTACCGAAGCACCCCCCACCGGGCGGTCGGCGTGCCGAGTGGCGCGGTGGGCTCAAGGAGGTCCGGTAGTGAACCTAACCCTGGTCGAGGCCGCCTGGGCAGCGAGGTTCCCGTTGGGACGTCACCCCCGCCCGGCAACGCGATTAGAATGAGCCTGACGCTGAGCGACGCAATGGGCGTGTCTTGCGCGTAGCCGCCATAGGGATGAACCACATGAACGCTCTTGTGCTACGCTGGCTGCTGGTCGTGACCGTGTTGGGAACCGTGGGGCTGGAGCGTTCTTCGCACAGGCCCGCCACCCCAGATAGCAAGTCGGACGAACAGGGCCCCCGGTCCGCCAGGCCTCAGGCGATCGAGCTACCCGGCATCGAGAACGCGTTTCTGGTCACCGATCGGATAATCAGCGGGGGGCAGCCAAAGGGGGAAGAAGCGTTCGAGGCGCTCCGACAGTTGGGCGTGACCGTGATCATCTCTGTTGATGGCGCCCGCCCCGACGTTGAAACCGCACGTCGGTACGGGCTGCGGTACGTCCATCTGCCGATCGGATACGACGGTATCGACCGCGACACGGTCCTTCGCCTGATCAAAGCCACAACGCTGCGGACGGGCTGCATCTACGTACACTGCCATCACGGTAAGCATCGCGGACCCGCTGCAGCGGCCATTCTTGCCCGAGCCCTGGCCGGATGGTCAGCAGACGAAGCCCTGAGCTGGTTGCAGCTGGCCGGTACGTCACCGGTCTACTCGGGACTCTTCCGTGCCGTGCGGACGTTCACGAGGCCAAGCAGGGCGGAGCTTCGCCGGGTACCGTCGGATTTGCCGGAGGTCGCACCGGTACCGCCGCTTGTGGAGGCGATGGTGGAGATCGACACGGTTTGGGAACACCTGCGCCGGATCGCTCGCGCGGGCTTCTGGCCACCGAAGGAACATCCCGATCTGGTGCCAAGCCGCGAGGCCTCACTGCTAGCTCGGCTCTACAGGGGGCTTTTGGAGTTGCGCTCCGAGCCCGCGGCCGAACCAGCGTTCCGACAGCTCGCGGAGCAATCCGCCCAAGCGGCCGAGCAGCTCGCGGAGCTGCTCCGCGACAAGCCGGCCGAACCGAACCGCGACTGGCAGGCGAGTGGCCGGCGATTGATGAACAGGATTCGACAGCTTTGCGTGAGCTGCCACCGGCAGTTTCGCAACCCTGCACGTTAGTGAAGAGTGGCCCGCCGGTTGTCGCCTCCAGATGTCACTGGCCGCCCAAGGAGGCTGGTCAGACCGACGCACGGAACCGGCGGGATTGACCCGGCTGAGTTCCACCAAAATTGGCGGAGGAGGGGTGAGCGCCCCCCTTTCCCCTAGGTCCGTCGTGGCCATCTGGGGGGTGTTGAGAACGGTTCGCAGCTCGCCTGGGGTGGGCACACGACGCGTTCTACGCTGGACGCGTCGGGCGGGTAAAGACTTGCTTTGGGACAACACGTCGTTGCCCACGCTCGAACCTAAGCTCTTCCGATTTCAGGAGATGCGATTGACCGCACACCACTTAACTGTTACTCTCGTCCCAGGTTGGACTGGGCGACGCCGTTGTGTCTCGGTGTTCCAACACTGCCCGTTCCCAATACCCCCGTAGTGCTGCCGGGTGGGATGCAGTATGAAGAAGCAACGTCGTGCCACCGTCGGAGCTCCGGCCCGTCTAACCGTCGCGGTCGGTTTCTCTCTGGTCCAGCTCGTTTTCCTGTTCCCAGCGGGTGCGCAGACGCTGTCTGAGACGGCGCGCGTGCAGGTCACCCAATGGTCGATCGTCAAGAACAGGATCTATTTCGAGCTTACGAACGATGGCAAACTAACGGCCCGACGCGTCCAGGTGCGATTCACGACTGAGCTCGATGGCGAGGTCGTGCACGCCACGATTGGTTTTGACCATATGCTGCTTGGCCCAGGTGACAGGTTGGCCTACTGGGCAGTTTTCCGGGACAAGGACGGAAACAGCGTACGCGTCCCTGCCAATGCACGGGTGCGCCACCAGGTTCGATGGCTGGACACGGCTCGGCCGCGTCCCACGCTGGTGACAGAGCTGCGCAGGGCAAGGCTCACGTTTCCGTTTGGCGATGGCTTCCTCGAGGCCTCAGCCCGCATCACCAATCGAGGGAATGGACCGTTGCGCTCACCGATTCGCGTTTTTTGGGGGGTCTACGACAAGGAGACGGGGCGATTGATCGTCGCCGGTGACGATCTCGTCAGTCTGTCCAGGCCACTACCGCCGGGGGGAGCTGTGAGGTCAAGCTGGATCGGAACGTTGCCCGCCCCCTTCGTGGACGTGCCACCGGACAAGCGGGCGCAGGTTGCGGCGAAAATTATGGTTCGCCCGTTTGCGTTCGCGGAATATCAACCCGGTGGCCTTGGCCTGTCCGTACAGCACCCGGCCCTGAGGAAGTTCCCGACAACAGCCGACTTTTCCGTGATCGGACGGGACAGCGTCGGATCTACGGTGTTATCTCTAGGCTATGGGCGCTACCGACTGTCTCGCGCGGACAAGGGAAAAACGTTCTACCTGGAATCTATTCTGGGCGATCGGCTCGTTATCCCGCCGGATACGTACGACGTCACAGTTCGGGTGAGATGGAGAGCCCCCCTGTTTGGAATCCAGACCGAGCAGCAAACCCAACGAGTGAAGGTCGCGCCCGGCAAGATCAGCACTGTGCGTTTTTTCGAGGGCTGGCAGTTCTCGCCGGTCCCCAGTGTGCCCTGGGTCAGTGTGCGGGTGCTCCCGTACCGTCCCGCTGCCCCCGCGGCCATTGTGGGCAGGGAGATCGAGCTCCAGCTTCGCGTCAAGAACGAGGGGCCTGCTGAAGCGCGCATCATGCTTGAGCACGGCCCTTTTCAGTCCGGCTCCAACCAGACCAGCGCCCTGGTCCGGGCGTTGCGGGTAAGCCCTTCCCGGGGAACCGCACGGACGGTCACCGAGTGGGACATTGGCACGTTGAAACCCGGCGAGCATGCCACCGCGACGGTCCGCCTACGGGCTGCGCGCACGGGAGTATTCGAGTACCGCGCTCACGTCCGCTCGGGAAAGGATGCTATCCTTGGTGGTTCGGATTCGCTGCGCGTCCGCGTGGCGAATAGCTTTGTCGCCGGCCGGGTTGAAGCGATTGACGCTCAGGGGCGAAGCCGTCCGCTCGAGCACGTGATGGTTCTGCTCGCGCCTCCGAGCAGGGCAAAGGCCCCCTTCCTGGCGTACTCCATGTCGGACGACGAACGCCGCGTCTTCACCGACTCAAAGGGCTACTTTGTATTTGCCGACCCGAAGCTGCGAAACTACGTGCTCGGCGTGGTCCTGCGGGATCAGCACGGGGGGATAAAGGTGGCCATGGAAGGCCTCGAGATCGAGGGCGCGGCCGGTGTGCTCACCCGCGCGCACGAGCGTGAGGCAGCGAAAGTACACAGGATCGTTTTCGACAACGGCTGGGATGGGTTCTCGGCCCATGTCACGGCTGACGGCGCGAAGCACGAGGCGAGTTCTTACCTTCCAAGGTTCCGTCAGGCGGCCTTGGTCTTCACGGACCTGCACCAGTGCGCGCACTTCGCGGCCGAGTCTCTTAGAGCCCCCGTGTTTCCCAAGAGTGCTCCGCAGGTAACGGACATGGATGTCGCGATAAGCGCGGTGATCTTCGCAAAGAGTACGGAATTCAGGCCGCAAAGCGGCTTACTCCGCGTTCAGGGCTCCACGGCAGCGAACCCATGGCAGGGCACTGCGCAGACGCACGAGTACCACGAAATGGGGCACGCCATCCACTGGATCTCCCTTCTAAGCGGGCACCGCCGCTTGCCCGAGCGGCTCAGTGGCGACAAGAACCACGCCGGGGTGCTGAACAAGGACTCCACCGACTCGTTCGTCGAAGGGATGGCGCATTTCTTCGCTGCCCTGGTACGTGGAAGACCGGAGCTGGTCATCAGTACGGAAGGCCGGAAGATCAACCTTCAGCAGAACATGTTCTGGACAAAGGTCTGGGACGAGAAGCAAGAGAAGCTGGTGCTTGCCCCGGACGAGGAATACAACGTTGCGGCCTTGCTTTGGGACCTTTATGACGACGATGCGGAACCGGGAGACTATCTCGCCCTCGGCTACGACGGGATCGCCAGCCTGTTGAACGGAAGGGGGGCAAGCCAAAACACTGAGGGCAACCGCTGGCGGCAAGTGCGGAACGTTCGTACGCTGTTCCTTTTCCTCGCAAATAACGGCTATCGCGAGCAGGACCTCAACCGCAACGGGCTCCGCGACCTGGACGAACTGTTCGCGCTGCATGGGTTTTACGACGATGCGATGCCGCCGCTGGGCAAGTGGACGCCGCGTGAGGAGCCTGCAGGGTTCGGGCACCGCTGGAACGATCGTACCCGCAAGAGCCCGCCTCCTTCGCCCGGCGCCGGGCTGCAGTACAGGTTTCGGCAGCCTCTCAAGCATCCCGTGACGTTCCGAATTGCGGTACGGTTCCCGGCAAGCAAATCGGAGAGAGGCTATGACTTCATGGTGACCGCGAAAGGGGCAGGGGGTGTGCTTCGCGTCTTTGCCCCGCCTGACAGCGAGCAGTTGGTGATCGTGCCGCTGGTACCCGGATTCGTCGCGCAGCCCCTCCGCATAGCCACCGCTGAGTACTGGCGGCGTGTGGAACAGGCACGGCGCACAGGAGTCGACGTTTTTCTGAAGCATGAGTTCGTTCTTGAGCAGTCCACCGTACGTTCGCCCGAAAGCTTCGAGCACGAACTGCAGCCTGACCACGCAGTGAAGCTGAGATGGGACATGCCCGAAGGCGTAGACAGGGCGCTGTTGGTGCGGCGAGCGGACCGCTTTGCCGAGTGTCTCACCGATGGAGAGCTGGTGTACGTCGGCTCGGGGAATGTGTACGTGGACGTCGACGTGTATCCGGGCGGGAGTTACTACTACGTTCTCTTCGCGGCCTCGGGCGGCTCCCTGTCACGTCCGGTTCGCACGCAGGTGGTGATTCCCACCACGACTGAGAAGCAGGGAGCCGCGCTGGAAGAGTCCTCGCCCGGTCCGCGGGAGCGCAACACTTCAGCAGAGCCTCCAGGCACCGCGTCACAGGGGGCCGAGCACGCGCAGGCCGTGCGAGCTTCGGAGACGGCGGCGGAGCGAACGGCGCCCGAGCGCCCAACAGCTCCGCGCGAGCAAGCTACAACAGCTGGCGGGGATGCGCAGGGGCGCGGCGAAGAGCGGGAAGTCTCCCCTAACCAGGGGGCGCCTGATTCGGGGGGGTCCGCCGACGCTTCTCGTCGAGGGGCAGCGGACGGCTCTGGTGGTTCGCGGTCCGCCGGTGTCGTGGAGGATGAAGGGGGCACGGTACGCCGACGGGCGAGCTCGCTTGGCTTTGTTGTGGTAGCCGCACTGTTGGTCGCCGGAGTTCTGTGGTTCGCGCTTAGCCGCCGTTCAACCGCGGGCCCTTAAGACCCCGGCTGATCTCGATTCGGCAATTGCCTGGGGCGAGGACGCCGTCGGCATTTCCCCGCTTCCGGACGCTTCCCAGGTAGCGGCCGGTCAGCGCTGCTCTCGGGCGGATCGGAGGGGTCGGATCGATTCGGGGGATCAGGATTCGACCAACGTTCCCGCCGGGAGCCGAATAGTCCCTGCGCAAGCAAGCACGCCGGGCTCCGAGGGGGTCGAAGTCAGCGGCAAGCCTGCAGCTCGCCGTGCTGGCTCCGCGCATAAGCCCGGGCCAAGAGGCAAT
>JALSID010000190.1 GCA_026981825.1 Planctomycetota bacterium
GTGCAGCGTGTGCTGAACGGCCCAGTCACGTGCTCCAAGCACCGGCTCCTCTACGCTTTACTCGCAAGGTCACGCTCACGGATTTCCCCCGGTGCCGGGACTCAGATTGCCCGTTCTTTGGACTGCAGACTTGGTTTGCCAATACATTGACGGACTGGCAGGTCGCGTGGGCACGCACCTTCCCCCGTGCGGCCCATCGAACCGTGGAGCGCGGGGATGAACACTCCCTTCCCCTGAATCTCCAACACAAGGGGGCCAGATGGCTGCAAGGTTGTAATCGCACCCATCGAGCACATCGAGTCGACCCGGCACGCGTCCAACTGGCGTGGGTTCTGCCAACGGGTCAAGGTATTCGCTCCTCACTGCTGTCACGCTGTCCTGGCATCCCATGCTGTATGGCCGCGTTGAGGAACCAGCCGAGCGTCAGGTTTCTTGGAGGCACACGGAAAGTTCCATCAGGATCAGCCCCCCTTCGTCGGATGCGGCCCTCGCTTGCTGCCCCCACCTGTTCGGCGACGACACGACCGCTTTTAGCAACCCGTGGCGGTTTCGTGGACAATCAGCTTGCACGTGGGATCTAACAGTCGAGCGCCGGAAGGTCGGCTCTCCGAGCGAGAAGATAACGGCCCCCCCAAGAGATCCGGGGGGCAAAACGAAAACCGAGGCCCGATGGGCACGCCGACAGGCACCGTAGGAAGGAGGCGTCAACTCTGAGCGGCCTGTGGTTGGGTCGGCTGCTGGACTTCGCCGCTTCGTGACCTCTTCGGCTGGTCTGGAGACGGGCCTTCTTCCCTGGCACGCGAACCGCGAGTAAGCGACACGGCGGGGCGGCGGAGATTAGCCGCATCGGGCAAATGTTTCAGAGAAGGCAGCCCAAAAACCTGCAGGAAGTATCGCGTCGTGCCATACAGAGCCGGTCGACCGAGCGAATGGTGATAGGCGACGATCCGCACCAGTCCTTTGTCGATGAGCTGCCGAATGATGTCGCTGCAGCTCACCCCCCGAATCGCTTCGATGTCGGCCCGCATGATCGGCTGTCGGTACGCAATGATTGCCAGCGTTTCCCATGCAGCCTGGCTAAGCTTGAGTTCTTCTTTGGGCGGGAGAAAGCGGGGCAACCAGCGGGACAGGGAAGGCCGAACGGCTAACTGCCAACCGCCGGCCACTGCGCGGATGTAGAAAGCGGACCGATCGCGCCGGTACGCTGCGTTGAGCTGTCGGATCACCTGCGGAACAACTCGCACGGGTACCGCAGCCTGCTCCGCGACTTGCCGGGATGTCAGGGGCGCCGTCGCAAGGAATAATGCAGCCTCCACTCTGGCCTGGAATAGGTCGCGTTCCTCCGGACCTGGTCGCTGAGAGAGAACACGCCTAAGAAAACGACGCTTCTGGCTGCCGCCCGTCGCCGAGGCGATGGCCTGGGCGAGTCCGATGCGTCGGGCTCCGGTGCCCCTGTTCGCGCCCTTCGCTCGCCACTTCGCCATCATCTCCACTCGCGCAGTACTGTGCTACCGGCGGTGCTCACCTAAGCGCCACTCTGAATTGTTGGCGCGCCCACCTAGAACAGGGCACCTGCTCGCCCGGAAGGACCTTGCAACGCCTCTGTATGTGCTTCCTTGCGGACCGACTCAGCACGCTGCAGAATCGACTCGGTGGAGTGTACCTTGCGCGGTTCCAACGAGTAGTGGAACTCCCGCTCGTCCCGGACCGTGAACGGCCAGAGATTCTCCGTGAAGAACTCGGTCAGCCAGTTATCCCACCAGGGCGGTGGCACATCCTGGATGATCGTGACCGTCTCGTAATCGTCATGGGTGAGCTTGATCTTTCGCGGGGCGTAGTAGGTAAAGGACATGGAAGCGGGCGAAAACCCGATCGGGGTACCATCCACTTCGACCAACGCGCCTGGTGGATCGGTGCGGATCGTCATTCGGCGTTCCACGCATCCGACCACACCAGCTACCAGTAGGCCGGCCAGAAAGCCGATGAACCCTCGGTTGTGTCGTAGGCTGTGTCTGCAGAACACGTGCAACATCATCACCGCGCAGTTGAGAAGCGGGAATTCCTCAGACTCGACAAGGCACCTTAACGAGTGTGGCCTGCCCGGTAAAGGCCAACGTTCTGGCAGAGCCCAGGTGAACCGTTCGCGCCCCGAGCAATCCCGCGCCCTCAGCGCTACCACCGCTTCGGATGGTCCCGAGTTTCGCGCTCGTGAGCCTCGGAGAAGCCAACGCTTGCTCCGCGCCCGTCACTGGAAGCCGGCAGGTCCTGCCGATCAGCCGCGCGCTCACTTCGCACCCAGGGAACCACGGCAAGATTGAGGTCGATCTCACGAGCAGTGCACGAACGACCGCGGCCGGCACGCACTGCTCGCCGGCCTCGTCCACCCGTGCTCTCAGCGTCCTATCGCTCCGCGCCACACACGACCGGCCACGGCCGGCGCCGCGGTAGAGCGCGACGCCGTACGCTTTCTAGACAGCGGACGGGGATGGGCCCAGAGGACGTTATTTGACATGCCCCCCTGTCAACATCGAGCCCCGTCCCTGTTCCGTTTCCGCCCGAGGCCATCCGTACACGAGAACGGGGTAAGCCGACACGGCGAGTGTCAGGCACCCGCACCACGTCCAACAGGGCTCGGCATCGCTACGGCACGGTCGCTCCGGCCAGACACCTCAAGGTGTCTGGCGCGGTGGCCTTCCGCCCGAGACAGGACGGGCTCCTCATGGTCGAAACCGGCGCGCTTGGTTGAGGGCTACCGCGCCGTTACCAATGGAAGTGCGAAGGACAAAAGATACTGCCCGCGCCCTCACCGGCCTCGAAAAGCCGTGCGCATACGCGAACCGCTTCACCTGTGCTCGCAGAGCCCGCACGCGGTCGCGAAGCCAGCCTGCCGAGCCGTGCTGCGTATCCCGGTCGCTCGTTGTTCGTTCAAGCCCCCTTACGGGCCAGGAGACTCTCCAGGAACTCCTCGTGGCCGACTTCGTCTTCGAGCAACTCGGTAGCCAGCTTATACGTGACCGGATCCTTCCCGAACGCGAGCTGGGCCAAGCGATGGTACACCTCGATCGCCTTCCGCTCGGCTTCGAGCTGGTCCTTCACCATGCCATCGGCGTCCGCTCGGTCACCACGGGGCGGCGTCCAGGGAGCGTTGGCGTTCCCTTCCCACTCGCTCGGAGCAACGACCGGGTCACCCCCGAGCTCCAGGATTCGCTGGGCCAGCTTCTTCGCGTGTCCCAGCTCCTCCATCGCTTCCCGCTGGAAATGCTCCTTCAGTTCCTCCCCATGCCATCCCTCTGCGACGATTGCCGTGACCCAGTAAGAGTAGAAGGCGAGCAGCTCGTCCAGGTAAGCCTTCCGGAGTTGGGCAAGGATCGCTTCTCGCTCGGACCCGACGATTTCCTGACCCTTCTTCCCCATGACATCACCTCCATCATGTCCCCGACCACGAAGCACCGGAACGTGATTCACGCATCGCCAATTGTACCCCTCGAACGCACCAAGATCGATGGGGTAGCTCTAAGCGCCTTTCCACCGACCCGGCGCACCGAACGCGGCGGTCACGGTACCCGCGGGGGCGCCGCGCAGCTTCCGGGTGACCGAGGGCCTATGCCTCGGGTGCATGTTCTCGGCACAGTCGCGCACGGCCGGTGAAAACTGGTTGTGCACGGTCAGCACTCGCCAATCCTCAATGCCCCCTGGCGCCATACGTTCAGCCGGAGCACTCCTCGACGTCGGACGGCGTCACGAGAAGGATCCACAGGAAGAAGGATGTGTCCGGTGTCAGAGGGGACGAAAGACCTACCGGAGCCCTCAAACACGCTCGCGATGCGCATCGCTCCGGCTTCCGCCACTGGGAGCCGCAAGCGTCGCATGCCCCTAGACCCGCGAGCAAGCCGCCTGTCAGGACCACGCGCGAAAGCCCCACACCAAAGTGACGCTGTGGGCCTATCCAACCGGCTCGTCGTCCGTTCTCTTGCGCCCCTGAAGATCCTGCGCCTGAGCGAAAAGCCTATCGAGCAAGGCTTCGATCCGCTCCAGACGCTGGAGGATCTCGCGATTCCCGGCATCCCCCTCCTCAGACGGGCCGATCAGATAGGCGGCGATGGCACCGGCAAACGTCCCAAACGTAGCCAGCCCAACCACCGTGGCAACGACGGCGCATATCCGGCCGGCTGGTGTTACGGGGTAGAGGTCACCATACCCGACGGTTGTCATCGTGACGAAAGCCCACCAGAGCGCGTCTTGAGCCGTCTTTATCGTTCCTGCTTCCTTTTCAAACTGCACGATTGCCAGACTGGACAAGAAGAGCACAAGAAAGGTGGCCGTCAACGCGGTTGCGATCGCCGAACCGGCCGTCGCACGGCTTGCTTGAGCGTAAAGAACGCGGGCGGCACGCAGCCCTCGGACAAGTCGCAGCAGGCGGGCAATCCGAGCGATCCTGCCCCAACGAAGCGGACCGACGAACGGCAAGGAAGAGAGCAGATCCAACCAGCCTATGCGTAGGAAATAGCGCATGCGATTTTCCGCGGTTCGGATCTGATAGATAAAGTCCCACAGGAAAACCGTGCATGCGGCCGTGTCGAACCAGGTGATAAGCTGCAGCTCGGCCGGGTCCAGATCGACGAAGCTCTCGATACCCAGCAGTACGAGCACGATCACCGAGGTCACCAAGACGACCGAGTCTCGAATGCCAGAGGCGGTTGAGCGACCGTTCGAACTCATGGAACCCCTCCACCTGCATTGCTGCCTCGACGTCTGCACAGCCGTTATCTCGTGCAGATTCTAAATCCGGCCACCGGCAGGAGAGTCAGGTCGGGATAGCGATCCGTTCGAGCATTGCCCGGTCGAACCGCCGGCGGGGCGGACAAGCGGTTTCAGGGCGGATCGGCTCCTCGGCGTGGTGAGGCTCCGGTGCAGCAACGGTCGTACCACGGTAGGTGGTGCGTTGAGATGCGGTTGCGGGGTGCGCGCGATGGGATCGCTCAGCCTATATGGGGGCGTAACGACGTGGGGGTCGCTCTGGTCCGCGTCAGGTCCAATGTGCGTGGGGTAGCCGAGGGGGCGGATCAGCAGAAGTCGCGAGAAGGCAAATGCAAGCCGGCCAGAAGGTGGGACCAATCTTCCATGTACTGCACCAGAACGTGGAAGACCTCGCCTTGACGATCCACCTTCCCTTCTGCCATGAGCAGCACTGCCCCATGGGCTGCTTTGCGGTACCGCTCCCACACGGACATACGCACAATCAAATTGACGGTACCGGTCTCGTCTTCCAAAGTTACGAACGTAACGCCTTTCGCCGTAGAAGGGCGTTGACGCACCAGGACCAGTCCGGCCACGCGTGCCTTCCGACCGGCGGAAAGGGACTTCGCTTCTGCGGCGGTCTGTGCCTTGCGTTTCCTCAGCTCCGGGCGGAGCAGTTTCAGAGGGTGAGCACGGAGGGACAGTCCCAGGGTGCGATAGTCTTCCAGAACCTGTTGGCCCAGGGGCTGCTCGGGCAGTGACACAGTCGGTTGGTTGGCTTGCAAATGGGCGATTAAGGGGGCATACTTATCGTTCAAGGCGAGCGCGTCCCAGATCGCCTGGCGCCGGGAAAGACCCAACGATTGGAACGCATCCGCTCGCGCGAGTTTGATCAGCGTGCTTCGAGGTAATCCCGTGCGGTGGTGCAGCTCCGCCACGCAGCCATAGGGGCCGTTCCTTGTCCTCTCCTGCGCAATGCGTCGTGCAACGGATTCACCGATCCCTCGAACCATGCAGAACCCCAACCGCACCGCGAAACGGTTGGTGGCGGTGCCAGGTTCCAGGGTGCATTCCCATTCACTGGCGTTGACATCGACGGAACGCACTTCGATTCCGTGACGTTTCGCATCATCGACGAGTTGGGCCGGGGCATAGAAGCCCATGGGCTGGCTGTTGAGCAAGGCGGCCAGGAACACGTCCGGGTAATAGCGTTTGAGCCAGGCGGAAACGTACACGAGAAGGGCAAAGCTCGCCGCATGTGATTCTGGAAAACCGTACTCCCCGAAACCGCGGATCTGGCGAAACACTTGTTCGGCGTACTCTTCGCTCAGTCCGTTCCGTTTCATCCCCTCTATTAGCTTACTTCTGAACTGCTCGATCAGCCCCGGGCGACGCCAGGCTCCCATCGCTCTCCGAAGCTGGTCGGCTTCGTCCGGAGTGAAGCCCGCAGCAACGATTGCCAGGCGCATGGCCTGTTCCTGGAACAGGGGCACCCCCAGGGTCTTCCCCAGCACCTGTCGGATGGCTTCATTCGGATAGGTGATCGGTTCGAGCCCCTGACGACGGCGCAGGTAGGGGTGCACCATGTCACCTTGAATCGGGCCAGGGCGGACGATAGCAACTTCGATGACAAGATCGTAGAAACAACGCGGCTTCAGGCGAGGCAGCATGCTCATCTGTGCTCGGCTCTCGATTTGGAAGACCCCCATGGTGTCGGCCCGGCAGATCATGTCATAGACGTCTGGATCTTCTGGGGGAACGGTGCTGAGAGTCAGTTTGCGTCTGTAGTGTTTTTCTATGAGATCAAAGGAACGGTGAATTGCGGTTAACATACCCAGAGCGAGACAATCGATCTTGAGGATACCGAGGGCGTCCAGATCGTCTTTATCCCATTGGATCACTGTTCTCCCCGGCATGGCGGTGTTTTCGATGGGCACGAGCTCACAGAGGGGGCCTCGTGTGATCACCATACCACCGACATGCTGGGAAAGATGGCGAGGGAACCCCAAGAGCTCACGGACGAGCCAAAGCAGCCGGCGTCCTTCCCTGCTGTCGGGTGACAGGCCTGCGGACAGGAACCGTTTTTCGAGAGTGGCCCCGTCTTCGTAGGGATCCATCGCTTTCGCGAGGCGATCCACGCAGTCCAGGCCGAGGCCGAGCGCCTTGCCAACGTCTCGGACTGCAGACCGTGCCTGGTAGGTGATCACCGCGGCAGCAAGGCCGGCTCGGTCACGTCCATACTTGTTGTAGATGTACTGGAGCACCTCCTCACGGCGGTGATGTTCGAAATCAACGTCGATATCAGGCGGCTCGTTCCGCTCCTTGCTGACGAACCGCTCGAACAGCACATCAATGCGGTCTGGGTCCACGGCTGTGATTCCAAGACAATAGCACACGGCTGAATTCGCTGCCGATCCCCGTCCCTGACAGAGGATGTTTTGGGAACGGGCATAGCGTACGAGATCCCAGACTGTGAGGAAGTAGGGTTCATACTGGAGGTCTTTGATAATCGCAAGCTCGTGTTCGATTTGCCGTCGCACCTTTTCTGGGATCCGGTCACGGTAGATTCTCTTCGCCCCTTCCCAAACCAGTCGTGCCAGGAACTCGTCGGGACGCATCCCCGGTGGACACAGCTCCTCGGGATACTCGTAACGGAGTTTCTCCAGGCTGAAGGTGCAGCGCTCGGCCACTTCCAGCGTGGTGAAGAGGGCCTGGGGATAGGGAGCCCAAAGCTGGTGGAGGGCATGCGCATCCTTGAGGTAGCGTTCTGCGTTTTTGAACAGATGGGGACGGGCTTCCGTTACGGTGCTCTTCAGACGCACGGCGGTGAGCACATCGTGGAGGTACTTACGACGAGGATGGTGAAAATGCACGTCGTTCGCGGCCAACACAGGAATGCCCCCCCAGCGCGCCAAGCGGATGGCCGCTTCTGTCTGTCGAGCGTCGATACCGCTCAAGTGGCGCTCCACAACCAGATAGCACCGGTCATCAAAAAGGTCCGCATACCGAGCGATCCACCGAGCTGCCGGGTTCAAGCGAGGACGGGCCCCGGTCGTGTCGTGGCAATACTGAGAAAGCGGGCCGAAGAGGAGGCCGGCGAGCAGACCGTCACTGTGTTTTGCGAGATCGTCGAAGTTCAGGTAGCACTCCCCCTTTGGGGCACGGAGTCGGCCAACGGTAATGAGCCGGCAGAGCTGTCCGTATGCCCTACGGTCAGGCGCCCAGAGCAGGACCGGTGGTGCATCCGTGAGACGGATTTCTGCCCCCACGATCAGTTTGAGGCCTGCATCGCGAGCCGCTATGTGCGCCCGAACAATACCGGCCAAGCTGTTCACATCGGTGATAGCAAGGGCGCGATAGCCCGCTTCGGAAGCCCGCTGAACCAGTTCATCCGGGTGGGACGCTCCGATCAAAAACGAGTAGTTGGACTTGCAGTGTAATTCGGCGTACCCAACGCGCGGTGTGATCCGGCCGGAACCGGGAGAAGCAAGTATCCGACTTCGGACGAGCTTCAGCACCGCTGTGTCGATACGTCGCTCCGGTGGTCGATCCGGCATGCGAAAGACCCATTGGGTTACCTTACCGGGAGGCGAACTCGAACGTACTACAACCAGGTGGACGACGAAGGAACCGGTTTGGAGCGAAGGTTGCCGATCCAGCACGTCAGGTCGGATCGGCCCGGTGCCAGGGAGAGAAAGCGGGTTGGGAACGCGCCGGAGAACGTCGTGTGCGGGGGAAAAGACAGAGATGTGATCGGGCGCGCGTGCAGCGAACTCGAACTGGACCGGACGGGAGTAGAGGGAAAATATCGTGAAGCAATTGGAAGCTCAGCAGGATTCGGGAGAGCAAAGCGTCCAACGCAAGAGGAAGCGCAGTCCGCGATGCTCTGCGATCCGCGTGTAACGAAGCACTGCTCCCGTACCGGAAATACACTGCATCGGTAGGTAGTGCTATTGCACCAGGCTCAGTCCTGCTGTTCATGACCCGATCGCATTCGGAGGCTATTCGTAGATACCGTGTACGTACCACTTACCTCGGTTCACGTCTCGAAAAACCCAGAGGAGCGTACCCGTGGAGCATTCGAGCTGGAAGTAGTCCCGACGTACGGTCCTGGACCTCCACCAACCCGATTCGATGCGTTCCACTTCGCTGAAGCGGTGCGCCTGCCAGGAGCTGCCCCGCCAGATGAAGGTGGCGGGGAATCCATGCAGTGTGGTTCGCTGTACCTGGATCGGCTCCGGCTTTTTGAGCAATCGCAAGGGGCGAGGGGCAGATTCTGGAGTAGGTTCTGCATCGTTCCGAGCAGATCGGCGTGGACGAAAGGAGAGGTAGCGCAGAGCGTGTTCGGGCAGAGGTTCGGGCACTTTCTGGACGAGGAGCACTCGCTCCGGTCCCAAACGGTTTGCGAGGCGCTCCGCAAGAGTGGACAAGCGACTGGAGTCGGTATCCGCCAAGAGAGACGGGAAAAGACTACGCTGACGCGCAGTAACCGGAGCGAGATCAGTAGCTTCCAGACGGATACCGGTAACACGATCCTCTATCTGAAGGCCATCAATTTGAAGGCGAACGAGGTCTTTTAGATGAGCATAGGACCAGGTGGGGTGGAAGATGCTAATGTGAATCTCCTTGGGGAAAAGCGACTCGAAGTACAGGACCACAACGAGGTGGAGCACCCCCAAACCTGTGGTCTGGAGGGTCCGGGTTGTGCGGCGGAGAAGATGGTCGAGGACGTATTGGATCAGGTCGGCATTGTCCGTGGGCAGATCAAACTGCCAGACTTCGTTGATCTGTACCGCTTCTTCCGGTGGGAGAAGCTCCTCGTCTTTGAGTCCCAGGAGGTAATCGAGACGATCGAGCAACAACGTGCCGAACCGTTCTTGAAGGGAAAGGCGCGGTAGGGAGATCAGTTGGGCCACGAAGCGGATTCCCAGCGATCGTAACTGCTCCACCAGCTCTCGCGGTAACTCCAGCGACTCAACGGGTAAGTACCGGGCGATCTGCGACATGTGCCCCGCTCGCGCAATAACCCACTCCACCGCGGGCGATGGTCCAGAGCGCCAATGAGCACGAGGAGCGGATAATCGACCAATACAGAGGAGATCCACCGGATTTGTTCGGGATGGAAGGGGGATGAGCCGTGCCAGGGCCCGGGCCGCCAGGGGCGTGTCCGCAAGGGCGATGCGACAAACATAACCGCGCCGCCCCAAGGCCTCACCAACCCTCCGTACCATGGAATCCTCAGAACCGTAGAGCCGCTCACACCCCGTCATATCCAGGAGAAGAGCGTCAGGATGGGTTCCAGGAGCCAGGACAACTACCGGGGAGAACTGCTGGCAGAAGCGACGCAGCTCCTCCAGATGCTGGAGATCCTCGGAAGGTTCATGCCTCAGAAACAGCACAGCCGTGCCGCTCTGGCCAGGAGAATGTGAAAGGCCACTGGGGGTAGCAGGAACGGCCCCTGCCAGCGCCTGAGCTTCGGCAAGAGGCATAGCGGGACGGATCCCGAAACGGATCGCCTCCCGGCTGGCAAGGACCACACGGGCTCCCCGCGCAGCTTCCTCAAACAGCACCAGCGGCCTGGAAGCCAGCTCCGGTCGATCGCGGACGAGCCGCTGGAGCGGCCACGCTGGAAGCCAAACGCACAGCACCCGCTTCATGGTCGAGCTCCAAGGTTACCTTCGCACCGTTGAGGCCACCACGACAGCGAAGAAGTTCCACCTGTATGCCACGCTGGGAATGCTGGGAACTCACAACCGGTTGCACGTACCAACGGATCTCAGCCCAGGAGGGATCCCAGCGCGCCCGGGCCGGACGCAAGAGTACGCATAACCGCCCCCCCACTTCAGCCGCTAACTGAAGGCGCCGTGAATCACGAGAACTCAACCGCTCCAGACACCCAATCACAGCCCCCACCGCTCCATTACGCAGAGATTCATCAATGGCCCATACCGCGTGCGATACGCTGCTGGGACGAACAACAAGTAACCGAGCAAGATCCAAACCCCAGGAACATGCAGCAAGGGGGAAGAATTCTCCGTCTGGATCCACAAGGACCACCCACTCCTGATCAGGACACGCTTGCACCGCCTGCAGGGTACCCAAAACCCATGCTCCGGATCCTGGTTCCCCCAGCCATTCCACCAGAGAGTTGGGACGTACGCCGCCCAGGGGAAGACAGCGATCCAATTCAGGTACCCCCGTACTCAACACAGACACTTCCCCAAGATCCTCCGCCTGTTGACCGGTTCGAAGAGCGGCAATTTGGGCGGCAAGCTCCTGAACCACACGGATCCTGGGATCTCGGTCATAAGCGATCACGGCTCGACTCCCGTTTCCACTGCTTCGAATGCTCCACCACACTCCCATACTACTGTACAAACGTTCAGAAGACAAGGGCCCCACCGCGGCGTCACGCATCGGACTTTCAGGGAAGCTACGGCTCCCTCTGAAGCGTGCTGGAGAGTGGACACCGAGCCGGTTTGCACCGTGGACCGATGCAATCGCAGACGTACACCAGCCCCAGTCGTTCTGATTGAGTGTGATCCAATACGCAGGAAGACCAGGAACCGAAGCTTTCCGGGACGGGTCCGTGGACCGAGGCGATGAGTTTGCCAGGAATCGGGACGCTTCGCTGCGTGCACGTGTTGGCCCAATCTGAATTACAATGCGACCGATGCCGAAATCGACACAGCCCGGGGAGGAAAAGCGTGTTTACGCGGCGCGGTTTTCTGAAGCAAACCCCTCTGGCTCTCGCCGTCGTCCATGCCATCCATCGCACCCTCTGGTCTTACCAGGATTCCGGCCGTTCTTCCCCTCCACCGCTCAATCGTGCCCCACGCATGATGCAGGAATTTCTGGTGGCACAGGAGCGGCGGATTGGAGAGGCTCGGACAGCCCGAATCCGAGCGCTTCGCACGGCAGAGGATGCCCGGGCTTATGTTGAGGAGGTCCGCGCCCGCATCCGCGACGTTTTTGGTCCGCTGCCGCCGAAAACTCCTCTTAACCCCCGCATCACAGGCGTGCTCCACCGCGATACCTACCGGGTCGAGAAGCTCCTCTTCGAAAGTCGGCCCGGGTTCTGGGTAACCGCCAACCTGTACGTCCCCGAGGGGCGGACGGAACGCATGCCCGGCATCATTGGAACGTGTGGACACTCCACCAACGGCAAAGCCGCTGACGCCTACCAGTCGTTCGCGCAAGGCCTGGCAAGACAGGGCTACGTGGTGCTGATCTACGACCCAATCGGCCAGGGGGAACGATTCCAGTATCCGGGTGAGGAAGGCAAAAGTACCGTGGGGCCGGGGGTACGAGAACATCTCGTTGCCGGGAACCAACAGCTTTTGGTGGGGGAGTTCTTCGGCACCTGGAGGGCATGGGACGGCATACGCGCCCTGGACTATCTCCTGTCCCGGCCGGAAGTTGACAGCGAACAGATCGGGGTCACGGGCAATTCCGGCGGTGGCACCATGACAACCTGGCTGGCCGCTCTGGAAAGCCGCTGGGCGATGGCCGCCCCGAGCTGCTTCGTAACTTCGTTCATCGTCAACGCTGAGAACGAACTGCCGCAAGATATCGAACAGTGCCCCCCTGGAGCCCTGGCGGCCGGGCTGGACCACGAGGACTTCCTGGCCGCTCTGGCCCCCAAACCGGTGATCATCCTCGCCAAAGAGAAGGACTATTTCGACGTGCGGGGAACAATGGCGGCATACCGGAGGCTCAAGCACCTGTATACACTCCTCGGCGCGGCCGAGAACATCGCTCTCTTCATCGGCCCCGGCTACCACGGATACACGCGTGAGAACCGCGAAGCCATGTATCGGTGGTTCAACCGGGCGACGGGAAAAAAGCTCTCCGGCGAGGAACCCCCTCTGCAACTCGAGAAGGAGGAGAACCTTTGGTGCACGCCGCGGGGGCAGGCCGTTCTAGCCGGCTCGAGGACGGTCTTTTCGTTCACTCGGGAGAAGGCGGAGGCGTTGCGACGGGGCCGCCAGCCGGTCTCCGGGGCGAAGCTTCAGCAAGCGATCCAGATCGTACTCAATCCGGGCCCTGTTCAGAAGAACCCCCGCTACCGCATTCTCCGGATGCTACGACGGGGACATCCTCTGCCGTACACCGTGCCCTACCTGATCGAGGTGGAGCCCGGCATCCATGCCTGGGTGTACCGACTCTTCCCCGAACGGCACTACTCCCGCCCTCCGGCCCAACCCCCCAGGGCTCTCCTGTACGTGGCCCACCAGTCCGCGGACGAAGAGCTCCGGACACAGCACTGGTTGCGCGAGATGGTCCGGGGGAGTGCGAACGATCTCGCGATCTACGCATGTGACCTGCGCGGGCTCGGAGAATCACGCCCCCAAACGTGCACTCCCGGCGATTGGAACGCCCCTTACGGGAGCGACTACTTCTACGCCTCGCACAGCCTGATGCTGGGTCGGCCCTATGCAGGCCAAAGGCTGCGCGACCTGCTGACAGTGATCGGCTGGCTTGAGTCGATCGGACATCACGAATGCCATCTGGTCGCGTGCGGCTGGGGGGCAATCATTGCGGCTTTCGCAGCGGTGCTGAGTCCTTTCTGTCGGCCGGTGACGTTGAAATACCCGCTCACGTCGTTTCACGACGTTGCAACGAGCGAACGGTACGCCTGGCCGCTCTCCTGCCTCCCCCCCGGCATCCTGCTCCATTTCGATCTGCCCGACTGCTACCGTGCACTCAAGCCCCGAGGGCTCATCATCCTAGATCCGGTCGGCGCAGACGGGGTGCCCATGTAAGCGGTTCTTCCCGCCCTAGTGGTATCCCCAAGAGCCGCCGGCCGCGCCCGAGCTGCCCTCACGCCTTACAATCAAGCAAACGAAGGGTTCCTTGGACGTAGCTAAGCACCTCCGGTGCTGCCCGTCCCTCTGTGCCAATGGCCGGACGACGTGAGCAGGTCACAATTGGGCGGCCTTACGTGGAAAGACCAGAACGGGTCCGTATCCTGGACCGTCTGGGCCCAGACGAACTTCTGGTGCACGAGATCTACCGATCCATTCAGGGCGAAAGCACGTTCGCCGGGCTGCCGTGTACGTTCGTCCGCCTAACGGCGTGCCACCTACGCTGCCGCTGGTGCGATACACCCCATGCGTTCGGTCAAGGCCAGCCACTCAGGATCTCCGAAGTGCTGGACAGAGTCAAGGAGCTCGGCGAACGGCTGGTCGAAATCACCGGCGGCGAACCTCTACTGCAGCCGGGTGTCTACCCACTCATGGAGGGTCTCGTGCAGGGAGGATACCAGGTTCTGCTCGAAACCAGCGGTAGCCTGGATGTTTCCGGCGTGCCACGCTCGGTGCACATCATCATGGACATCAAGTGCCCTGGTTCCGGAGAAGAAGGCAGTAACCGGTGGGAGAATATCGAGCTGTTGAAGGACTGGCATGACGAGGTCAAGTTCGTCGTAGCCAACCATGCCGACTTCCAGTGGGCCCTGGACGTCATCCGGCGTTATCGCCTCCACGATCGACTAAACGTCCTGATTAGCCCCGCCTACGGCCTCGTCGAGCCCAAGGTCCTGGCGGAATGGATCCTGGAGAGTCGCCTACCTGTCCGCATGCAATTGCAGCTTCACAAGTACATCTGGGGTCCCGAGGCGCGCGGCGTCTGAGCCCCACTGACACTTCCTGTGACATCTTGTCCTGGCCTGCACGGGCAGTCTTGTCCCTCCGCGCGCGGGAAGGAAAGACGGCGCCATAGCAACAGGCTTAAGCATCGCTCGCAACGTGACCTGCGCACCACGGCCAAGAGTGTGACTAGAGGCACGGCTTTTGCGAGAAGCGCCCGATCGGAAGGTAGCCAAGCCGGTGCGGCGGGCAGGAGGAAGCCGATGACCATGAAGACAAGTCAACGCAACCCAGCGATGGAAAGGACTGCGACAATGTCCCGACCAGTGCAACTCCTCGAAGGCGTGGTAACGCCTCGGTTACTTCGAGAGCTCCGGTCTCGCGAATGCTCACCGGGCGGTCTGAGCATCTATGTCAACATCGATCTCAACCAGTGGGGCAACGCGGAGGGGGCGAAGATCGCAGCGAAAAACGTCTTCCTGGACGCTCAACGGGACATTGAGGGCCGTGATTTGCCCGCAGATGTTCGCTCATCCGCCCTGGCCAACTTGGCCCGAGCGCGCGAGCTCGTCATGGCCATGGCGGGCCGCAGACATACGCGGAGTCTCGCCATCTTCTCCGACGAAGCCAGCGGCTACGGAATCGCTCTTCCTCTGCCCTGGCCGATCCGTCCTCGGTGGTACGTCGGCCCGAGATTCGTCACCTATCCCCTTGAGCAGGTGCTGCATCTGTCGGAAAGGTACTGCATCTGTCTCACGGATAAGGACGATGCACGGATCTTCATGTACTACATGGGAGCGTTGGAAGAGCGAAAGGATATCCACGATGAGGTCCCGCCCCATCTCCGCTTCCCGGATCCCTTCCGCGAACTCGAATACAACCGGAAGCAGATCGTTTACTACCACAAACACTTTGCACGGACCGCAGCCGCACTGTTTGAACTCTACCAGGAGGAGCCGTTCGCCCATCTGATTCTGGGCGGGCTACACCAGCTCCTGCCACAGTTCGAGCATCATCTGCACAGCTATCTGAGAGATAAGGTGATCGCTAGGTGGGACGCCGAGGTGCAAAACGTTTCGCCGCAAGAGCTCCTCCAACGTGTTATGGAGGAGGAACAGAAGATTGAGGAAAGGCACTGCGAAGCGATTTGGGAAAAGATCGAGAAGACAGGAGTGAACCGCTCCAGCCGCGGGCCGGAGGACGTGTTCGGCGCTCTCTGGCGACACCAGGTGCATGCTCTACTCGTTGATCCTGACGTAACGCTGCGCGGAAACCGATGCCGGAGTTGCCACCGGTTGACACTGAAAGACCGTTGTCCCGAGTGTGGAGGTGACGTACAGGAGGTTCCCGACGCCGTGATGGAAGCGGTTGGCGACGCGATCGAGACCGGTGCAATTGTCAAACTCTGGGCCAAAAGCCCGGAGCTTGCGGCGGCCGGGCACATGGCAAGCCTCAACCGGTTCTAAACGACCGATTCGGTCAGGGGGCCCTGAAAAAGAAGAAAGGAGGTCGGCGATGAGCATGAGGAAATTCCTTGTATGCGGTGGCTTCTACGGAAGCGACAAGGCGCTCGAATACCTCCGGGAAGCCGTCAATGAGTATTCCCCCGACGGGATCCTTGTCGTTGGGGGCATCATGCCACCTACGGACCGGGCAGACGAGCACACCCGATTGCAGTACCTGGAACGTCTATTCAAGCTGCTCGGCGATACGAACATCCATGCAGCAGTCATTCCAGGTACCAGCGACGTTCCGCTCCACCGGTTCCTCGGTTTTGCAGTGAACGCGGAGGTCGATTTCCCGCACGTTCATGTGGTGCACGGTACGTTAGACGAAGAGAAGGATATAGCGATCTGTGGCGTGGGGGGCAATTTCGCTCAGGCCGAGGACATCCGGTCGCCCTCCCTGGTTTACGCCAAGAACACGGCGGAATACCTGTTGAGGGGGCTGCTTCGTGCCGAGCAAAGCCGTAAGATCATGCTGCTCGGTCAGGCGCCTCCGGGCCCCCTTGGTGGCGACCAGGGAAGCGAGGTGGTTGGCGAATTGATCAACACCTTCCATCCGGACCTCTGCGCCGTACTTGGCCCCACCTCAAACCGCGGCTACCAGCGGATTGCCCACACCTTCGTCGTCAATCCGGGCTCGATCACCGAAGGCGCTGCTGCGCTGGTCGACTGGACCAAACCGGTCGAACAACAAGTCCAGATGCTGGACCTGGCGGGCCAGGCGGTTCGCAAGTCGTAAGAGGGAGGACATTCGTCCGGCGGCGTGGGCAGCGGAACCGGAGCCCACGCCGCTGGAGCGCGCACTACTGAACAGCTCACCCCTACCCAACCGCCGCCGGGAGCCAGAAAGACGCGGCGAGCTGCCAACAATCCCGTGTCAGCACCTGCCTGCGGAAAGGGCGGCAGGACGCGGGATCAGCGGTCAATTTCTCCCATCACGATATCGAGCGACCCCACAATGGCCGGAACATCGGCTATCAGACAGCCCTTGCAGATCTCGGAACAAACCGAAAGGTTACAAAAGCTGGAAGAACGGGCGCGCACTCGCAACGGTATCGCGTCTCCTACGCCCACGACCATGAAGCCCATCTGCCCTCGTGGGCATTCCGTCTCCCGGTAGGCCTCACCTTCCGGCAGGCGCATGGTGGGTTTCCACTGCGGGGAACGGTGCGGCCCCTTCGAGTCCGGATAACGCTCCAGCGCCTGGCGGATGATGCGGACACTCTGCTCGATTTCCACCATACGGACATAGAACCGATGCCATGCATCACCGATGACAGCCTCGTCCGGGGCCGAGTCAAACGGTGGGCAGGCGATTTCGAAGTCGTAGGTTTCATACCCACAGTACGGCTCGGCCACCCTCAGATCGTGGCGCACGCCCGAGCCCCGCAGGACGGGTCCTGTGCAGCCGTAGGCGATCGCCATGTCCGGAGGCAAGATCCCAAGACCGGCGGTGCGGCGGATAAAGATTGCGTTCTTGGTGAGCAACGTATGGTACTCTTGAATCTTGGGCTCGAAGTAATCAAGAAAATGCTTGCAACGATCGATCCAGCCAAACGGCAGGTCATGCGTAACGCCCCCAATCGTAATATAACTACACGTCAACCGGGCGCCGCAGGCTTCTTCGAACAGATCGAGTATCCGCTCACGCTCCCGAAACGCATACAGAAACGGGCTAAAAGTGCCCAGATCCAGACCATAGGCCCCCATTCCGACCAGGTGGCTCGCAATACGACCGAGTTCCGCAATGATTACCCGAATTACCTGAGCCCGCTCTGGAACCTCCATACCGCAGAGCTTCTCGACGGCCAAGGAAAACCCCAGGTTCATATTCATGGCCGCCAGATAGTCCATGCGGTCTGTATAGGGAATAAACTGATAGGGATGCAGGTTCTCGCCGATCTTCTCAGCACATCGGTGCAGGTAGCCGATGTGAGGGGTGACCTCTCGCACCACCTCGCCGTCGGTGCGCAGCACGAGCCTCAAAACGCCATGTGTGGACGGATGCTGGGGCCCCATGTTGACCAGCATCTCGTCAGTCCGCACATCGACTTCAATCCAGTTGTCATCACGAACGGTGGGGATTGCCATGGCGTCGCCACTCTCTTGTGTGGATCACCTCGCCCGAATCCCGTGATATTCGTCAGGGAACTCGTAATCCTTGCGTAACGGATGACCCACCCAGTCCTCCGGGCAAAGGATCCGACGCAAGTTAGGATGGCCCAAAAACTTAATGCCGGACAGGTCGTAGACCTCCCGCTCATGCCAGTTCGCTGTGGGCCAGACGTCAGCGACAGAGGGCACCTCAGGCAGTTGGCCAGGGACGTCGTCTTTCCACCGCGGCAGGATAAGCTTGATCACAATCTTGTGGCGGTGAGTGAAGCTTGATAGGTGATAGACCACTTCCATGTGTGGTTCAAACTTGACTCGTTTCGCCTTTTTCGGATCGGGCTCGAAGTAGTCCACGGCCGTAATGCAGTGGAGGAAGTCGAATTTTAGCCGTTCATCGTCACGGAGGAAAAGCGCAATATCGTGCCAGGCCTCAGGCTGGACCGCAATCCAGGGATCGATGGCGTCCAACTTGTGCGACACCACCTTGCCGGGAAACTGCTGTTCGAGCAGACTCAGAATCTCGCTGGGTGTCATCGCTTGCGCCAGTGCACTCGTTGTCGCCCGTTTAGCAAATCACCGCACGAGAGTCAGTTCAGGCTGCGGAGAGACAGGCTCGGGCTCGGTAACGACCGCTTCGACCAAATCCTCCGGCGGAATCTCCTCCGCAACCGTGGACCGGACCCACTCGATGTCCCCTCGCTTCCACACATACGCAAAGCCCAGCAAGATCACCCCGAAGAAAACGGCGATGTCGGCAAGCGCGATCAGGAGCAGAGTATG
>JALSID010000191.1 GCA_026981825.1 Planctomycetota bacterium
ACTCGCTCCTCGAGCCGCTCCAGGACATCCTTCCCCGGTACCATCCGCCGACGTGCACGTCGAACACCTCTCCCAGACCCGCAACAACGCATCGTGCTACCTCCTTCGCCGTCTGTGCCCACCGGCCGCCCTCGCCAGCAGGCCAACCCGGGGCACCTTCTCGCCGATCTCACCCGTTCTACCCGCGCCGCTTCCAGCCCCCCGGATCACCCCCACACCGCTCCCACGCGCAGACCGCTCCCGCCCCCTGTGGCCGAGCAGACAGAACCGCAGAAGAGCCGCGCGCACACGTTCCGCCGGTGGGAGTCCGAAGGAGAAGCGGCTCAACAAACCAAAAGGATCTACCCAAGAACGGTCAGAATTGTGTGTGTGTGTGTGTGTGTGTAGACAGGGGTACGCACAAAGGCCGAGCACCGTCCGCTCCGTCACGCGGCTCCGAGCGTCGACTCCCTTGTGCTTACCCCTCAACGGCACCATGGCCGCGCGGAATATCAGCTAGATCTCGCTCCTTTCCCTACTCGCGGATTTGACGCCTGGACGCACCACACTTTACCGACCACTCGCCGGGCTGTCAAGCCCTTCCTCGCACACCCTTCTCCCCGGCCAGAGACCCTCTCCGCTCCCCGCGTTGCCGCTACGATGTGAGCGGGAATGCCTCGGTTCCTGGAACCGCCATGCGGCTGCTCTTTTTCAGCCCCCATTGCTTGGTCGATCCCGGCAGCGGTGCTGCGGTGGCCACCCGAGCCCTGGCAGACGCACTCGCAGCTCGCGGCCACCACGTCCATGCCCTCTGCGGCGCTCGGCTCGACGTTCGCGTCCGCACCGACCTGGAAGCCTTGCTCGCCGAGGCCGCGTTCGCCGAACTTCGCCGCCGGGCCGTCGCGCTGGGGCCTGCGCGGGGGCGCATCTATGAGGCACGTAGTCAGATCTCGGCTACTCGCTAGCCCCGCCCGGGCGCTCTGCCCTCCTTTCTCGCGCGGCCAGCCTTGGCCATCCGGCGCCGGTCCTGCACATGCCCGCGTCGGGGCTGACCGCGGCAACGCAGGAGGCGCTGGCAAAAATGATCCCCCAACCAAAGGAAAGAGCGCCCGCCCGTCGCGGAATCGGCCATCGGGCGCGCTCTCTCTCGCCGCTTCGGCGACCCGCCGAAGCGGCCCCGAGCCCGCCGCCTGGCGGGACTGGACCTCCGCGCGGCGACGGCGCGGCAGTGGGAGCGCGACCCGGCCTCGGGTCCGCCCCAAGGCGCTGGCGCCAACGAAGCGGCGGCATCCGTGGCCCGCACGGAGCGAATAAAAGCCCACCCGTCGCGGGACCGGCAATGGGGCGGGCTCTCCCCCGCCGCTTCGGCCGCCGGCCGAAGCGGCCCCAAGGCCGCCGCCTGGCGGGACGAAGGGAGCGGCGGACCGCCGTCGCGCCGGCGACGGCGCATTGGTAGCGCGACCCGGCCTCGGTTCCGCCGTAGGGCGCGGGCGCGAGGCAAGCGCTGGCAGCAATGACCCCCGCCGAGCAAAAAAACCGCCCGTCGCGGGGGGGACAATGGGGCGCACGCTACCTCTCGCCGCTTCGGCGATCCGCCGAAGCGGCCACGAGCCCGCGGCCTCGCGGGTCCGGACCTCCGCCGCTGCGACGGCGGAACAGTGGTAGCGCGACCCGGCCTCGGGTCCGCCCCAAGGCGCTGGCGCCAACGAAGCGCCGGCAATAATGGCCCCCGCCGAGCGAAAGAAACGCCGGCCCGTCGCAGGATCGACAAGGGGGCGCGCCCTGCCGTCGCCGCTTCGGCCGCGGGCCGAAGCGGCCGCGAGCCCGCCGCTTGGCGGGATCCGCATTGCTTGCCTTTGCCAGCGGTGGCGACCGCGGAAGGCGCCGCGGGCTCGCCGAGCCTGCGGCTCGCCGCTCGGAGTAGCCCCGGCTGGCGAGGAACGCGCGCCTCCGCACGCCGCTGGGTCCCGGCGCACGCCCCCGAGCCGTCCTCCCCGCCGCGGCGCGGCGGGGGTACCACTGCGCCGTCGCCGGCGCGACGGCGGTCCGGCCCTCGGCCCCGGCGGTTGCGTTCAGGCCCCGGCGAGACGCACGGCCGAACGCCACTCGTGCCGCCTTGGCAGAAAGTAGCGCACAAACCTTGGGAGATCGGGAGCGGTCCGCCGCCTTTAGAAAAACTAAAGCGGCAGGGGACTGCCGCACTCCAAAAAAGCGGCACAGGACTGCCGCACTCCAAAAAGCCAAAGCGGCACGGGAGTGCCGCAGTCCAAAGCGGCCGCGGGCCGGTGAGGGTGGCGAGCGTTCCGTAGGCGGGCCTCGCCAGCCAGCAAGCTGCCCTACGAATCCGACGCGTCACTGCCACCCGCAGTGATAGGACAGCTGCGCGGACGGTGCGGCCCGCCACGGCTCCGCCGAGGGAGCGGCGGAGGTTCGCTCGAACTCCCGCTCGAACTCCTACCGACCCGCCCTTGCCCCGCGTCTGTTAAACCGGTAGCCTTGGCATCGGAACGGCGAACGCGCCTTAACACCGATGTCCGCACCGGATCGACCACACGGACGGTCAGCGAAACTCCGATGGTGACCGTTACCACAAGCTCCACACACGAATGGCCCGTCATCGTCGGCGGACTGCGAACCCCGTTCGTCCGCGCCGGCGATGCGTTCCTCGAAGTCCCCGTCGAGGAGCTGGGGCGAATCGTCGCGCGCGAGCTGCTCTACCGGCTCGAACTGCCCCCCGAAGAGGTCGACGAGGTCATCGCGGGTAACGTCGCCACACCGGCCGACGCAACAAACGTGGCCCGCGTCATCCAGCTCTACGCCGAAATGCCCCGCAGCCGGATCGCCCACACCGTCAGCAGAAACTGCGCCAGCGGGTTCGAGGCGGCAACCGAAGCGCACGAACTCATCCGCGCCGGCCGGGCACGGACCATCATGGCACTTGGGGCTGAATCCCTGAGCCGAGTGCCGTTCTTCTTCCCCCATAGCTTCACCGAGAAGACCTGGCGCCTGTTCCGATCCCGCGGCGCCTGGGCGCGCTTTCGCCGTATTCTCAGCTACCGCCCGCGCGACCTTAAACCCGTGATCGGCCTCTTCTCCGGCCTTACCGACCCGGTCTCCGGACTGATCATGGGGCTGACCGCCGAAAAACTCGCCCGCGAATTCGGCATCAGCCGCGAAGCGCAGGACGAATTCGCCGCTGCCAGCCACCACAAGGCCGTGGCCGCGTGGCAAAGCGGACGGCTGGCCGAGGAAGTCGTACCCGTCTACCCTCCGCATCCTCCAGTGGCAGTCACTCAGGACATCGGCCCGCGCAGCGGGACGACTCCCGAAAAGCTGGCCAAGCTCCCCCCGTACTTCGACAAGCGTTACGGCACCGTCACCGCGGGGAACTCGTCCCAAATCACCGACGGAGCCGTGGCGCTGCTGCTGATGTCGGAGCGCCGCGCCGAGGAGCTCGGCCTCCAACCCCTGGGGCGGATCGTTGACTACGCCTACGCCGGCTGCGACCCGGCGCGCATGGGGCTTGGCCCCGTGTACGCCACCGCTCGACTGTTCGACCGCACCGGTCTCACCCTCGACGACATCGACTTAATCGAAATCAACGAGGCGTTCGCCGCCCAGGTGCTGGCCGTCCTGAAGGCGTTCGAGTCGGCCGAATTTGCCCGATGCGAGCTCAAACAAGACGGTCCGCTCGGCCGGATTCCCGAAGAGAAGCTCAACGTCAACGGAGGCGCCATCGCCCTGGGGCATCCGGTGGGAGCCACCGGAGCGAGGCTCCTTCTGACGCTCCTGCTGGAACTCAAGAGGCGGGGGCTGCGTCGCGGTCTGGCAACCCTGTGCGTCGGTGGTGGACAGGGGGGCGCCGTACTGGTCGAAACGCTTTAGCACGATGGAGCACTCCGTACCGCTTCCGCATCCGGCAGGCCCGCCACGAGCACCGGGTCCAGACCGTGGCAGGCGCGCAAACGGCATGGCGACAAACCCCATGCACGACCATAGCCGCACCGAAAAACCCGCACAAGCGTCGATGCAACCGCACCGGCAAGCCAATCGCCGGACGGAACCAGGCCCGTCGCGGGCCGGCGATCGGCCCCATCGGCATCGACGGCCGGGCGGCCGAACCGAAGGAGAGTTGCGCGGGAGAGCCGTTCTCGAGCTCTCGAGCCGTGGGACTGCTCCGGAAGGTGGCGGCTCCCTGGAGCGCTTTTCCGAGGCAGGAGGCCGTTGTGAGCTCAGTGCCGTCAACAGGTGATGCGAAGTCGTCCCCCTCCCGAACGAAGCAAGCAGCGGGGCGAGGTCCGCGCTCCACGGCGGGAACCGACGTGGCCGTGGTCTTGGGAACGAGGCCGGAGGCGATTAAACTGGCGCCGGTTGTCCTGGCGTGCCGCCGTCGCCGCATGCGGACGACGGTTGTACTCACCAACCAACAACCGGACCTGGCCCAGGAAGCTCTGGGCTGTTTCGGCATCACGCCGGACATCAGCCTACCCCCTCGGGGCCGTCGCGAACTGTCGGAGACGCTCGGAGAATTCCTGACGCAGCTAGACACGGTTCTCCGAAATCTAGCGCCCCGCATCGTCATCACACAGGGGGACACAAGTTCCGCCCTTGCTGCCTCGATTGCCGCTTTTCACCGGCAGATCCCGATCGTCCACGTGGAGGCCGGCTTGCGCACCCACACGATCGAGGAACCGTTCCCGGAAGAGGCCTATCGTCAGGCGCTTGCTCGGTTCGTTACCCTGCACTGTGCTCCTACCCAGGACGCCGCACGTAACCTGCTCCTGGAAGGCATCCCCGCCTGGCGAATCACGATCACGGGCAATCCAATCGTGGACGCTTTCCGGTGGACGCTACGCCGATCGAGGAAACCGTCTGTGGAGCTGCCCCGACCGTACGTCGTCGTTACCGCCCACCGGCGGGAAAACAGAGGCGAACGGTTCGAAGCCCTTGCCGCAGCCATTCTCGATGCAACGGAACTCCGGCCCGATCTCCACTGGCTCGTCTTCGGCCACCCCAACGGCTGGTTCAGCGAAGCTGCTCGGGAGCTGCTCAGGCACGCGCGCGTCCGTTTCATGCCCCCCCAACCGTACGACGTGTTTCTCCGCATTCTGGCCGAAGCAGAAGCCTGGGTGAGCGATTCCGGCGGGCTTCAGGAAGAAGCCTGCTGTTTACAGAAGCCACTCCTGATCTGCCGAGCCAGCACGGAAAGGCAGGAGGCGATCGAAGTGGGCTGGTGCCGGGCGGTCGATCCGTCCGCCAGAGCAAGCCTGTCCGCAGCGCTCGAACGGCTCGTGCTTTTCCCGTGGCAGGGTAATCCGGCAGCCAGGAACCCCTTTGGCGACGGACACGCGGCGAGGCGAATCGCTCAGCGGGTGCGTTCACTCCTAACGTCCGACCGCAGTCGCCGGCCCGTGGCGAACGCCGCATAGCGGTGGGGTAGTTCCCATGGTGCTGGCCTGCGTGCGATCGCAAACAACTCGGCCTTCATGCAATTGACGTCAGCTCGTGCCACCTGTGCTGGGGGGGCGTTCCCACCGACTATGCCTTGCTTCCCGTCCGATTTGCAAGGCCAGCGTTACCGTATACTCCGCCCGATTGACCCCCACCTTTTGCGGTGTCGCCGCCTCACTCCTCAGCTCGCCACTGCCACTCGCGGGGGACGTACACATAGCCGGACTGGGGGCGCGGCGCGTGGCAGGTCACCTCGGCTACCCGGTCCTCGACGGCAAAGGGTTCGAGGCCGTTGGGGTCGAGCACAACGACCCGAAACCGACACCGGCCGCGTGCCAGAGGCAGCCCGTGGGGGAACTGGACGGAAACGCGCACACGTCGTCGCTCCAGCGGCAAAAGACCGATCCGATCATCCTCAGTCGAGAACCCGGCCAGCAGGGTGCCCTCCTGGTCGAACAGATCCACCCTCAAATGACCCGCATCTTCGCCGATGCGGTCCCCCTCCAGCGTCAGCTCCAGCACACAGGGCTCTCCCGAGCACAGCGAAGTGACGGGCTCACCCGAGGCGTTCCTCAAACAGCCAGATATTGCCCCCTCGACAGCTACCCCCTTGCCCTGTGCCGGCGGCCTGGGGGTAGTCGGAGCCCCCGTGCCGCGGACTACCCACGTTCGGAACCCTTCGGCATAGTAGCGGTGGATCGCCTCTTCGGGATCGCCATCGAACCGCAATTCTCCGTCCACCAGAAACAGGCACCTCGTGCAGAACTGACGGATGGCGTCCATGTTGTGCGATACAAAGAAAATCGTCGTGTTTTTCTCCTTTAGCTCGCGGAACCGAGCCATGCACTTCCGCTGGAATGCCCAGTCTCCCACGGCAAGCACTTCGTCGACCAGCAGGATCTCCGGAGCCACGGCGGTGGCAACCGAAAAGCCCAACCGGACGTACATGCCGGTGCTGTACCGCTTGACGGGCATGTCCAGGAAATCACGCAGCCCGGAGAACTCGACGATCTCATCGAACACCGCGGCGATTTCCGCGCTGCTCATACCCAGCAGACGCCCGTTCAGGTAGATGTTTTCCCGGCCGGTCATCTCCGGGTGCAGCCCGGCCCCCACTTCGAGCAGGCTCCCCACCCTTCCACGGGCGTCCACGCGACCGCTCGTGGGCAACGTGATGCCGGCAATCAGCCGCAGGAGGCTCGATTTGCCACTGCCGTTCGGGCCGATGACACCCACCACCTCGCCGCGGCGCACTTCAAAGGACACGTCACGGAGCGCCCACACCAGGTCGGGCCGTGCAAGTTCCGCCTCGGGCACGTGGTCGAGCACGCGAGGGGGCCGGAAGAGTTCAACGAGCCTTCGCACGGCCGACCAACCGCTGATGTCCCTCGGATACGCCTTGTACACGCGCTCGAACCGCACCTGTCCTGGGGCAGGCACGGCCGTCCGTTGCACAGGCTCAGAGGACGTCCGCAAATTTGTTCCGGGCATTGGCAAACAACCGGCACGAAATCCAAAGGCATACCAGGCTAACGGCCCACGCAAGCAAGAAATACGACCAGCGAGGGGGCATGTTGTCGAGTAAAGCCCGCCGGTAGCAGTCCACATAAACGGCCAGCGGGTTCAGCAGGTACCATCTCCACGCGCCCCGTGCCACAGCAGGCACCTCGTAGATAACCGGCACCAGGAACAGCAGCAACTGGCACAGAATCGGAGCGCCGTAGCGCAGGTCGCGTGCGATCACGCACGCTGCTGCCAGAACCTGCACCACCGCGAGGGTGAGCACAAGCTGGCCTGTGATCGCCAGCGGAGCCCAGACCCAATTGAGCCCCACAACAACGTGCGAGCGGTACCAGACCATGAGCCCCACAAGCGCGGCCGAAGCAAAGACGTAGTCGAACAGGGAGCTCAGCACCGCGCTGAGCGGAAACGCCTCGGTTGGCACGCGCACCCGAGTCAGCAGGCCCCCATTGGCCACGACGCTGATCGTCCCGTAGATGACGCCCGAAGCGAACAGATTAAACGCATGCAGGCCGCAGTAGTAGACAAGCAAGCGGGGCTTTCCGGTGGTCGGCCCCTGCTGCAGCACCTCGAACGCCAGCCAAAGAATGGCGGCCAGAGCGATAGGGTAGAGCACGGCCCAACCAAACCCGAGAACCGCCTGCTTGTACCGCGTACAGAAGTCGCGCCATACCAGGGAACGAACCAGGTCGCGGTGCCGCCAGATGTCGCGCACGTAATGCGTGAGGGTTACCATCGAACTCCGACCGCTGCATCTGAACTGGGCCCATATCCATTGATACGTTCGGAAAACCGACAGGCTCTGCTGCCGGCTTGATCAAGAATACCCGCCGGCGCGCGGCGACCAACCCAGCCCTGATGCAGCTCGCCGGGCGACGAGCTCGGGTGCTTCCCTCATGCCGATGGCGACCAGGGATACCTGCCGGCAGCCTCGCTTGTTGCGACCGCCCGACTTCAGCGTGAAGTGCTCGCTTCCTCAGACAGGACGACCCGCACTTCGACGTCATCCCAGTCCAGCTTTCCCTTCGGCCAATACCCGTAGAGCATGACGCGACCCCAGCGGGGATGGTACTTCGAATGTCTTGGCGTGAACTCTTCCACGTGCACGTTCCACCGGCCCTTGGGCCCCTTCAGGTTCATCTGGGCGCGGTACACCTCGCGCAGCTCATAGTCCGACGGGATGCCGGGCACCCGTAACCGACGCTCGTTGCGCCGCGTCGTGAATCGGGTGGGCAGGGCATCGTAGCACTTCACAAAAACCTTCGGCGTCGGCCCAAAGGATCGCCAGCGTACGCGGAACCAGTATTTCTGTCCTTCCTTCACCGGGAACAGCTCGCTGTAGTAGAGAACCCCGCTGGTTGCGGCTACCGGTTCCGGAATGTCGAACCGAATGAACCTACCGCTTCCGTCCGTGTGCCGGAGCCAGAGCACGTGCTTCGGCAACGGATCCCACCCTGCCGGGTGACGGCCGCCCGACTCAAAGCTACCCCGCACGAGATTGGGGCCGAGCTGCCCCTCGGAATACTGGGGTACGGGCACGGGTCGATCCCGACGAGGCGTCTTGGTACCGTACAGAGCGTCCAGAGCTGCCGGCACGTAAACGTGGGGAATCTCGCTGACGGTCTTCGTACGCGCTTTCTTGTGGTAGACCACACGCGGCTGGCCCGGTCGATAGTCGACAATCCAAATCTCCAGATCATAAACGTCGTACCTTGCTCCGGGGACGCGTTCCACGCTCCCCCAGATGGCGATGTGACCGCCGAAGAGCTCCTGCACGATGCGCTGCAGATCCTTCGGCCCCATGTCCGCACGAAGCCGAATCCCCTGGGAAGCCAGAGTATCCCGCACATCGAGCATTGATTCAGGGATAATGAACCGACCCCGCTTGCGCAGCCTGGCCCAGAAGAGCTCGCCCACCTTACGCCCCATCTTTCCCCCGTCGAACCGGGAAACAAAGTCGAAGGGGATCACCACCGCTTCTGTATCGGACACCTGTCTCTGCGCGGCCCCCATGCAGATCACCGCCCCGACGAGCAAACACAAGCAGGCGACGCCAACGCATGTTGCCCAACGAGTCATGCTTTCCTCCGGACTCGATAAACCCGCTCCTTCACACCCCGCCGTGCGGCCTCAGATGAGGCCCTCCTTGCCGCCGCAGGGTTAAGGACACGCCTTCCGGAACGCAGGGGCGCATCGGCCGCTCTGATGGGAGGCGACCGACCAAGGAGCGTCTGGAACCAGGCCATCAGTGCTGCTTGCCGAGCTTATCGAAGTAGCGGCGAGTGAGTTCTTCCCAGCCCGGTGGCACCTCCGGCGCACCGCCCTGCAGCAGCTCGTCCTCCTGGGTCCTGGTGCGTTCGGCCAGGGCTTCCGACCTGGTGCGAACTTCGCCGCCCGCGTACCGCTTCAGCTCCCGCAGGCTGTTCAGAATCTCCTCCCGTCTGCGCAATGCCTGGTGCAATCGGCCGGCGCGCAGGTCGAGCTCGACTTGTTTCATCCGTTCGATCAACGCGCGCAGGTCGGTGTGGTGGTACTGGCTCACGCGGAAGCGGAGATCGATCACCTCGGCCTTGTTGCGAAGCGCTGCTTGTTTTTGAGCGAGCCGTTGGAGGATGTCCGGGCGTGCCGGCGCAGGACCCTCGAGCCCCTCGCCGCCTACGCCGCTCTGCTTACCCCCGCCCGTGGCGCCGCCCACCGGGTCCTTGCTGGTGTCTTTGACCTGGCCCTCCACAAAAGGATCGGGGGTCAGCCTCGTGGGGGTCTTACGGCCCCCCTTTCCGACGGCGGTCTCCGAAACGAACTCCCCGTGTGCCTTGCCCTGGCGGCCCTCGCCGCTACGGCCCGCGATCTCGCTGTTGTTCGGCAGTCGATTTCCTGTCACACCCCGGGCGCTCATGTTGGAAATCGGGCCGTCCGCAGCGTCCCAACCGGCCCCCTTGTCAATCGAATCCGCCCAGCTACTGCTCACGTCCTCCATCTCTTCAAACAGATCCTCTTCTTCCTCCATCAGCTCGCCCACCAGATCCTCCAGCTCCCCAGGTAGTTCCGCCATGGGGGCCGACTTGAACATATCATCGAGCGGCTCCTCCTGCATCCAGCGCTCTCGGTCCGGAGTGTCGGGCAGCCACTTCTCGATATTCGTGGTCATCTCCTCGGCTCGCTCGGCGCCGAGCTGCTCCAGCGGCACTGCAATTTCGACCGTCTTCTTGGTGAGAGCGTCGGCCGCCATCTTCAGCTCGGTTTCGATCTCGACCAGCTCTTCCAGCAAGGACGGGTTCGCGAAATCCTGCTCGGGAAGTTTGCTCAGGTCGGACCGGGCCTCCCCCATGAACCGTGCCCAGTCGTCCTCCACGGCGGCGAGCTCTTCGAGCAACTTCTCGTCCTCCTTCGTGAAATCCTCCACCGGCTTCTTGGCCAGGTTCTCGCTGGCCTCGATCACACGCTTCTGCTGACGGAGGAATTCGTCCAGTTTCTCCTTCAGCTCCCTCAGCTTATCGAGCACCGGCTCGGTGGGCAGATCGCCGCCCTCTTTCCTCTCCGCCTCGGCCAGAGCGCGGGTCTCCGCCGTTCGAGCGAGGTCGAGCAGCTTGCTGAGCACCGCAATGATCTCGTCCTGTACCCCCATCAGTTCCTCGGCTGCCTTCTTCCGACCGTTCAGTTCTCCGCTGTGCGGAAGGCGTTCCGCCAGTCGGATTGCTTCGGCCATCTCACGATCGTGCAGGCTGCTCAGGGTGCGAACGGTAAGCTGCACGAACGACTGCTTCGCCCCCTGGTGCGCATCGATGATCCGCCCCGCCTCCTCTCTGACGGCCCGCTGTCGGCCCAGTGCCTCACGGGCCACCGGTCCGAACTCGTTGGGCTGCGCGTTCGCCAGCGCCCGCGCCACGAGGAGTCTGGCCTCGAGCTGGATTTGAAGCAGCTTGTTGAGTTGGGCGCGCAGGTCGCTCAGCGCCGCAACCAGCTCGCTAGCCCGCTTCTGCGGTGACACGACCGTGACTTTCACCCAATCGGTTACCGCCCGTTGCGGCTTGACTTCGCGCCCCGGCAACGACACGTAGCGGTTGTCCTCGGCAACGGCCCGCACGTAGAGCACCGTCCCCGGGGGATACCTTGCTGCCGCCAACGTCCACTCGTGCCGGGCTGCAAACTGCGCCGGCTCTTCAGAGAGGCGCCACTCGTGGAGCACGAGCGTCCGCCCCCTAGCCTCATCAGCCCCCGCGTCGGCCCCCTCTTTTTTCAAGACGCGAGCCTCGCACCACACCCGCCTCAGACCGTAATCGTCGCTTGCCTGCACGGATATCAGCAACGTGCCCCCGCTGCCGATCGTACCGTCGTCCGGCGGGGCAACCAGAGCAATCTTGGGCGGCCGATCCGGCTGCACTGTAATGCGGTACGGCTGCGGCGAGGGGTTCTGGATACCGAGCTCGTTGAAAACCGAAACGGTGTAGGTCATGTCCTCAAGGAGCAGAAACCGCACGCGTAGAGCCCGTCCATCTCTCACAACTGACCCCGGTATTGTCCCCTCGCTGGTCTCGACGTAGCCCCGACTTATCGGCGACGAGACGTCGTACTCGACCAGAGCCTGGGTGAATTGCAGGCCGCTCAGGTTGCCATCGGGTTGCTCCGCCGTCCGCGGCGGCCTGCGCGTGTAGGGGGGATACTCGTACGTTATGCGAACCCGAGTGAGTTCGGGGGGCGTCGTGACCCGGACCTGGAACACGCGGGACTGGGTGTTGCCCACCTGCACGTAGTAACTCCCCTCCTCGACCACCGATGGAACGGTACCCAGATATGCTCGTTTAGCGTCGTCCGGAACCAGCGCTACCGGCTCACGACGACCGGAAGCGGTGCGGAAAAAGAGTGTTCCGCCGGGCAAGTGGGCCTCCCGACGCGGTAGCTCGACCACCACGGTCACTTGCAATGGCTTGCCCTGCAGCACAACGGTATCCCCCGGACGAACATCGAGAATCCGTACGCTCCCCCGGTGCGGGGTGAAGCTCCACGGAGCAAGCAACCGGCCGAAGGACGACCCCCATCCGGGCACGATGGCGTGGATCGCCCACAGCAAAACCGTCATCAGGACCAGCAGCCCGACCGCCCCGAACGCATCCCACTTTGTGGCAAGGCCAAAGCGAATCCGCTCATGCCAGGGCAGCCGAGCATTTGCTTCCTCGATTGGACGACCGGTCACCTCGGCGATGAGCCGACGCGCTGCCGCTTGAGCCAGCGGATCCTGCACACGGGCGAGCTGAATGAGGGAGACCAACTTACCGTCTAGCTCGGGGAACGACGCCTCGATCCGGCGCGCAGCGGCCTCCAGCGAACGCTGCTGCCGAACGGTCGCCGCGATCGCAACGGAAAAAGCCGTTAGCCCGAGCAGCGCTACCAGGATCGAAGCCCCCACCAGCGACGCCGGTCCATAGGGCAGGAATTGGTCGATGAGCAGGGCGACCGCAACCGCGGATTCGGTAACCAGACCGGCGATCGCCAAACGGCAAAGGAGGCTGGCCAACCACCACCGCTGCCGGGTCTCTTCGATCCGGTTCACCAGAGCAAGAACTTCAGCGGTCATCTCGGTTCGCTCCGCGCCGGTGCAAACGACAGCGCCTCCGGCCCGACTCAGTGCGTTGCCGCATACGCCAAAACGTTGGCGCCGATCCGCAACGCGTCCTCATCGGCGTAGCCATAGCTGTACGGATGGGGGAATTGCTCCCAGCCGTTCCCCAGATCGAAGCGGCTGTAGACCACCGCCAGTCGACCACCAACGCTGATCCCCTCAAGCAGGGGCCGATCGAGCCCGCCGAAGTCTTCGACCGTGCGCGGCGTGTAGCTGACCGACCCGATATCGAACGCCAGATGGTAGACCGGATGGTCGAGGGGGATCTCTTCCAGCTTCCCGTCCGGGAAAACCTTCTTGATTTCCCTGCGAAACGCCCTATCGAACGCGAGCCGACCGCAGCACGCATCGGCCAACAACATTCCCCCGGCCTGCAAGTAGCTCCTCAGCCGAGCCGCCTCCTCCTCGCTCCAGATGAACTCGTCGTGACCCGTCATGTAGAGCAACGGGTACTGCACGAAACGGGGGTCATCGAGGGAAAGCGTGATCTTCTTGAATTTCACCTCGAGCGTGGTGTTATCGCGCGCAAACTTGAGCAGGTTGTAGACGCCGGTGGGATCGGGATCCCAGTCTCCTTCGTGAACCACCTGCACGATCACGAAGTCGTCCCGAGTCGGGGCGGCAGCTTCGTGGTAGATCTTTGTGGTGCTCAAGAACCGGGCAAGCTGGTAATTCGCGATCAGGTAGGTGACATAGTTTGCACCGAGCTGACGGGCCTCGTTAATCACAATCCTCAGCCCGCGGGGATGGTCATGACCATCCCAGCCGCACGTGAGATCCACGGGAGAGTACACGACCGCCAGCCGGCAGCCCAGGCTAACGCCGTGCAACGGCGGGTCATCCTGGTAGCGAGAACCATCCGCTCGCTGGTAGGTCGACCGGGTGATCTTGTAGTAGGACGCAAGAATCGGTTCGTCGGGTGGCAGGGGGCGGAGTGTGCGGTCCGGCAGAATGGTGTCGATCTCGCGACGGAACGACTCGTCGAAATCCTTCCAGCCGCAACAGGCGTCGCCGATGATCATGCCACCATCCAAGATGTAGCGCTGCAGCCGTTCGCGCACTTCGTCGGGAAGCGTAAAGCTGTTGTGACCGGCGAAGAGCAGAGCAGGCAGTTCGCGAGGATCGTAACTGAAGTGGCCGAAGTCGGCTTCAACTGCCCGGTAGCGAATCCCAAGCTCGCGGCTGGTCCATGCCAACAATGTCTGCACATCAGAGGGGTCGGTCATCCAATCGCGGTAGGCAATCCGTTTGCCGTTCTGGGTGATCCAGCGGATCGGCCCCAGGGCTGCCTTCCCGATGAGGGCCGGTGGCGCGGGGGGCCGCTTCTTCTCGGTTCGTCTTAGGGGGGTAACAGGGAGAGGAAGAGGCGGAAACGACTCGCCGCCTGTGCGACTCTGAGGCTTTGCTTTCGGAGGGGGCCCGCACGTGACCGGGCCTTTAGGAGCTTGCTGGAGCGCGGTGAGCAGCCAGGCGGCGTCGGCAAAGCGGGCGGGCAGGAGCCCGACCAACCAACAACTGCTCGTTCTTCCCAGGAACTCGCGGCGGGACAGTTCGTTCCCGTGAAGTGGGTTGCGAGAGCCGTCATGCGATGCCATTTTTGAGACTCCCGTGTGACGAAGTCGCACACTGTGCGCGTCTACGCGCGCACCCACACCGTCCCTGCACCAGCCCGTGCTCTACCGTGTCTGGGTGGTCAATTTCAGCCTGCGCCGCCTCAACTCTCTCCCACTTCACCTGCCACCGCGGGTCTACGGAATGCCTATTGCACAGCCCGTGCCACAGACCGGCACCGAGGGTGAACTGTCGAACCAGCGGAGAAACACGATGTTGACGGACGGTCAACGGCGAAATGGCATCCCCCGCTGGCTGGCCGTGGTCGCGGTTCTCGTCGGAGCGACGGTGGCGTATCCACAGGTTGCGACAGAGAACGAGGGTCAAAACAAGAGCAAACCCCTGAACCCGTTCGGCCCCCCTCTGCGCCCGGTTCCCCAGGACGCCCGGCGCGCCGTCATCGAGCTCTCAAATGGCAAGAAGCTCCGGGGGCTTCTCTACCTGACCCCCGGCCTACGCTGGAGGTTCTACGACGAAAAGGCCAAACGTTACCTGCGTCTGCCCCTGTCGGCCATTCGACGGATCGATGCCGGCGTCCGAAAGGAGTGGATGGAACGGGAGTGGCGCTTCCGAGAAGCGGCGAGCAACGAGAAAGTCTACACCGGACGCACCTATCCGGTGCGGATCTTGAGCTACCGCGTAACGCTGAAGAACGGTCGCGTTCTAACCGGGCGCGGATCCGCCGTGCTGTACTTCGTGCCGGAGAGCAAGGAAAAGGGGGGCAAGGCCCACGTTGGCGAATGGCACAAGCGGCACAAGCTGATCATCCAGGAACGGCAAAAGGGTAAGCCCGGAGAGACACTGGGCAAGCTGGTCTACATCAAGTCCATCGTGTTCGATCCTGAAACCGAACGGGCAACTTCACCGCACAGGCCCCCGGCGTCCGAAGGGTCGGCGCAACAACTTGTGCCCCCTTCGGTCCCGAGATAGGCTGCCATGGGCTACATTCGGCGCCCTCGGCAGGGCGGACTAAGGCGGTCCGGACCAGGGCGGAGCGAGTTTTGAGCGATGCAAGTGATCTTCGCCACACCGGCAAACGTGACCCTCATCGTCGGTCTTCTCGTCCTGGCGTCGGCGGCTTCGGTGTGGACCTACTGGTGGCTCCGGCCCTCACTACCCAGGCGGCGGTGGCTTGTCTTGCTCGCCCTGCGCCTGTCTGCGGTGTCGATCGCGGCCATGCTGCTCGCGCGGCCGGTCGTTAGCATCACCAACGCCAGCCGAAGCAAACCCACGGTGTGCCTTCTGCTGGATCGCTCTGCATCCATGAGCATCCGCGATTTAGCGGGGGGCAGATCGCGGTGGCGCGCCGTAACAAGCCGCCTGCCTGCCTGGTGGGCGAAGCTGGAACCGACGGCTGCGCTACGGCTGTTCGTCTTCGGCGACACCGTCCGGCCGCTCGAATCACTCGGAGCAATCGAGACCCTCGAAGCGAACGCCACTGCCACCTCTCTTGTTGAAGCCGTCCGGGTGCTTTCCCAATTGGAGAATCTCCAGGCCGCCGTCCTCATAAGCGATGGACAGCACAACGCGGCGGGCGACCCGGTCGCGGTCGCGGAATCGCTCGGCGTGCCCGTATACACAGTGGGGGTTGGGTCCTCGGCTGTCCGTCAGGGGGGCTTGAGGGACGTGCAGGTTGTGGACCTGGCCCTCCCCGACGAGTTGCCGCTGAACAATCAGGTTCGCGCGCGAGTGCTTGTGGACGCATTCGGCTGCGAAGGAATCGTGGTGCCCGTTCTGTTGATGGAAGACGGTCGGAAGGTGGCCGAGACCGAACTGCGGCTGGACGGCAGGCGAGGCGCACAGGAAGTCGAGTTGACCTTCGCCCCCAAAGAGGAGGGGCTGCACACGTATGCGGCGGAAGTGCCCCCTCGACCTTTCGAGCGGATCCCTCAGAACAACCGCCGCACCACAATGGCGCGCGTTACCGCGCGGCAAATTCGCGTCTTCTACGTGGAAGGCACGCTGCGCGCCGAATACGGGGCCCTTGTCGAACATTTCCTCGCCCGAGACCCGGACATTGTCTTCCTGGCCATGGTCCAGATCCGTCCCAACGTATTCCTCACGCGGACGAACATGGACCAGTTCCGCACCATCCGGTCCCTTCCCCGGGCCGGCACGTTCTGGTCCGCCTTTGACGTGGTCATCATCGGCGACATCGATGCGAGTTACTGGACGCAGCAGGTGCTTGAAGGATTGCGTGAGCGCGTGCGAGAGGGCGCCGGGCTCTTGCTGTTGGGCGGCTACCACGCCCTCGGACCGGGCGGCTATGCGGAGACGCCGATCGCGGAGCTATTGCCGGTGGATCTGATCGGCAAGAACGCAGGCCAGGTGGAGGAAGATTTCCATCCGGTGCTCACGGTGGCGGGGGAAGGCCACGACATCTTCACCGGGCTTCAGGGTTTTTTCCCAACGAGCTCACGACCTGCACAGCACCCCTTGCCCCCACTTCGTGGTGCGACCAGAGTCGGAGCGACGAGACCGACCGGGATCGTGCTGCTCGAATACCGTCCCCATTCAGGCGGTAGCATGCCGGTCCTGGCGGTGGGCGTCGCCGGAAAGGGCCGAACGGCCGTGTTCGCAGCGGACACAACTCGCCTCTGGTACCAGGCGACCCGAGCGCTGGGCCGGCAGTCGCCTTTCGTCAGGTTCTGGGGGCAACTCGTACGGTGGCTGGCGGGGCGGGGAACGTCCACGGCCACGCTCACGATGACCGCACGCACAACCAAGCCCTGGTACCGGCCGGGCGAGATTGTTCAGATAGAAGCAGAAGCTCGCGACGAAGAGGGGGCAGGCACCAACGACGCCGCTATCGCGGCAACCTTGACCGGCCCCGGGGGAAAGCGCGAGCTGAAACTCGACCCGCTCGGAACCCCGCCGGGAAAGTACACCGGCTCCGTCCCGGATTTGCCCCCGGGCAAGTACACGATCGTGGTCCAGGGGAAGCTAGGGGACCACACGTTCGAGCCGGTGGAACTCCAGGTCGAGATCGGCCGCCCTAACCTCGAATTCGACAACGTCACGCTCAATGCGGAGCTCTTGAAGGCCCTCGCCAACGCCACCGGGGGTCAATATGTCCCCCTTGAGCTGGTAGACCGCGTGCTTGATGAGCTTCGCCTGCAAATCCGCCAGCGAGTCGTCGTTCGGGAGGTCCCTTTAGCCTGGCCGCCGGGATGCTGGACGCTGTTCGTGCTTGCGCTCAGCGCCGAATGGTTTCTGCGCCGCAAATGGCGGCTGCGCTAAAAAGGGACGACGGAAAGGGAGGCGAAGGGCCGTTCGCGAGCTCGCGTCCCGGCAGACGCGGTGACACGGGGCGCGAAACGGGACGACATCGAGGCGAAAGCTACGAGGACGATGATGCCCGGGTACCGGTTTCTGGACCCCGCAGCCGTGGGCAGAGTGAAGAACCTTCCGCTCGTGGCTCGGAAGGTGGTTCAGGGGTTCATATCAGGTCTCCATCGCAGCCCCTACAAGGGGTTCAGTGTTGAGTTCGCGGAGCATCGGGAATACGTGCCGGGGGACAATCTGCGCCATCTGGATTGGAAGGTCCTTGGCCGAACCGATCGGCTCTACGTCAAGCTGTATGAGGAAGAAACAAACATGCGTGTCCAGCTCATCCTGGACGCCAGCAGCTCGATGAACTTCTCCTCGGAAGGCCACCTTCCCAAGTGTGAGTACGGTGCGTTCCTGTGCGGGACCCTTGCCTACCTTGCCGCGCGTCAGCAAGACGCCGTGGGCCTGACGATCTTTAGCGATGCGGTCGATTTGCACATGCCCGCTCGCTCCGGGCCACGCCACGTGGGCGAACTGCTTCGCCAGCTCGAACGATTCTGCCGCCGCGACCAACTCCCCGTCGACGGGCAGCCAAAAGGAACGCGAATCGCGGATACGCTACACAAGCTCGCCTTCCGCTTGCGCAGGCGCTGCCTGGTCGTGCTCGTCAGTGATCTGATCGACGACGAGGGGGACGAAGCGGTTATTCGCGCCCTTTACCACTTCCGCCACCGCCAGCATGAGACGATCGTCTTCCACACGCTCGACCCTGCCGAGATCGAGCTCCCGTTCGACGAGATGACCGTATTCGTCGACATGGAAACCCAGGAACGCCTTCAAGCTGACCCATCGTACCTGCGGCCCTACTACGTGGAGGCGGTCGAGCAGTTCCTGGCCTACCACCGTAGCAAGGCTCGCGAACTGGGAGCCGACTATGTGCTCGCGCGCACCGATACGCCTTTCGACGTGTTGCTCGCCCGCTACCTCCGCTCCCGGCGTGACGCAGCACTGCGGGGGAGGAAATGAGCTGCGACGCGGAGTGGCACGAGAGCTGCGACGAACAGGCGGTGCCGGGCGCGAACCGCCGTGCGCCCTGCCTAAGGAACGCAATCCGGCAGGACCGAAGCGGCTGCCTCCGCAACGGGACAGGAGCCGAACGCGTCCAGAAGCGGACAAGCGGGCCGGCC
>JALSID010000192.1 GCA_026981825.1 Planctomycetota bacterium
AAAGATGCCCAGTTGTAGCGCCAGGAACACAAGCGTGCTAACATCCATCGGCAAAACCGCCACCATTCAGGTTGTTCGGGTAGGCAGAATCGGCTGCTTGACGTGAATCCCACCGCGGGATCCCGCTAGATTATAGCCCGAAGAGACCTAACAAACGCGGTCAGGAAGCTCATGCTGATCGTCGAGGGCATCCTCTCAACGCTGCGAGCCAACGGAACAGCTCACCTTGCCGCCATGGGAGCCAGACTCGTCGACGGTTCCTTCAACCGGTTTGTCCTCCGCCCATTCTTCGACACCCAGTCCTACCAGAACCTGACCAACCAAAGAGAAGGGGTCTTTCATGTTACGGACGATGTCCTCCTGATCGCACGGCTGGTCGTTGGGCACTGCCCGGAGTGCTGTTTTTACCCCCCACGACGCGTGCGAGCGCCCATCCTCGCCGATGCGTGCCGCGCCTTCGAGTTCCAGGTGGTCACTCTGGACAGCGCCGACGAGCTGCGTGCGTCTGTGACCTGCCGCACCCTGCACTGCTGGAACATGCGGCCGTTTCTCGGCTTCAACCGAGCTCGGCATGCCCTGCTCGAACTGGCAATCACCGCCACACGGTTGCACCTCCTGCCCAAGGACAACGTGCTCGACGAACTTCGCCGTGCCGAACTGCTCACCCAAAAGACCGGCGGTGAGCTCGAGCAGGAAACGCTGCGGGTTCTCCGCGACCACGTGCTTCGCTTCTACGAGAATCCCCCTTTGGAAGAGCCTCTGCCCCCAGGATAAGATTTCCGTGCCAGAGCACAAAGACCACGTACGTTCCCAAGCACGCCGCCTGCCCGCCCGCTCACCTTATCAGCCCGCTATGCCACACGCCAAGTTATCCCACTGAAGCCCATCGCGCGCTCTGCAGCCAAATCGGTCAACGGGTTTATGATACCCTGGCAGCCCCCGGCCCCGACGTGCCAGGCTCTTATCCTTGCCCCCCTCCACGCTGATACCCCAAGCCCACCATCGACAAGCGGTGCAGCAGGACAGCCCTGGTCAGGACCACGTGGTTTGCCGCTTCTCCACCAGTGCACCGTGGCTCGCCACCTCGGACACGAACAGCTCATCGAGCTCTGCCTGGAACTCCACTTCCAGCCGGTGGCGTACGCGATCGGCCTCTTCCGCAGACGGAGTAGGAATTGCCACGGTCGGCCCCCATGAGCTCTGCAACGCCGGTAAGCCCCACTGTCGCTCGGTGAACCGCGCGATCCGTTCAGCCATCGGATGGGCGAAGAAGCCCCCTTGAAACCGTTCGAAGCAACGCCCAGCCAACCTGCCATAAGTTCCAAGTACCCCCACGAACCAAGTGAAGTCCCTGTCCGCCACAGCCGCGGGGATCTCGTCAAGCAGGAGACGAGCCATCTCCTCCGGCACCTGGCGATCCATGACAAGTGAATCCGGGTCCGAAAAAACAGCTTCCTCGACCGCGCCCGAAATCTCCGCCACGGGCGTGAGCCTGACCGCGACGAACCGCCAGTCAGGCGGCCAGCGCAGCCTGCGAAGCTGCTCTGGACCGCAAGCGGATGCAGTACGGCCGCAATCGATCAGGAACCCGCCCCCTTCGAAGACCGCCACGCCAATCGCACTGCGCCGCCCCCGCCCCAGCTTCCGGGCGACATTCCACAGGTCAAACGGAACCCCCAACAGGCGATAGACCGCAACTGCCGTGGCCAGGCTCAGTTGGGTCCCCGATCCCAGTCCCTGATGAGCAGGAGGTGCCGCCACGACCCGCAGTGCCACCCCCTGGCTGTGGGCCCCCTCGACCGACCGGACGACCTCCCTGAGTACACGCTCGACGCGGTCACGTTGAGATCCCACCACACGATGTTGCGCCGCTATGGCAGCCTCCACCACAACCGTTGGGGAACTAAGCGCCAGTCCGACCCCCGCGTAGCGGCCAAGACCGCGGCAGGGGATTGGGATCAATCCGAAGTGCAACCGGCTAGGCGTCGACACCCGGACCATACAGCGCCCGGCTGACTCCATTCCCAAGGCAAGCTCGCGTCTGGACACTTCTTTTCCTGCCCCCTGACCTGCCATCGCGACCGCCGCTAAAGAGCCAAGCACCGGCTCCAGTCTATCCTTCTTCCCTACCGGTCCCCGACATGCTGACGTCTGATTCTACAACCCCACGGCTCTACCTCCCTCGCCGGTCGGCCACCCTTCCAACCAGCGGCCACCTGAGTTTGTGTACCTCGTTAGGATTGGTGCTGAACGGTTCTGCTAACGCTCTGATCGTGCGGGTGACTGCGGTCCATGGAGCAACGCATTCTGGTTACCGGAGCTACAGGTCAGCTTGGCCCCTATGTGGTCGCGGCAATTCGACAGGCGGGTTTCCGGTGCGCAGCATGGTCAGGCCGGCGCAGGGTCCGCTTCGACGAGGAAACGGAAGCGACCCCGGTCCCGCTCGAGGACGCACGGTTGGTGGAGCAAGCCTGGCGGAGCGCTCGTCCCTCCGCCGTCGTTCACCTGGCTGCGCTGTCGCGAATCGATGCGTGCTACCGGGATCCTGCGCGGGCACGGAGTATCAACGTGGGCGGCACAGACCACCTGGTCCGCCTGGCACGGGCGCAGGGTATCCGGTTTCTGTACATCTCCACAGACCTCGTTTTCGACGGGGAAAAGGGGAACTACACCGAAGAAGACCACCCCCATCCTGTGTCGGTTTATGGAGCGACCAAGCTGCAGGCCGAGCAAGTTGCGCTGGCCTATCCGAACGCCGCCGTCTTTCGCATCGCACTGCTCTACGGCCCAGGCCGCGGGGGTACCCGTACGTTCCTGGACAGGGTGCTGGAGTCCTGGCGGAACGGTAAAGCGGTCAAGTTCTTCCAGGATGAATGGCGATCCCCCCTTGCTCTGC
>JALSID010000193.1 GCA_026981825.1 Planctomycetota bacterium
TGGTATTCCTGGAAGATCTTTCGCAACCGCGCCATGAGCTCTTCAGGCACCACTGCCGGCTTAGCCACGGTGTCGGGCCAAACGAACATGTCTCCCGTCTGAGGCTCTTCGCGGCCGGGGATATAGCGTTTCAGGCCGTAGCGCTGAGCGTAGTACATCCACCCCCAGTAGCCGTAGCACCACGCTTTGTGCTGGAAATGAGGCTGTTGGGACGCAATGAAAGCGGCAAACTCCGGATAGATCCTGGCGAAGACATAGTCGGAGAGGGCCACGGCATAGCCCACGGAGATATTCACGATCAGAGCGAGCGCGAGGGCGACTTTTCGCCTTCGCGGTACTGCCCCCTGCGTCGACCGATCCTCACTGAAGACCAGTAAAGAGGCGGCTGCGGCCGAGTCGAGCACCCGCCGCATTGCCACGAAGGGTGCCGATGCTGCCCCTAAGAGCAAGGCCAGAACTGCCCAGATCCCGAGCATCGCACGCTGCTGCCCCCTCCTATCGCTGTTCCGAACCCCCACCGCAACCGATCCAGCCGCCACAAACAGACAGATGGCACCACTGGCCGCTAGCCATATCCACCAGACGAGCCCTTCGGGTGGAAGCTCCACCCGACCCTCCACGACGTACAGTTTCGGGTCGCGCACGACGTAGAGCACAAGGGCACTCACCAACCCCAGTAGTGCCATTGCCAGACCGCGTGAGCTGCCCAGCAGACAGTACAGCAGCATCCCGGGCACTGCACCACCGAGAAACACGATGCTGTCGATCGCGGTGGTCAGATCCGGCCTTCTGGCCCCCACCTGCCCAGGCACCCCATTGATGACCACCAGCGGGTGCAGAAAGCCATACGCATACCACGACCATCCCGACCAGACCAGAATGGCTAGAGCCGGCGGGAGGAAAACTTGCAGCCAAACGGGAAACCGAACCCGTCGCATGCCCATCCATACGGCCCACGCGAGCGCAAAAACGACCGCCGCGTATTTGGTGAGCACCGCGGCAGCAAGGAGGCACCCTGCGGTCAGGGCAGTCCACCCCCGGCCCCCGCGTTCGAAAAGCCGAACCAGACAAGCCGTGCCACCCAATCCCAAAGCCAGGGTGGGAACGTCCAACATGGCGTTTTGACCGGGCAGAAAGCCGGGGCCAAGGCACCAGAACGCTGCCGTAACGATCGGGGGCGCCCGGAAATGCTCGGCTAACCTGGCGAGCGAAAAGACAATCACAAGGACGAAGGGAACGTAGGAAGCGTGCAGCACGAACTCGATATGAGGATACCGGTAAACGTCTGTTCCGGCGTTGGCCAGCCAGAGCACCAAGGCGTGGTAGTAGAACTTTAGGGGGGGATGGTAGTTGTAGATAGCTGGTCTTGGCCCTTCACCCCAGTCAAACTCGAACCCGTACGGATCGCTAGGATCGCGAAGGATCTGTTGGACGTACTGGAGGTCCGCCGGGTCATCGATGTGTAGCGGTTTCCAAAGAAAGGGTAGCGTGGCGGCCGCTGCGACGCCAACCAACGCCGCCGTCCTGACCAACCTGCGCTGCGGCGGCTTCGGCAGCGTATTGGTACATCGAACGCGCGGCTCGTCCAATTGTGTGCTCATGCGGCAGTTCGCTGATCGAGTCAGGTCGTGCCCTACGGCTCCAGCTCACTCGCGACGTCGGCGGCTTGTCTCACTCCGCGCTGCGCGCCGCTCCCTTGTTCCATACGCCTGCGGCCGGGTGAGTAGTTCCGCGTCGTTTTCCTCCGCCTGCAACGCTCTGGGCTGCTTCAGTTGAGAAGCGATGGCACTTCGCCACTGGTCCACGGCCTGTTTATAGGCATTAATGATGGCACGCCGTGACAGAAAGCCCACGACGCGCTTTCGTCCCTCGCGATCAACCTCGACCACGGGCACCTCCTCGATGTTTCGCTGCGTCAGGATCCGCAACGCCGTGCTCAGATCATCGTCCGGTGTAACGGTAAGGACGGGAAACGTGGCCACGTCGATGGCGCGAATCGCATCTTCACTATCGATGCCCAGAAGCGCACTGCGCAAATCGTGGAGGGAGAAAATGCCGATCAGATGGCCGTCACGATCCACGACCGGAAAGTAGGTGTTGTGGGAGTTCGCCACAATCTCAAGGACGTCGTGCAAGCTGGCGGACGCGGGAATCAGATCAACGCGACGCCCCCGATCGAACACGTCCCGGACACGCAGACGTTCCAGCACATCGACCACCACCTCCCCGGCGTGGGCAGGACTGTGGGCTGGACTGGGCACCTGCTCCTCGTAAAGCTGCCAGCGGCGAGAAAGGGACATGGCGACCACGTTGACGAGCATGAGGGGCACGATCAGGCTGTATGAGCCGGTCATCTCGCAGACCATGACGAGAACTGTCAGGGGCACCTTGGCCACGGCAGCGAAGAACCCGCTCATACCGACCAGTACGTACGCCTCTGGTTGCGGTGCTAGGGCAGGGTTCCAGGCGTGGAGGGCGTGGCCAAAGGTTCCGCCGAGCATGGCTCCGATAAACAGCGACGGCGCGAAAACCCCTCCGCTACCCCCGCTGCCGATGATCAACGAGGTTGCGATGATCTTGGCAACCGCCAGCGCTAACATCAATTTCACCGGCAAAGCACCATTCATCGCTCGTTGAATCCAACCATACCCGCCCCCCATGACATGGGGAAACAGCAATGCCACAAGGCCCAGTCCCAATCCTCCAATCGCCGTCTTTACCCAAAACGGCAGACGAATCTTGGCGAACAGATCGCGGGTGCCGTAGAAGGTACGCACGTAGAGGCAACCAAACGGAACCAGAAAAACGGCGAACAGCAAGTAACCGATGAGCTCGACTGGAGACCCGTAGCGCAAGTCCTCCGGGGGCACGAAGATCCGACCGTGGGGGAGCGGATAGAGCGAGTAGGCAACCACGGAGGCGATGGTTGCCGGAATAATCAGCCCGTGCTCGACCGCGGCGGTGCTGTAGAGGACTTCGGCGCTGAACAGAGCGCCACCGAGGGGAGAATGGAAGATCGCGCCGATGCCGGCACTGGCTCCGCACATAGTCAGCGTACGACGCTCACGATCGCTTAATCTGAGCACACCGGCGATCCAGGACCCCACCCCTGCAGCGATCTGGGCGATTGGCCCTTCACGGCCGGCCGAACCACCTGTACCGATCGTGACCACCGAGGCGATTCCCTTAACCCACGGGACACGGGGGCGAATATAGCCCGCATGGTGGTGGAACGCCCGGATGACCGCGTCTGTACCGTGCCCCTCAGCTTCTGGTGCGAACCGCCACACGATGATGCCGCAGACCAGGCCCCCTAGAGTGGGCAGAACCAGCACTGCCCACCACCGGCGCGGCAACACGTACTGGTCCGGATCTCGGTCCGGTTCTTCCCCCAACGCAGGAGGCTCGATGTAGCCCATGCCATCGATCAAACAGAGCCGGCTCATACCCGCCAGTCCCAGGTAGAAGCTAGCAGCTACGAAGGCTGCTACAGCCCCCACTACCGCGCTCAGCAACAGCACACGCGTGTAAACCGGCCCCGGAAAGAAATAGCGTACCAGTGCAGACTGGGCTACGCGTTGCCACGTTCCTGCAGTCCATTGGAATGCCGCGCGTATCCACGATCCGCGTTCGTCCTGCTTGCTTGACTCGCCGATTGAATGCTGGGAATCGCTGCCAGTTTGGCGCTCTGCCACTTTGCTCCCCCGGAGTGGAATCGCGCTGATTCCCCACCGCCCACGGCGTCACTGAAGAAGTCGCACTAGAGAATGGACGGGAGTGTATGGGAATCGAACCCACCCGGGGCCTGCTCGACAGACCCCGCACCGGGTTTGAAGCCCGGGGCCGCCACCAGGCGTGCAAACACTCCCACAAGGCAGGCCAGCCGTTCTTTCGATTCTACTCGGCGGTCAAAAGAACCCGCGACGCAATGGCCATAGCCGCCCAGACAAGCGAAAACCGACGCGAATACGCGGCGCTGATTGGCACCGGTGGGAATCGAGGCTCAGATCAGGGCGCATCGGCTCGAGGCTGCAGGGCGAGCTTTACCGCTTCGGCCACGAGCTCCACTTCTGAGTCATTCAGCGTTCGAGCGTCGAAGATGACGCAACCGTCTTGCACCCGCGCCAGAACAGACGGATCACCGGTCCGAAGCCGTGCAGCGAGGCCGTCCTCAGGCAAGGATTTCGCGCGCACCCGCACAGTCCAGGTCAGCAGGCCTTGGGCCGGTACCGCCCCCCCGCCTACATACGCCGTGTCCTGCGCCAGCTCTACCCACTCCAAACCGTCCACCCCGCCCAGAAACCGCCGCAGCCGCTCTGCCCGGGCCCGTACCACCGTGTCCGGCTCGCTGATCATCCGCAGAGCGGGCACCTCGCGGAGGGCCTGCTCCTCATCCATGTAAAGGCGGAGAGTTGCTTCCAGGGCAGCGAGGGTCAATTTGCCCACCCGAAAAGCGCGCGCCAGCGGATGCCGCTCGATCTTCTCAATCCATGCCTTCCTCCCCACGATGATGCCCGCTTGAGGCCCCCCCAGGAGCTTGTCACCACTAAAGAGGACCAGATCAGCACCCGAACGCACCGAGTGACTCGCCACCGGTTCTCCCGTCAGACCAAACCGGGACAGGTCCAGCAAGGCACCGGAGCCGATGTCGTCAACGACGGGGAGGTTATGCCGTCGGCCTAATCGGACAAGCTGCTCGAGCGGAACCGCCTCGGTGAATCCCAGAATGCGGTAGTTCGAGGTGTGTACCTTCAAGAGCGCGCCGGTCTCGGGACCAATCGCCCCCTCGTAATCCGCTAGTCTGGTCTTGTTCGTTGTGCCCACCTCGCGCAGCCGCGCCCCGGAAGCGGCCATGATCTCGGGCAGACGAAAGCTTCCACCGATCTCGATCAGCTCCCCCCGTGAGACGATCACCTCTTTGCCCGCCGCCAGAGTTGCTAGCGTGATCAAGGTGGCCGCAGCATTATTGTTCACCACCGTCGCTGACTCGGCACCGGTTAACTCACACAAAAGATCCCGGACGATGCCGGTTCGCCGCCCTCGGGAACCGGTATCGAGATCCACCTCAAGCGAACAATACCCACTCGCAACGCGGCCTATGTTTTGCAAAGCCACACGTGCCAGCGGGGCACGGCCAAGACCCGTGTGCAGGACAACCCCAGTAGCATTGATCACCGGCCGCAGCCGGTACGAGCCCACCTCCCTTAGGGCCCGCTCCAGCTCCCGCTCCAAATGGGCGTCCAGTTCCCCATCCGAGACCAACTCGGACTCCGGCGCCCGTAGAATCGTCCGTCTCGTGCGATCTAGCACCCGCCTGACCGCACCCACCACTAGACGGCGGGGTAACCGTTCCAGCCAGGGACGGACCAGCCCGCTGCGCAGCAGTTCATCTACAGACGGCAATCGGCGTAGCAATTCCTGGCGACGCGGTTCGGACACATCGCCTCCTTTTTGGCAACCTCTCACCCGGACCGAAGCCGACCAACCCCTTGTAATTATCGCGCCAACGGCACACGCCCTAACCCGACGCAATCAAGAGGTCGCGAGCAAAGCCCAGGACCGCCTCGGAACCGCCCTGAGTAAACAGCGGCACACAAGATGCTACGCAAGATCCCCCCTGCTCCGAATTGGCAAAGCTGTCTCCCTGCTGGTGCTTCTGCCCTGGCCCGCCGGTGCGCGGCGGCGAGGTGGCCTGTCCGTTCCCCCTCCTAGCCGCTCGCCGTTTCCGCCGGAGAACCCTGCCCGGTCTCACACATCCCCCTTGCCGGAAGCACCCGCAAGTCACCCTTTCGTTGCGTGACACCGATGCTGTCCAGGTACTCGCAGTAGGGAACGGCATACTTGCGGGTCGTACCGAGCACGTCTCGGATTTCGGCCACGGTCAGCCCGGAGGGTTTCCGCTCCAGAGCGGCGCGGACCTTCGCAACCAGCTCGTTCGCCACCTCGGGACTGACATAGAGATGCTCGCCAACCTGAACGAGACGACCTTCCGCTGCTGAAAGCTGCAGTAAGCGGTCGACCAGCTCGTGCGCCACACCCAGCTCGCGCGCCAGAGCGGTGCTTTCGGGGGGCGAGAAACGACCCGCCCGGATCGCCTCCTCGAGCGTACCCTTCAATCGCCGCTCCGCTTGAGTCAGACGAGGGATGTAACCCTTGCGAGCCACCGCCTTCTCCGAGCCCACCAACTCACCGCTTTTGAGCAAGCGCTCCAGCACAGCGAGCAGTACGGCCTCTTCGAATTGCCCCTGCAACTGGGCCAGAACCCGGGGCACCGGGTGAAACAGGGGCAACGGACTGGATTCGTGCAACTGTTCGACCCGCCGCAGTATGCGGCGCTCCAACCCTGCAACGGCTTCGCGGTGCACAAGGAGCGATCGCTTCTGGCGAACCGGCAACTCTATCAGGACTCCTTGCTGGCGCAAGGCTTCCATCAATTTCGCCGCTCCATCACGGCTGACCCCAACATCACGGGCAAGATCCATCACCGTCCACGGCTGCCAGCCATAAAACCAAACGGCAGCTTCCGCGCGGGTTCTCGGGTCATCACTGAGCAGTTGCTCCACGCGTTCCAGACGATCCAGGTGGCGCCGCTGGATTCGCCGGGCCACCGGCTGCAACACCCGGCCACCCCCCACCGTAACCAGCGGACTCTCGGCGCGCACCACAAAGGGTTGCCCCCAGGTCGCCGTGACAGGCTCCGTGGCGTACAACTGGGCCAGCCCGACCTCACCAGGACGGAGCTCAGCCCGATCAAGCAAACTCACCACCACCAGGACCTCCGCCGTGCCAATATGCAGTCGAATCCGTTTGCGGTGTCGAACCGGCAGGGGACTCGACTTGAGCACGCGAAGCTCCACCGTCAAAAGCTGGGACGGTCGGAGCAACCCCGGGGTTGCGATCTCGTGCCCGCGCGCGATCTCGGTGTGGTGAACTCCGCCAAGGTTTACCGCGGCGCGCTGCCCCCGGTAGACCGCCTCCACGCTCTCCTCGTGGTTCTGCAAGCTCCGCACACGTAACACCCGTCCCGCCGGCAGCCACTCGACCTCCTCGCCCACCCGCAACGCTCCGGACCAGACCGATCCGGTCACGACCGTCCCGTACCCCTGGACGGGAAAGGAACGATCGATCGCCATCCGGAAGAACTCCTGCGGACGATCAACTTCGAGTTGCTGACACAACCGACGGAGCACCTCCTTAAGCTCCTCCAAACCGCGCCCGGTCGCCGCAGAAGTGACAACGATCGGAGCACCCTCCAGGAAAGTACCCCGGACAAACTCAGCAACTTCTTCTCGAACCAGTTCCAACCACCCCTCATCCACCAGGTCAGCCTTCGTCAGAGCCACCGCACCATGGCGCAATCCGAGGAGCTGCAGAATCTCAAGATGTTCTCGGGTCTGGGGCATGATGGAATCGTCCGCGGCTACGACGAGCAAGGCGATATCAACCCCCGAAGCCCCCGCAACCATGTTCTTGATGAACCGCTCATGACCGGGGACGTCGACAATGCCAAGTCGAACGTCGCCCAGATCCAGCCGCGCAAAGCCGATGTCGATCGTGATGCCCCGCTTCTTCTCTTCGGGCAGCCGGTCGGTGTCGATGCCGGTTAACGCACGGACAAGGGAGGTCTTGCCATGGTCAATGTGCCCAGCGGTACCGAGGATGTAGAATCGCCTTGCCGGTGGAGTCATTCCAGGAAGTACTGTGAGCTGCGCCGCCTATCTTCCCAAACGGACCACCCGAACGGAAGCTCCCTGCTACAATCCCACCCGCAACCCGTCTCATTTTATGACCAGGTAGTTTTCCCCCTTCTCGACTACTCGTCCAATTTCCGCAAACGTTTTAAGCCCCTGATTCCTCGCTTCTTCCATGGCCTTGTCCCGCCGGTCCGCCGGAACGGCGATGAGCAGACCGCCGGACGTCTGGGGATCGAAGATCAGATCCACCAGGTGCTGTGGAACGGCCGGCTCAAGCATGAGATACTGCTGTGCCCACTCGAAGTTGCTCTTCACCGCTCGGTTCTTGTAGCCTTGCTCAGCCAACGGTTCGACCCCTGGAATCAGGGGCACCCGTTCGGCGTCGATTTCGATCGTCACGCCGCTGGCTATCGCCATCTCTGTGGCGTGGCCCCCCAAACCGAATCCGGTGATGTCTGTCACCGCGTTGGCACGAGCCAATCGGGCTACAGCCGAGGCCGCAGCATTCAGCGCCACCATGCTCTCCCACGCGGCAATGAGCGTCTCCTCCGGACAACGGTTCTTCTTCGAGGCTGTCGTGACAAAGCCCGTGCCGATCGGCTTGGTCAAGAACAGCAGATCGCCAGGCTGTGCCCCCGCATTGGTGAAGATCTCCTCTGGATGCAGCGTGCCGGTGACAGCAAGGCCGTACTTGATCTCCTGGTCGCGTACACTATGGCCCCCCACAATCACCGCACCTGCTGCCTGTACACGCTCACTTCCGCCGCGGAGAATCTCCTGCAGGATATCGAGCTCCAGCTTGTCGTCCGGAAAGCCCACGATATTCAGCGCCGTCCTCGGTTGTGCCCCCACCGCATAGAGGTCGCTCAACGAGTTTGCCGCAGCGATCTGCCCGAAGACGAAAGGGTCGTCCACAAGCGGGGGGAAAAAGTCGAGCGACTGAACGATCGCCAGGTCCGGACGAAGCCGGTAGACCCCCGCATCGCTGAAGTGTTCGGCACCAACAATCAGGTTCGGATCCTCGAATCGTGGCAGATTCCGCACAACCTGTGCGGTGCCCTCAATGGGCAACTTGCCCGCTCACCCCGCACAACTGGCGTAATCTGTCAGCCGCTTCGCTCGCCCAAAAATAGCCATCCAAAGCTCCTCAGCAGCTTAGCCCGTCCGCAAGCGATCAAAAACGAAAGTGGCGCCGGTAAGGGGGGGCAACCGGCGCCGCATTCTGCTTAGCCAGAAACGATCTACGCAGGTAGCTTCGCCTGAAGCTGTTCGATAACCCAGTCCTCGTCGGGGAACTCCCCGGTTTCTAACTTGGAGTAGATCTGGCTCCCGTCCACGAAGATCTCGAACCGCCCGCCATCGCTGGGCACCAGGGTCAGTTCCTCAATCTGCCGCTTGAACGTCGTCAGCACCTTCTCCGTCAAACTGACGGCCCGTGGCTCGTAGTTTCAGACCGAGCAAAAGATGATCTTGACCTTCATCGCTGCCTCCTCCGTTGTGCAAAGCTCACCTGCACCAACCTCCCACTCGCTACATTCTAGCGGTCTTGCCCAGAGCCAGCGACACTCCAGCAACGAAGCTTCCTTCACCTCACCATACGCAACTCACCAGCCCGATGACGGTCGGACAAGTCCCCAACCTGACAGCCCACTTCGCCCAACCCCGAACCAGAAGCGGACCGATCAGATATCCCCCCGGCACTCTCGTCCCCCTCTAATTCCGGTAACGGTGCCTGCACCCTGCGACTTACGCTCAGTTCGGGTATACTGAAGCTCCAACCGCGCCGGCAGGACAAGCGGGCCTCCCAAACGGGGGGCCATGCCGGCGCCGTAGGGAGATTGCACGATGCCGCCGAGCGCGACCTTGTGCCAAGAAGCTGGTCCCGTTGCGGCTCGCCACACCGGCGGCCGGTCGAACCGGACCGGCTTCAAGCGGAACTGGAGGACCGACCCATGCGACGTTTGCTTCGTCTCACTCTGGCTTCCATCCTGCTAGGGACGTTCACCGGTTCGTCGGTTCGCGCGGAAGTCCGGTTGCCGAAGGTTTTTGGCCACAACATGGTGCTCCAGGCGCATGCCCGCGTCCCGGTCTGGGGCTGGGCCGATCCTGGCGAAGAGGTACACGTCCTGGTCGGTAACCAGTTGAAGAAGACCCAGGCTGGCGACGACGGACGATGGCGTGTGGACCTGGATCCGCTCGAGTACGGTCCCGTTCGCTTCGTGGTCGAAGGATCGAATCGCATCGAGCTCAACAACGTGCTCGTCGGGGAAGTGTGGGTGTGCTCCGGACAGTCGAACATGGAGTGGCCGGTGGTCCGTGCAATGAACGCCGAAAAGGAAATCGCCGCCGCGAACTACCCCGAGATCCGCTTGTTCAAGGTGGCCAAAGTCGTCGCTCCAAAGCCCCTCGAGGACACGGAAGGGCACTGGGCAATTTGCACACCGGAATCCGTACGTAACTTCTCGGCTGTCGGTTACTTCTTTGCCCGGGAGCTTCACCAGCGTCTGGGGGTGCCGATCGGGATGATCCAGTCGGCCTGGGGAGGTACGCCGGCGGAAGCATGGACCAGTCGGCAGGCGCTGGCCGCCGACCCCCAGCTCCAACCCATCCTGAAGCGGTGGGATGCGATCCTCGCCAATTACGATCAGGCGTTCCGCCGCTACCAGCAGGCCCTGAAACAATGGCAGGCAAGGGCGCGTGCTGCGCGTCAGGCGGGCAAACCGGTACCCCGTCGGCCACGGCCGCCGCGCGGGCCGAACCACCCACACCGTCCTGCCGGCCTGTACAACGGCATGATCAAGCCGATCGTGCCCTTCGCCATCAAGGGGGTCATCTGGTATCAGGGGGAATCAAACGCCTCCCGTGCCTACCAATACCGCACCCTGTTCCGGACCATGATCCGCGACTGGCGGCGGACCTGGGCTCAGGGGGACTTCCCCTTCCTCTTTGTGCAGCTCGCCAACTTCCGGGCGCGAAAGCCCGAGCCGGGAGAAAGTGATTGGGCAGAGCTGCGCGAGGCCCAGCTCCTCGCGCTGGGCGAACCAAACACTGGGATGGCAGTCGCCATCGATATCGGCGAGGCGAACGATATTCATCCTCGGAACAAACAGGAGGTCGGTCGGCGGCTCGCCCTGGCGGCGCTGGCCATCGCCTATGGCAAAGACGTGGTCTACTCCGGTCCGATCTTCAAACGCGCCGAATTGGAAGGTAACAAGATCCGGCTCTACTTCGACCACGTGGACGGGGGCTTGATCGCAAAAGGGGACGAGCTGCGTGGCTTTGCCATCGCCGGGGAAGATCGCCGGTTTGTGTGGGCGAAGGCTAGGATCGAGGGCGACACGGTGGTGGTTTGGAGTGAAGAGGTGGAAAAACCTGTTGCCGTGCGGTACGGATGGGCCGACAACCCCGACTGCAACCTGTACAACAAGGCTGGCCTGCCCGCTTCTCCCTTCCGAACCGACGACTGGCCTGGCATCACGGTGGGCCGCTTGGCCCCTTAGCGCACTCCGAATCCGTGAGGTTCGGTGCTGGCATGCGGCAGGGCGGCGCAGAGGTGGGTCCAGTCCCCCCATCTGGGTGCGAGGGGCCGATGAAGCCCCCCCGGGAGAAAGGCTTGGGGAATTCCCTGTTCCCAGGAGGCTAGCTGTATGCGAATGACGATGATCTTCCCGGTTTGGCTCTCCTTACTTTCGATAGCCGTTGCAGTAGATCGTCAAGACTCGCCCCCGCCGACTCCTGATGCGCAGATTGCGGCTTACCTCAAGCGGTTAGCCATCGAGATGGACGCCCGGTTTCTGCAGGGGGTCAAAACTCGTGAGGACTGGGAGAAACTCCGGCCGATCCTGAAGCGACAATACCTGGAGATGCTCGGCCTTTGGCCTGTGCCGGAAAAGACGCCATTGCACGCCACGGTCACGGGAACCCTGGAATTCGATGACTTCGTCGTGGAAAAGCTCCACTTCCAGAGCCGTCCGCACCTGTACGTGACGGCAAACCTCTACCGGCCGAAAAAGGTGCAGGGGCGGCTGCCCGCTGTCCTCTACCTGTGCGGGCACTCCAACCGCGGACGGGACGGCAACAAAACCGCCTACCAACACCATGGCATCTGGTTCGCAAAACACGGGTATGTCTGCCTCATGCTCGACAGCCTTCAGCTTGGCGAAATCGCCGGCATCCACCATGGCACCTACCGATACAACCGGTGGTGGTGGCAGTCCGTGGGTTACACCCCCGCAGGGGTGGAGTGCTGGAACGCCATCCGTGCGATCGACTACCTGCAGACGCGACCTGACGTCGATCCGGAGCGAATTGCGGTGACGGGTCGATCAGGTGGAGGCGCGGCAACCTTCTGGGTTGCGGCTGCTGACGAACGCGTTCGTGTGGCCGTCCCGGTAAGCGGCATGAGTGACCTTGAGGACTACGTGGGCAACCGTGTTGTGAACGGCCACTGTGACTGCATGTTCCTGGTCAACACGTACCGCTGGCCGTGGACGTACATCGCCGCTCTGGTGGTACCGCGGCCGCTGCTCTTTCTCAACTCCGGTCGTGACCGCATCTTCCCCATGGACGGCAACGAACGGATCCGCCAGCGGCTAGAGCGTCTCTATCGGCTCTACACCGACCGACCGGCCGAGTCGTTCGACGTGGGAACAGTGCCGGGACCGCACCGCGATCAGTTGACCCTTCGACTCATGGCGTACCGCTGGATCAACAAGCACTTGAAGGGGGACAATTCGCCCGTGCGGGAAGGCGAACTGCCCCAGATTCCCGGCAAGGAACTCCGCGTGTTTCCCGATGAACTGCCTGGGGACGCGATCAACGTCAGGGTTGACGAGGTGTTCGTGACCGCTCGCCCGGTTCCGTTTCCGCGCAAGCCCGAGGAGGTAGCTACCTGGCGAACTGAATGCCTGCATCGACTGCGACGGCTCACCTTCCGTGACGCCTGGCAGCTTGACGATCGGCCCGCACCGGTCGTTCTGACCGAGCCACTTGTACGAGCAAGGGTGACGACCGAATCCCCCATCGAAGTTGAGATCACCTACGTACCCCCCAAGCGCAACAACCGTCACGGCTGGTTGGTGGTCGCCGACGGAGAGCTCGCAAACGCACCGCAGAACCGTCCGGAGTGGCTGCGCGAACTGGAGGCGGATGGCAGTGCCGTGCTGGTCGTGACTCCTCGTGGCATAGGGCCCCTTGCCTGGCAAGATCCGCCCCCTTACTACGTGCGCCGTTCCCTTGCTCTGCTAGGCCGCACGGTCGATAGTACACGCCTCTTCGATGTGATCTGCGTGCTGGATCGCGTCGCGAAGTCCAGCCCCTCGGTGTCGCGGTGGAGCTTGGCCGGTGCCGGGGAAAGCGGAGTCCTCGCAGCGTACACGGCGCTCTTTCGACCCGAAGTAGAGGGCGTGTACCTGTACGAACCACCGCTGAGCCACAGAACGGGCCCAATCTTCCTCAACGTGCTCCGCACTGTCGACATTCCCCAGGCGCTGGGACTGCTCGCGCCCCGACCTCTAACCATCGCCACGTCTCACCCGGAGGCTTTCGGGGACACGGTGGCGATCTACCAACTCGTTGGCCAGGAGAACCGGGTGCGGATCGTCAAGATTCGCCAGCCTTCAACATCAGACTCACCCGGCGGTAGCTGAATTGCCCCCTTTGCTGCCGACCATCCGGGCGTGCCCAGCACAAGTTCGCACGCGAGGTGTTTTCTGTTGCGTGCCGGCCTGGCGGGAACCGTCAACCGGCCGATGGTTCCGGCGTCGGCCGTGCCCTCAGACCCCCGTCAGACCACCGACAGGAACGATACCATTAGCAAGTCGTGCACACGGTTTGCATGGGGCCCCCAGGCGAGCTGACAAGCCTCCGCACCCGGAACGGCGAGGGTGGGCATGGGTAGACGTTTTCACGGGTCAGGGAGCGGCGCACTCCGATGAAACGACGAGCATTGTTCGTGTTGTTTCTGACCGTTTTCATCGACCTGCTTGGGTTTGGGATCGTCATTCCTCTGCTGCCGGTATACGCAGCCGAGCTGAACGCGTGCGACGCCACAATCGGATTGCTTCTGGCAAGCTACTCCCTGATGCAATTCCTATCAGCCCCCTTGTGGGGAGCGTTATCCGATCGAATCGGACGCCGCCCGGTGCTTTTGATGGGCCTCCTGGGATCAACGACCTTCTACACGGTCTTCGGTGTGGCGACTCGCCTGGGCTCGCTCCCGCTGCTATTCGTGTCGCGCATCGGCGGGGGAATCATGGCGGCAACAATTCCCACAGCGCAGGCGTACATCGCCGACGTAACCCCTGGCAAGGGGCGAGCAAGCGGCATGGCGCTGTTGGGAATGGCGTTCGGACTGGGCTTCACGTTTGGCCCGATCATCGGAGCCGTAGCACTGCTGGCCCATCAACAGGGGACGGAAATGTCGCCGGTTCCCGGCTACCTGGCAGGTTGTCTGTCCGGGTTGGGGTTTCTGCTCGGTCTGGTCTGGCTGCCCGAGCCCGAGCACCACGCAGGCGAGGCATCGCAGACGCGATGGCCGAGGCTAGCGCAGTTCCGTCGCCTCGTTGGCCAACCAGGACTGATCTTGCTCGCCTCCGCCTCCTTTCTTGCCACCTTCGCGTTCGCCAACTTCGAAACCACCTTGGCCCGGTTCGTTCGCGATGTCTATCAATTCGCGTACTACGAGTTGCTTCTCCTGTTTGCCGGAATCGGCTTCGTGCTTGCGGTGGCTCAGGGAGGCATTATTCGCCCACTTGCCCGCAGGATTTCGGAACGGTCATTGATGAGTGGGGGCAGTGTCCTTCTTTTCTGTGGGATGGCCGGTCTGGCTGGATCGGCACACAACAACGTGCGAATCGCGTTGGTCATCGCCACCGTCCTGACGGTTGTGGGCTACGCCGCTCTGCCTCCCTCCATCCAGGCTCTCCTGTCCAGGCTCGCCAGCGAAGGCGACTACGGAACCGTTCTCGGCGTCGGTCAGTCGGCCAGCGCCCTGGCGCGGATTGTGGGCCCGGTGGCGGGAAACGTGCTCTACGGCGTGACATCAACCCACGACGCGCCGTATATTTGTGGGGCGATTGTGGCGTGCCTTGTGCTAGCCATCGGTGCCACGGTGCGGAGTCTCGCCCAAGCCGCGCCAGCAAACGTGGATAGGAACCGTGCTGGCACCCTGCCATGAACGTGTTCTTGCTTCCCCATCACCCGCTCGACCCTAGGTACCGATACTGCCTGGAGCGTGAGCACCGTCGACCGGTCAGTCGTGCGGATGTCCAAGCCGGTCGCGCGGGGATCGTCCGGCGGTTCCTGCAGAACATCGTCCGTGTTCTCCACTACGCCAAACTGGAGTACGACTACCTCGTCCATGGCCACGAACAGATCCGCCTCTCCCGCCTTGTGCTGCAGATGAGCCGTGACCCCGAGTTAACGATCGTGGTCCCATCCGGGATGAGCCAGCAGTGGGCGTTAGAGGCAGTCCGCGGTGTGATCCGCACCGGCCTGATGAGACACAGGGCCCACGTGGGCCGTAACCTGCTCACCGCCCTGTTCATCCAAGTGGTCCTCGTGATCATCATCCCGACCCACGTGCTTGGTCTGCTGTTCTTGCCGGTGGTAGTGGCGTATGGCTTTCGGAGGTATCGCGAAGATGTCCTTATTCGGGAGAACATGGAGAAACTGCTGAACGAGCGGCTGGCGAACGGAGTCCAGCGGTTCCGGGAGGATCCGATTCTCCGTGATATTGACAACATGTTGCACCAGATCCCCCAGCCGCACGAGGCGTACAAACGGGTGCTCGAGTACCTGGACATCTGCGACGGGAGTTCCGACGGTATTGCCCCCCAGCAGCTCTATCTCGTGGCCAAGTACTACTCGGACATCGGCCGTTGGGACCCCTACGAACGGTTCCAGGACCGGGCTATCCGCAGTGTGGTGCGTGCCCTGCAGCGAGCCAAGCGGGAAATCATCCGTGCCTGGACCTTCGTCCTGGGGCCGCTATTGCGCAAGTTCGGATACGCACCGCCCGTGGATGAACGCCCATCACATCGTGAACAGCATCAATACGAACAGGACTTACTGGACGATGAAGTCAGCGAGGAGCCTGCTTTGCCAGATGAGCAGGACACCCCAAGGGAAACTGCCCAAACATCCGGACGGAGTCAGACGTGAGCGATCGAGAGTATACCCCCTATCAACGTGAGGTCATCCGCCGCTATTACGAAAACCGCGAAACTATCGCCATCCAAAAACTTGGGGAACTCGTTTCCGAAGCCTATTTGGCCGAAGGCAAGAAGGCGGACCGCGTCTGGGACCGGATCAGTCGAGCCCTCCGGAACGCGGGGGTCGACGAAAGTGAGGTGGACAGAATCGTTCGCCAACGAGATCTTGAAGCACTTGCCCGGCTGGTGTCGAAGCTGACCTAGTCCAGACCGCTCTCCGTGCGATTCCCCTGCTGAGAAGCACGTCGCCGGGGCACAGTACGCACGGAGACACGGATCGTGAAAACCGCATCGACAGGGCTAAGCGCTGTGCAGAGACACTGTGAACCGGCCTGCGAACAGCGGCCGCGTCCACTTCTTGGCCTGACAATAACGACAAGCGCCTCAGCCTGGGTAGGCCCCATGTCGGCGTGAGCTCCGACCTACGGCGACGTCGCACTGCCGCTGGTCGCGCCGTTGGTCCAGGGCAGCACCTTTGAGGCACGGTCGTGGTCGTACTGCAGCATTTCTCTCACCACAGCGTTCATGGCTGCGTGAGTCGGAAGGGTACGCAGCATCTTCGCCACTTCCGTCGCCGGGAAACGAGACGCCGCAGGTCCCTGCCCACTCTCGAGGACCTTCCCCGTGTCGTCCAGCACGAACCAGCACACGGTCCCCTCGTGCACCATGGCCCCTCGCTTGGCACGCTCAAGGTCACGGCCGGCCTTACGGTTGGCATTCAATCTCAACCGACCGGGCCCCTCGTAAATGACCGCAACCAGATTGCGGTACCGCCTGCGGAAAAACAGGAACATCGGAGCCATCTCGCTACCCCTGCCAGCGGCACAGTCAGCCAACCCGTGAGACACTATCTGCTGTGTGCTCTTCCAGCAGGCTGTGCACGCGGGCACACCCCGCGCAAGCCTTCCAGACACCCATAAGTACCAGTGTGACACAACCGCGTCGGTTTTTCAAGTGGCAAAGTTCGGCCGCCCAACGCTCATGCTGCCCCACCGCACCGAAGAAGAGTCTGTTCGAGAGCCGGCCCTTTTCTCCGGTCCGATCGCGCCACAACAGAGCGGAACACGCCGGTGCAAGCTCGGCGCATTACCCGTGCCGGCGGAGGCAGTGCACCGGCGTCTGCCCCCCAGCACTACCCGGACTCAACCTCTCTCCCCATACCGGCGTGTATTTCGGCTACGTTTTCGGTCCCGGGCAGGGGAACGCCGATAGGGAACGCTCAGCACACCGTCGGTCCGTGCGTCGCTCCTGTCTCACCGTACATGCCAAGCCCGGCAACCGAGGCTCGCCACTACGGCCCTGCTCACTGCGACCGTACCCTGCTCGGTCACTCTGGGGGCCCCTCCGTCACGCAAAGGGGGGGTGTCGAAGCCGTCGGTGGCAGCGTCACGCAGTTTTTGGTCAACGCTGGTGGGATGCCTGTTTCAGCCGAGCCGTTGGCGAAGCCTTCAGTTGCGCCAAGAGCTCTGCTGCGAGCTGTCGCACACCCCGATCCTTATCGGACGCTGCCATTCGTTCCAGCTCTTTGATCGCCTGGCGCGTGCCCACGTAGGCGAGCGCCTGGGCGGCTTCCTTCCGCACAGATGGTTCCTCGTCGCGGCAAAGGGGCTTGAGCCAGGCGACTCGATCGACGGCGGTGCTCAACGCGATGTGTCGCGCCGCTTGCTGCCTCGCCAACGTCATCGGGCTGAATACCATCGTGGCGAGCGAAATCTCGATTTGCGACAGGCCACGCGTCTGAAGAGCAATGCGAACGGTCGTGCGCACATCGTAGTTTGTGTCGTTCAAAAGGGGCAGAAGTCGCTCGCTCGGCAGGACCTCCGGCCTATCAGCGAGTGCCAGCACGGTGGTGCGCCGCACACGAGGCGAGGAGTCGTCGAGACCCACCAGTGCGTCGCGCGCGGCTTCGTCAACCGGTGCCGCAGCCACAGCCCGGACCGCAGCAACACGCACCTCCTCATCCGGTGCGTGTAAGAGCTGGACCGCCATGTCGTGCAGCGACGCTTTCCATTTGCCGATAAACGCACGCTCCGCTTCATTCAGCTCGGTTCCGTACGGCAGCCACTCCCAGCTCACCCGAATGAAGTTGAGCCCCTGCACACGGTTCTCGGTCTTGCCCGTAGCCAGATGCTCCCGCAGCATCTGCTCAGTCACCGACAACAAGCAGGGCCAGGTGGGACAGGGATTGTCGCTCGCCCACGCCACGCCCTCGGTAGCCATGTAGAAACACGCCAGCTTCGTCTGGTTGTCGACCGACGCGAACCGCTTCGCCATCCCCTGCAAAGTGAACGCGATCACGGCATGCACCAGGGGATCCTTCTTTCGATTCGCTTCCACGATCCGCTGGCGGAGACTCACGATCGCGTCCGCAGCTTCGCTGACGTTGAGCAGCCTGGCCAGGTCCTCTTCAATCGCCCTGGCCGTTTCGTCGGGAAGTAGATCGAGCGGATCTGGGTAGGAGAGCTCATCCGTCGAGGCGGTGCTCACCGTATCCGGTGGCACTACATCCTCGTGTTTGAGCGTCAGGTATCCTACCACGGCGGCGAAGCCGGCTGTGGCCAGCCCCACCACCAACAGGAGAATCTTTTTGCCGGCGAATTGACCCATCAGTTCATCCCTGCGCTGCTGCGAATCCGTTCCGGGTCCCTACATTCCACGCCGGGCCGGAT
>JALSID010000194.1 GCA_026981825.1 Planctomycetota bacterium
CGAGCCACGTGGATACCTGGGACTACAAGCCGGGTCTGGACAAATGGGATGGGAAGAGCATTAAGCTGTTCGATCCCAGCTTCAAGGACACGACAGGCTTCTTCCGCAACCAGGTGGGCGGGCTGATGAAGTCCCCCTTCCGGTTCTATCCGAGGGGGCAATCGGGCAAGATGGTCTCGGAGATTTTCCCTTACCTTGGCGAGCATGTGGACAAGATGGCCTTCATCCACTCGGGCTACACCGAGTCGAACAACCATTCGCCCGCTTTGTTCATGATGAACACCGGTTTCACACGGATGGGATTTCCGTGCGTGGGTTCATGGGTGATCTATGGATTGGGCAGTGAGAGCCAGAATTTGCCCGCGTTTGTGGTCATGAGCGACCCGAAGGGACGTGGTTTGCCCAAGGGCCACGCGGCCAACTGGAGCGCTGGGTTCCTGCCCGGCGTGTTCCAGGGCACGCACCTGAAGCCCCAGGGGGACCCGATCGACAACCTGCGGTTGGCCAAGGGGGTAACCGTGGGGACTCAGCGTCGCGAGCTTGATTTCCTCAAGCAACTGAACGAGACGTTTGCCAGGAAGTACGAGGTCGAGTCGGATCTTGCCGCTCGCATCGAGAGCTTCGAGCTGGCCTTCCGCATGCAGATGGCCGCACCGGAGGCTCTGGACATCAACCGCGAACCTGAACACATCCACCGCCTCTACGGTATCGGTAACCCGAAGTGCGATCATTTCGCCCGCCAGTGTCTGATTGCACGGCGGCTGGTGGAACGAGGCGTACGGTTCGTGCAGATCTATTCGGGCGGCATGGAGAACCAGCGGTCCTGGGATGGGCACATTGACATCAAGGGCAATCATGCGCAGTTCGCCGGTGAGACGGACCAGCCGGTGGCGGGGCTGTTGGCCGACCTCGAGCAGCGCGGTCTACTGGATGAGACGCTTGTGATCTGGGGCGGTGAGTTCGGCCGCCTGCCGATCGCTCAAACAGGTGCCAAGCCGGGTCGCGACCATAACCCCCATTGCTTCACGTTCTGGCTGGCCGGTGGTGGTGTGAAGGGCGGGGTGAGCTATGGGGAGTCGGATGAGGTGGGATTCAAGGCGGCCGTGAATCCGGTGCATGTGCACGATCTCCACGCCACCATTCTGTACCTGTTGGGGCTGGATCATGAACGGCTCACTTACCGGTACAACGGCCGTGACTTCCGGCTCACCGATGTGGCGGGCCGCGTGATCCATGAGATCATCGCGTGAGGATGGCCAGGCGTGGTCTCAAACCGGTTTTCCTGTCCCCGTTGCTCCTTCCTGCAAAGGCCAGGTTGGCCCGCCAACCAAAGGGTGGAGCGTAGAGCTCCTTGCGCTGGTGCCGCCACCGCCCACGGGGCAGGCCTCCGCACGCGGTGCTCGCGCGCAACCGAGCTCTCGCCGCTCCTATCGTGAGACGCCCTTGGATCGAAGGGGCGCCTGACCATGATCGGTCCGATCGGCCTGATCGGTCCGATTCGTCCGATCGGCGCGCACGCTCGGGCGCCGCCGCGCGCCGGCCGGCTCGCACCTGGGCGCCGGGCGGTGCGCCCTGCGTGCGCGATTACAATGGGATAGAGGGCGCGGCGCTCGCAGAGGCCAGACGTCGTTTACCGTGGGCGACCCCGGCGGGGCAGATGTGACGAGAATCCGAGGTAGGTAATGGAACGCGCTTCTGGTCTGGAGAACGCTGCACCCGAGCGCCAGGAAGCCATCTCTGTACTGGTTGTCGACGACGATCCGGCGTTTCGAAGCATCATCTCGCGCCGATTGAAGCGGCGGGGTTACCTTGTGCAAGAGGCGGAGTCGGCCGAAGCGGCCCTGGAGCTTGCAAAAGGCCGCCACTTCGACGTCGCGATACTTGATATCGCTCTCCCCGGTGCCGACGGTGTGCAACTGCTCGAACAGCTTCGCGTAGTGGATCCCGATACACAGGCGATCATGTTGACCGGCCATGCCACGGTGGAGACGGCAATCCGTGCCATGAAGCTGGGGGCTTACGACTATCTGACGAAACCATGCGAGCTCGCGGAGCTGGAGCTGCACGTCCAGCGCGCGTACGAGCGGCTGCGGCTGGCGCGCGAAAACGACGCGCTCAGAACGGCTTTGAAGCAGTCGTCTCCGGAGGTGGAGATTGTGGGGGAGAGCCCGGCGATTCGTCGGGTTCTGCACATGATCAAACGGGTTGCGCCCACAGACAGCCCGGTGTTGATCATCGGCGAAAGCGGTACGGGCAAGGAGCTGGTGGCGCGGGCCATTCACCAGGCGAGTCGGCGTGCCCATAAACCGCTTGTGGTGATCAACTGCGCCGCGTTGCAGGAGACTCTGCTCGAGAGCGAGCTGTTCGGTCATGAGAAGGGCGCGTTCACGTCGGCGGTCGCGTCGAAGCCTGGCCTGTTCGAGCTGGCTAACGGCGGGACGCTCTTCATCGACGAGATCGGCGAGATGGCCGGCAGCATCCAGGCCAAGCTCCTCCGCGTGCTGGAGGACGGCACCTTTCGCCGGGTTGGTTCCGTCAAGGAGATCAAGGTTAATGTCCGGATCGTGGCGGCAACCAATAAGGATCTGGCCAACGAAGTGGCCGAGAAAAGGTTTCGAGACGACCTCTACTACCGGTTGAATGTCGTGACGATCCATCTGCCCCCCCTTCGAGAACGACGCAGCGACATCCCTCTTCTGGTCGACTACTTCCTCAACCGGGATCCCCGCGGGCCGCGGCACATTGAGCCCGAGGCGCTCCAGAAGCTGATCGAATATGACTGGCCGGGCAACGTGCGGGAACTGGCAAACGTCATCGAGCGAGCCAAGATCTTGTGTGAGCAGGGGGTGATCACGGTGAACGATCTACCCCCGGACATCGTGAGTGGAAAGTCCAGGATCAGCGTAAGACCGATTGGTGAACGTAGCCCGGTGGCAGGCAACGGCGCTCAGAACGGGGGGACGCTCGAGGACCTCGAACGAGCTCACATCATCCGTGTCCTTCAGGAGCACAAGTGGAACAAAGCCAAAGCTGCCCGTGCTCTGGGCGTGAGCCGCAGACGGCTGTACCGGCTGCTCGACAAATACGGCATCAAGTCGCCGTGAATCGCCGTCCGCAGTGCTTCCGAAGGGGGCGGACGTGCATCCGCGGCAGACGCTGAAGCGGGCGGCGGACGGGGTGTGACGTGCCAACCCTTGGGCTTCCCAACGATTGGACGGGGCCTTTACGACAGACCATGGGGGCACCGCGCAGTCGGAAAAATGGCTGAACGATCGCGACGAGGGGGCCGGCTAGGCGGACGCTTTGTTTTCGACCCGGTAGGTTTCTGAGCTTGCAGGCAGAGAGATGGCGAAGCAGGTGCCTTTGCCGGGTTCGCTCTTCACCTCCACCGTCCCCCCTTGTTCTTCCACCATCGTGCGGAGGAAGTAGAGCCCCAGACCGGTACCGGAGGTGTTCCGGTGCCGTGGGTGCCGCCAGAAGGGGGTGAACATCAGGTCGATGTATTCCGGCTCGATGCCTGGGCCGGTGTCCTCAACGTAGAAAGTGTGCATATCCTCGCCCTCGGTGGCGCGGATTCGCACTTCGGGTGGATTGCCCAGGGAGAACTTCACCGCGTTCGAGAGCACCTGGTAGAAAATCTCCCGTAGCCGTCCTGGATGGGTACGCACTCGGGGCAGGGGCTTCTCGATGTGCACGACCACGTTTCTCTCCTCGATAATCCCCCGCAGGCGATCCAGCACCTGCTCGATGATCCGTTCCGGCGAAACGTTTTCCCTCGCCGACACGTCACCGCTTGCTGTGCCGATGCTCACGAGTTCGTGGAGAAGGTGTGCCAGTCGACGCGTTTGGGCGCGCGCCTCCTCAATCAGCTCGCACGCGCCCTTGGGCAGTTCGTCGCCGTACTCGTCCAGTGTCTCGTCGCACAGGCCGAGGATCGTTGCGAGAGGAGTGCGCATGTCGTGCCCGACGAGACGGGCGAAGTCCTTCAGTTCCGTGTTCGACTTTTGCAGCATGTCCAGGGCGAAGCGAAGCTGATCGGTGGTGCGCGCGAAATAGGCATCCAGGGTGAGGCTGATATCGAAGAGGATACGCTTCAGGAGCGTGCGCAACGGGTGAGCGAACGTTTCGGGTAGCTTTCCCTCCTGCGCGAGACGATCCAGGCAAAAGTCCAGGTACAGCGCGTACGCACCCAAAAACCAGGCCGGATCCAGGCCAACCTCAGCGTGCTTGTCCCCGATCTTCTTGCGGTGCTGGACGACCTCCTCGCCTGCCTCCCGCGAGAACAGGGAACGGAAGTAAGCCTTCTGCGACTGCTTCAGATGCTCGATCAGTCCGGGCGTTCGCAAGAAACGCGCGGTCTGTGGGAACCTCTGAAGGTGATCGTAAAAGTCATCCACGAATTCATCGAGGTAGGCGTCGAACAGAGGTGCCAGCTCCTCGAGAGCTTCAAGATCAGACGGCGTCAGGCGGAAGTACGCGAGTCGGGTGCTCACCTCGTCGCCCAGCTCGGCTGGACCGCTACATTGTTTCCCCGGCGGTGTTTTTCGTCGCCCCATGTAGGTCCCCGGAGAGTGAGTCGTCGCTGCCCATCCTTCAGTGTACCGATTTCGCACACACCGGACAGCGTCGGTTGCCCAAATCCGCACAGTGAGACAGCTCCAGTGCAAACTTCGCCCCCTACGCCCGCCGTGCACCGGTCCCCGCCGCCTCCTGAACGGCACGAAGTTAGCAAGGACGTTTCCAGTGACCCAACAACTGGAGGAGAACCGATGCACGTTGCAGAGTGGCTGCACCAGGTGAAGGCCGGTGAGATCATGAGCCGAGACCTTGTCGTGCTGCGGCCGGAAGATCCGATCAGCGAGGCGGCGCGGTTGCTCCTGCGAGAACAGATCTCCGGTGCTCCGGTCGTCAACGACCTGGGCATCTGCGTGGGGGTCTTCACGACGTCCGATGTCCTGGCCTACGAGGAAAACCGCGCGGAAGGAGCTGAGGAGTCCCCATCCATCTACTACCGGACGCCGGAGCCGTACGAAATCGGTTCCGAGGAGTGGTCCAGATGGGAGGAGATCGAGCAGGAGTTTGCCCAGTCGCCCGAGGCGACCGTCGAAGAGTACATGACCCGCGACCTGGTTACCGTGCGCGAAGATGAGCCGCTGTACGAAGTGATCCGGCGGATGATCGACGCGCACATCCACAGAATCCTGGTCACCGATAAGCAATCACGGCTCGTCGGCATCATCACAACCACCGACATCCTCGGGACCCTGCTGAAAGAGGCACGGCTCGAAGAGGCAAACAGCCACCGTTCGGGGTAGGTCGAATGGGCGCACCAAAAGCCCGGCGGTCCGACCGGGGCACCGCCGGGCTTATCCTGTGCGCCTTTGGGGCTGCAGACTCCACGCCGGACGCGTTCGCGCGTCCGGCTCGACGACATTACTCGCCGGCCCTTGTCCAGTGTTTCAGTTCTCCACTTCCAGGTCGCGGTACGACACACGCCACCAGACTTGATCCTTCCCTGCGGGTTTTCCCCCGATCCGCGCGACCGGGTAGATGAAGTAGTTCAACGGCTCGCCAGCTTGAGTGGGATCCAAGACCAGGTCTCGGCCCATGCTCAGTGCAATCCGGTTCTCGGTGAGATTCCCGAAGTAGTAGCTTGCCAGGGCCGGATGCTTGTCCGCTTCGGAGATGTCCACGGGAATCCAGCCGATTCTCTCCACATAGAAGTACGCCCAACAGTGGTATCCCCCGATCGTTCCTGTGCCTCGTTCCGCCGGTAGGGGAAAGCCGATCACGAAGCGAGCGGGAATGCCGTAGTAGCGGGCCAGCGAGATAAACAGACTGTGGAAGTCCGTGCAGTTTCCGTAGCCCGCCTGGCAGGCCCACGCCACGTCACCCTGGCCCCAGCCTTTTCCTTCCTTCCTGTACGTCATGTGGCTCAGCACCGTGTCGTACAGTTGCCGAGCCAGTCGCAAGCGGTCGGCCGCCAGTTTCTGGCCGGCGAGCAGACGAACGGCCGGTCCCCCGACCGGGACGCGAGCATTCGGTCCCAGGAACAAGGCGCGTTCCTTTGGACTCAGCGGAGTGGGGGCGACATTGGCATAGCGGCGCAGCGAGGGGGCGTACTCACCCAACGGGGTAATTGGCGCCCGCACCTCCTGACGTGTAACGGTGAGACGAACCGTGGCGATCGTCTGTTCGGTCGCCCCGGATGCCACCGTTCGAACGAGCAAGACGCGGTTCCCGTACTTCGGCTCCACAAACACGTCCGCTCCGTCTGCTCGGACCTCGAGCTTGTGCAGCCGCTGGTAGGGGCTCACGACCCATATGGGCAACCAGAGCTGAATCTGTTCCCCCCTCTTCAAGCCGCGTACACCGGCTTCGTAGGTCAGTACGAAGGTCCGTTTGGAAGGGGGGGGCGGAGTGTCTGAACCGAAGGCGGGTATACCAACGCCCGATGCCAGTACGACCGACAGAATAAGCTGTGGGAACTTCATAGCTAGCTCCAGGCATCCAGAACCGTCGGGATAACTTCGGGGGTGTATCAGGAACAGGGCAACCGCGAGCGACTCTGCGGGATGAGCCGAAGCACGCACCGGCGAGACTGTCCGGGGCGGACACGCCGTCCTTAAGCCGACGGGGTTCAGGTGAAGCCGCTACCTGGAGCTGGTGAGCGCAGAACGGTCGCGCCGCGGCGATCGACACGCCACGGCCAGGACAACTCTGCGGATTGTCCGACCCAAACGTTCATGACTGGTATGAATGCCTGGCTCTGCAGGACGGCATCACCTTTGATACGCATCCGTGAGCGATCCCGTTGGCTTCCGGATGCGAATGCTTTGCAAAGAGCGCCCAAGTGTGCCGGAACCGCGCGCCGCGCGCCACGCTCTACCAGCAGCGGGAATCGCGGCGCACCGAGGGGCCGCAATGCACGGTTTAGAACTGCTTAGAAAGAGAGGAATTGCGCTCGGTGCCGGCCGCCACAGGTGCCCTGGTCTCTTGGCACGCAGGTTGCATCTTCGTCGGGCGGCTAAGGTCGGCAGCTTGCGGCCGGCTCGATTCCCACCACCGAAAAGCACTGGCCGCAGGGTTTGCCTTCCTCGCCCCTCTGCGTTGAGTGAGTCGCGCCCGGAGGAGTCAGGGTGACGAGTGGCACGGCGGGCAGCACTACGAAGTCACCCTGGCTCCTTTTTTTGCGCCGTTGGGCCACCGGCCCCTGACGCCGGTCCCACACGAGCGCCTTCGGCTTGTTACCGACAGAGCGTTGCGCTGCGAACGCTCCTTGGGCCACGGCCCGGCCGGCGAGCAGACCGATGGCTTCACTGGATCCCCGCCGGCGATCGGCAGGTCCTAAGGAATGTGGTCAGCCCACTTCCCGCGGCGGAACAACCAGTATCCCAGGCCCGCACGAACCGCGATATCGGTGCACATTCCCGTCCAGGCGCCGATGAGGCCACGCCGGAGCAGAATGCCGGCGAGGACGGCGAGCGGCAGCCGAACGGCAACAATGCCAATCGAGGTCACGGTGAGCTGCAACCGCGTTGCTCCCGCTCCACGCAAGCACCCCCCGTACACGATAGCCATCACCAGCAACGGCTGGAAGAAGGCCAGCATGCGAAAAGCAGGCACCCCTACCCGGCGTACCAACGGGTCGTGGTGCATCAGCGCATACAGAGCGTCGGCCCAAATGTAGTAACACAACCCGCAGATCAGTCCGAGCACCGCGCCTTGGAAGGCGGCCGTGTGCCCGGCACGCCGAGCCTCGGTGGGCATGCGAGCGCCCAGGAACTGCCCGACGAGCGTCGCGCCTGCCGCCCCCCACGCCACAGCAGGCAGATAGGTCAGCGATTCGATCCGTATGCCCACCACGTGCGCCGCGTAGTACGCTTCCCCCAAAGTGCCGCCGGCTAAATGACCGATGACAACAAGGAAGACCAGTTGGCCGGTCCACATGATCACGCCTTCCGCGGCAGCAGGAGCACCGATCCGCAGAACCCGCCGGATGATGCCCAGCTCCAGCGGGTGAGTCCAGCCTCGCAGACGAAAACACAGTAGCCCCCCGGCCATCATGCCCAGCAGAACAAGCGCACTCAAGACTCGGGCTGCCACGGTGCCCACCGCGATCCCCTTCACGCCGATGCCCTCGAACACCCCGGCGATCCCGAACGTCAGGAACCAGCTCACCAAAGCGTTCACCACGTTCGCGAACACGCTGACCAGCATCGGAGTTCGCATATCGCCCACGGCGCGGAGCGAGTAGGCAGCAACCAGGAACAGCGTGGTAAAAGGTTGCGCGAACGCCGTGACCCGCAGGTACTGAACCGTCACGGCGTATGCTTCTCCCTCGAGCCCCTGAATTCGCGCAAACGCCGGTGCGATCGCAAAAAACACACCGCCGAGCAACACGCCCGCCAGCGCCGCTACACGGATCGATTCGTTCGCCACTGCCTCGGCGTCGTGTCGCTCTGCAGCCCCCCAGTGACGGCTCACCAACGCATGGGTGCCCGCGGTCACGAAGTGGCTGAGCAGCATCGCGAACCAGTTCACGTAGCTGGCCAGACCAACGGCGATCGTCGCCGCTCGGCTGATCCGCCCGGCAATTAATGTGTCCACCAGGCCCACACACGAGGTGAGGAACTGTTCGCCCAGCACCGGCAGGGCCAGCCAGAACAGCGTAATACCCAGCGCCTGTCGGGCTTCGCCGATGAGTTCCGAGTACCGTGGTGGAGCTTCCGCGGTGGCCAGGGTGTCTTCTTCAGCGGTCATCGAATCAGGTCGCGTTCGATCGAGGATGCATGGCAGTAGCGCCCGTCTCCCAGGAATGTATTGTGTCGGTCGCACGGCCCGTTGGCCATGTCAGCCCGCCGCCCGACCGGCGTAGGGTACCTTGGCCCCCTCCCTGGCGTTTCTTGCCGTCGGTAGGCCCCCTCGAAACGAGCTTTGCTTTGACGGTCAGCGTGCAGAGCCGCCGTGTCACGGACGTGCGGGCAACGAGCAAGCTCGCGGCGGTGCGGAAAGACGCGGCGACCGCAGGGCGGTCGTGAACGGGCCCCGTGCGATCAGGTTGCCCGCCCCCGGGTCCTAGCGGCGTCCTGACCAGCGACCGCGAAACGGTGGACTATGTCCCAGCCTGGTGAGGCCACGGTGCCGGCAAAGCGGCGCAATAGCCGCTTACGTGCCCGTCGCCTTCCACTGGACAGACCAATCAGCAGGTGCATCAGGGGGCGGCGGCGAGCGTTTCGAACAGTCGGGGCAGCTCGGGCTTGTGCCGGGCCAGAAGGGCCTCCTTCATCACCATACGCACGAAGTCGCGCTTGTCCTCTTCATTCAGGTAGTCAACGGGGGATGCCCCGTCCAATCGGGCCAGGCAGCACAGGCAAAAGTGAGCAAGTGCGCGGATGGGGGTCTCGTAAAGCTGCGTTCGCGCCGCCGTCGCTGTCTGGCGGCCGCGGCGTAGCTCGCTCACATAGGTCTCGTAACATGTCCGCAGCAGGTCAAGATAGGCCGCTCGCTGGTCCGGGGATGCCTTCACTGCCTTCAGAGCCAGGTGGCTGTGGAAGAAGCCGACGTCGAACGCCGGATCGCCAAAATGGGCCGTTTCGTGGTCAACATAGGTTACCCCGGCAGCGTGGATAAGCATGTTCTTGGGACTGTAGTCCGCGTGTACGAACGTCAGGATGTGACGCTCCAGCGCTTCCGTCGTGGCGTCAATCACCCCGGCCAGCTCCGGATAAAGGGGCTTCAGCCGCCAGTAGAACGGCTCGACACGGAGCTCCACGAACATCGTGCGGTCGCCCACCGCATCGCGCGCCTCGGGCGACAAAAGGGTTTCCCGATGCAGTAGCGCCAGATGGGTCGCTACGGTTCGCCCCACCTCCTCGTCCACACGCCCCTCCAGCAGTTCCTTCTTCCAAACCGTGTGGGGCTCGGCTGCGCAAGACATCGCCAGCACGTAGTTATCGCGATCCTCGAAAACAATGCGTGGAACCGCTCCCGCGGGCAACACCCTGGCCATGATCCTCATCGCAGCCGCCTCCTGGAAAATGCGTTCCAGCCGGCTGAACCAGGGCTGCTGCACGCGAAGCCGCCGATGTGGCTGCTTCAGCACGATCTTGCCACGCTCCGAACTTACCTTCAGCACGACATTGGACACCCCCCAACCGAGCGGCTCGATGGTCGCGTGCTCATCTGGCCCGAGCCACCCGCGCTCGATCAGGTACTCACGCGCGTTCTCTACGGTAAGCTCTCGCATGTCCAAACGGTCCCGGAGTCCGCCGTGGCTCAAGGAGCGGCACCGGCGGGGCCTTCGTCGAACGAGCCGCCCCACGTGCCGGGCAACTTTGTCATTTTCCCCAGGCGCCGCCGCCCACTGCAACCGCCCCGTGCTGGCCGAGCACGGGCACCGTCCGAGAAGTGCATGCCTGCACGGATACGTCCTCCCTCCGTTCACCGACGCAGATCACTCGAGACGTTGACCAGGAAGTGCCGCCGGGCCCCCCTGGCGCACACTGCGCGACGAGCGCGCTACGCCGAGCTCGGGACGAACGCATGGCCGACGAGTCCCAGGTTGGGCGGCTGGTCCAAGCGGATGCCCCGGCAATCTGCGCCCCTCGCTCGCCGGAAAAGTCCGCTCGTATGCTTGAGATCAGTCCCGAACCGGTTGCCCGCTCTTCAGGTAGGAGAACAGGTCGCGGATTTGCTCGTCGGTGAGGGAATCCAGCAGTCCCTCAGGCATGATTGACTTCGGCTGGCGGACTAGCTCCTCGATCTGGTCACGGGGGACGGTAACCTCCGAGCCTTCCGCCGTCCGCAGGACCACCACCTGCTCATCTTGGTCGCGGAGCAAGCCGACCAGGACGCGGCCGTCCGTTGTGAGGATGGCGTAGGGTTCAAATCCTTCCCGAATTTCGAGACTGGGGTTGACGATCTGTAGTGCCAGCCGCTGGACGTCGCGCCGCTCGTAGGTGGTCAGATCCGGCCCCACGTTGCTGCCTTCGCCGAAGAGCAGATGGCACTTGCCGCATATGTTCAGGAAAAGATGCCGTCCCTTGTAGAGGTTGCCCCCTTCCATGTTCGCTGCTTTGATCACCCGTTGCAGGGTTTTTTGGATCTGTTCGTTGCTGTAGTTGCCCGAGCCCGGCCAGAGCTTTTCGGCAAGCGACGCCACCTCGGCATCGGGTATGAGCAACAGCCGTTGCACGACATCGAGGGGGATATCGGCACGAGGCACCTTGCCCCCCGCAACAGCACGGAGCAATTGGCGCGCCCAGGATGGACGGCTGACCAGCACGCCGAGCGCGACAGGCTTCGTTTGGTCCGGCAGGGCTGCATATCGCTCGATCAGCACGTCGGCTACTTCGTCAACGGCGTAGTTCTGCAGAGCAAGGATGGCGGCAGAGAGCACGTTCGGTTCACGGGAGGATCGGACAAGGTGCAACAGGACAGGCAATGCCTCTCGTGCGCGAATTTCGCCGAGAACCTCGGCGAGTACGGCCGCCTGCTCCGGATCGGGCTGGGGTTGCTTGAGCAGTTCCACGGCTTTGGCCACCGCTTCGGGCCGGCCCATGCGGACCTGGAGGGCCAGAGAGCCGCCGCCCGATTCGGCCAGCGCGGAAACGAGCTCTTCGGGAAGAGCGGCTAGGCTTCGACCTCGGAAGGCGAGTTCGAAGCCGGCGAGGAGCTTCTGGGCGGACTCACGGTCCGGGGCGAGCTGCAAGAGTCGCGCGCAGGCGAGCAAATCGGCGCGGGTTCCTGCCAGCGCGAACCGCCGCATGAGGTGTTCCAGCAGGAACTCACGCACAAGCCTGTAGCTCCAAACCCGGCGATCTTTGAAAAGCGCCACGATTGCGTCCCTGTGGCTCGTTGCTTTGGCTTCGAGCGCCCAGTAGGTGAGCCACGGCAGGAACGGATCGTCCGCGCCATCGTCGTGGCGTAGGAGTTCTCGGACGATTGCAAGGCACTGTTCGCCAGGTAGGCGTTTCGCCGTTGCGGCCAGTTGCGCTCGTACTTCGGGGTGTTTCTCCCGACGAGCCAGTCCGGCAACTTCCGAAACCAGTTCGGGGGGCAATCTGTTGGAATCCCCCAGCAACCGGACAGTCCAGAGGCGAACGAACGGGTCCCGGTGGTGCAGCGTCTCCCTGGCAAGGGCGGCATCGAACGCTCCGAGCAGGTTCAGCCCCCACAGCGCTTCCAGGGCCTCCTGGCCAGAACCCTGCCGCAGCATGGTGTAGAGCGGCTCGAGAGCGGTGCGGTCACCGCGTTCGGCCAGGATTCGCAACGCCGTCCTCCGGTACCAGATGTTCGGATGCCGCAGCAGTTCCAGAAGGCGTACGGTGGGAGCGCGGCCCAGATCCTCCACGGGGACATAAGGCGGCCGGTTCTTGCTCCGCAGCCGATACACTCGACCGGTCGCCTTGTCGATCTGCCCCTGGAAGTGCTGGCCGTGAGCGATGAACTCCTCGCAAAAATCAGCGATGTAGACCGCTCCATCCGGTCCCAATTCGATCTCCACCGGGCGGAACGCGATATCGTCTGAGGCGACCGGGAACTCGACGTCCACCGTTCGAAACGATGCTCCCACCGGTTCCATCCGTGCCAGCACGACATGTTTGTGGAGGGGGTCGACAGCCAGTAGGTTCCCGCGAAAGCGAGGGGGCAGTTCGGTGGATTCGTACCGGATGAAATGGTGACTGAACCGAGGCACATCGGACGGGGTCTCCATGGCCGGCAGGTGACCGAAGGCGTACGGATTCGACGGAGGACCGTACTTTCCGGTAGCTCCCTTCACGTAGTACGCCCCCTGGATGTAGTAGAAACCGCGCGTGCTGCCGCCGTTGTAGCCGGAGAACAAGCGCCCTTTCGAATCGATCGTAATGCCGAACGCGTTACCACCCCCTTCAGCGAAGATCTCGAACCGCCCGGTCTTGGGATGATAACGCCAGATGGCAGGGCCTTCGATGTAGGTGCCCTTCTCGAGCGGTTCCGGCTGCCAGGGCTTTGTGGCGGGCCGCCGCACCACCCGGATACGGGACGAAACCGTGCTCCCGTGTGCACCGTACAGCCATCCGTCGGGTCCCCAGGTGAGGCTATTCGTCACCGAATGGGTATCCTCAAGCCCGAATCCTTCCAGGTGAACCACAGGGGGACCATCGGGCCGGTCGTCGTGATCCTTGTCGGCGTAGAAAAGCAGGTAGGGGGGATTGAGCACCCAAATGCCGCCATCGGCGAAGGCGACACTGGTCGCGATGTTCAGCCCGCTCAGGAAGTTCCTGTGCCGGTCCAGCTTACCATCGCCGTTGGCGTCCCAGTGGATCGATATCACATCGGCGCCCCGTGGACCGAAAGGAGGCGGCTCGGGCACCCGATCGTAGACCGCCCGGTAGTAGTGGTCGCGACTGACCATCTTCAGCCCGGCCGGGTAGGGATACTGGCGGTACTCGACCAGCCAGAGCCGGCCCCGTTCGTCGAACGAGATCGACAAAGGCTGGGCAATCAGCGGTTCGGTGAGAAGCTGGTCGATGGCCAGGTCGGAAGATACGCGGATCCGCCGCAGGGACTCGGCCGGCGGTAGGTGTCGACCAGGGATCCACGTGGTGGGAATTTGCAGCGGGGACACCGCCGGGCGAAACTTTTCGAATACCGCCGACTTCGGCCTCTCTTTGCGTGGCCCAATTGCCCAGCCAGGATCGTCGCCCGTGCGAAACTCCCACGGCCCGGCCAACACGCACTCGAGGAAATAGCCCGCAATCACGGGGGCTCGTCCCTTGAATCCCCCTTCACCTTCTGCGTTGTACACTCGGATGGCGATCGTGTTGAACACCCCCTTCTGAAGCACACCCGGGGGAATCTTGAATCTCTGGAGCCCGTCCGGCGCAGCCTCGAACGGTTCGATGCGGCCGCCTGCCCCCACCTTCTTGCCGTTAACGTAGACTTCGTAGGCGTCGGCCACGTATTCGACCGTAATGGTGACCGATTGCACCCAGAGGTCGCGGTTCCTGCTGACCCACCGGTCCGGCACACGAACGTAGCAACGGTACCACGCAATCCCGTCGTAGCTTCCGAATCGCTCCGGAGCATGCTGTTCCCAGGTCCCGGGAACAGGCATCAGCACCCACCCATTCCCTGACGCGACAGTCAGGGGGGTATATAGGAAGAAGCTGACGAGAGCTGTCACCGTCAGGGGGATTACGAGATTCCAGTTGCACCGCCCGGGTTTGCTCAGGTCTGCGCGTTGCATCTTGCAGGGTTACCGATCGAGGGAGTTAGGCCAACGTAACCGGTTCCACAGGAGGGACGCCGCCGCAGTTGGTGGGACCGACGTCGCATCAGCAGCGGCTACTCTTTACATCTTAACCGAAGGGCGGAAAGGGGAGCGGCATTCGTGCGCTTGCCCCCACCGGATGCAGGGCGCACGGTCGGCAACGCCCTCACCTCCGTGGCTTCGGATAACCGTGCTGTGGGTACTGAAAGCCGCGGAGCCAGGCCCAACCGGGCTTCGTGGTCCAGAAACGCGAGAGGCCAGACGACGCGAAACGGAGTCCGCCCGCTCTCGCCCGCACCGTCGCCGGCTCGGTAGATCGATGGTAGGCGGATCGGCAGGGGGACGGGCCTCAGCCGCATTAGACGCCGAGGGGGCAGAGTCACAGACGGTATCCAACGGCTCACCCGGAGGCCGGAGCCCGGCAGAACTAAGGTTTCTTCAGCGGCGGCAGGCCGTGACGGTGCCGGATCGCATTCGCCGCGGTCCACAGATGGGGATGGTCCGCGAGGAACCGAACGTACTTTGAAGAACTGGCCAAACCGAGCAGGTGGGCCGCCTCGGCGATTCGCCCCTGAGCCGCCTCCAGAGCATCGAGCCATAGACCGACCAGAAGGGGGTATAGGTCGTTCGATTCCCGGATCCGCACGCGCCCGGGTTGGTCCAAGAACCGGCGGACGCGCTGGTCGTTGAGTCGATCTTCCAGGTCCGATAGGCTGCGGCAGTGGAGGGCCAGGGCTTCCCGGAGGCGGCGAAGCGCACGACGACGATTTTCGTGTTGGGACCGCGATTCCGTGGCCGTCGCCGACACCCCCGTGGGCCGGTGCACAATTCGGACGGCAGAGTCAGTGGTGTTTCGCTTCTGACCACCGGGACCACGTGCACGGTACCGGTGTACCTCGCACTCCCGCAGGAGCTCCTCTTCCGACAACAGGTACGGAACCATGGGCCACCGACTCCTGTCCTTCATGGCCGTGGGTTAGAAGCTTCTCGACCAGCTAGGATAGGTTACCGAGATCATGGCCCACGTGATCTTGCCCCCCTTGCCACTTTGTGCTAACCGTGGCCGGTGACCGGTGGCCGCCTGAGTACTCAGGTGGGTTGGACAGGTCGCGTTCGGCTAACATGGGCAATCGCTGTCCGGAGAAGTTGCCATTGGCCCCAATGCCTGGGAGCCCCATAGCGCCGGAGCCCGTTGGCCAGATGAGAACCGCGCTCGACGCCCTGACTCTCACGACTGCACTGTTGCTCGTGCCGATGCGGATTTGTTTGTGGCAGGCCGCAGCAAACGAAGGGGGCTACGAACTGGTACAGCCGCCCAAAACTTGGAACCTGGCCCCCTTCTACAAGCAGTGCGTCTTCGTGGGTGACTTCCCCGTGCTGGGATCGGCTCGCGTGTCACCGTTTGCTCTGAAGGAAGCCGCGTGGATCATCAGTCGGATCCTGGATGCTCGCCCCGACGTACTTCAGGCACTGGTCGAAGCCCGTGTTCGGTGTGTCGTGATGGCGTGGAACGAGCGAACCACGGACGTGCCGGAACACAGCGATCTGAAACCCAGGCTGTTCTGGAACCGCCGCGCACGCGGTCTCGGCGCGACCCGGGCCCGTCCAGTGGTGAGCTGCGGCGAGGAGAACCTGCTGGGTTATCCAGGCGACCCGTACCGGGGGGAGAATATCCTTATCCACGAATTCGCACACACGATCCACCAGATGGCTCTTATGCGACTCGACCGCGGTTTCGGAGAACGGCTCAACGCAGCGTACAGAGGCGCTAGGCGGAAAAAACGGTGGCAGGGTACGTACGCCGCGACGAATCCGGGCGAGTACTGGGCCGAGGGGGTTCAGTGCTACTTCGACGCCAATCGTTCTAATGACCGGCAGCACAACCACGTCGACACTCGTGAGAAGCTGGCTGAGTATGACCCGGAGCTTTTCGGGCTGATCGACCGCACCTTCCGCGGCATCCGCTGGCGGTACCGACCGATTTGGGAACGGCCCGCTCGGGACCGGAAGCACCTGGCGGGATACGATCCCTCGAAGGCGCCCACGTTCCGCTGGTCGCCCGAAGAGGAGGCAGAGGCTCGGCGTGTGGGCCGCGACCGCAAGCAGACCCCCTGACAGAGCAGTCCACCCGCGGTGAGAGACGGCGCAACCGGCAGCCGTCGTTTTCGTCGAGGTGGCCAGCGCCACTGCTTGTCGCCGCCGACAAACTGGTTCGCTAGTTCGCTAGATCGATAGCTCGGACGAGAAGGTAGGAACGATGCGCGTACGTCTCTGGTTTTCAGCGACCGCTGTACTGTGCGCCCTCGCTCTTCACGTGTTGGCGACAGACGTCAAGAGGTTTCAGCAAGGTGCGGACATGAAGAGCAGGTTACACGAGCTGTTCCAGGAAGCATGGGAATGGGAGCTCCGGGAGAACCCGCTGTGGGCCTCCTACCTCGGTGACGATCGCTACAACGACCGCTGGCCTGACGTCAGCCTGGAGGCGATCGCTCGACGTGCGGAGAAGCGGGCCGAGTACTTGCGCAGGCTCCGGGAAATGGACATCAATGCGTTGGACGAAGAGGACCAGATCAGTTACCGCATGTTCGAACGCTGGTACGAGAACGCTCTGGGCGACTACCGATACGGCTGGCATTTCCTCTCGTTCAACCAGCGTGAGGGAATCCAGAACGTGGACACCATCGCGGACGCGTTGAGCTTTGAGAAGCGATCGGACTACGAAGCCTGGCTGAAGCGACTGGAGACCTTCCCGCTCTACATGGACCAGACGATCGAGCTGCTCCGCGAAGGCATCCGACGGGGGCTGGTCCACCCACGCGTTGTCATGGAGCGCATTCCCGACCAGATCAAACGACAGATCGTGGACGATCCGGAAAAGAGCCCGTTCTATGGTCCCTACCGGGAGATGCTGGCGGAGCTGGATCCGGACGAGGCTGAGAGTTTGCGACGGCAGGCCAGACACCTGATTCGTTCCAGGATCGTGCCCTGCTACCGCAAGTTCTTGGACTTCTTCGAGGGCGAGTATTTGCCGGCCTGCCTGGATCGGCCGGGTATCTGGCAGCTTCCGAACGGCAAAGAGATGTATCGCTTCCTAGCTCGGAAGTTCACCACGACAGAGTTGACTCCGGAGCAGATCCACGAGATCGGCCGAAACGAGGTGAAACGGATCCGGCACGAGATGGAGAAGGTCATCGCGAGCACGGGTTTCCAGGGCACTTTCCGCGAGTTTCTCACCTTTCTGCGAACAAACCCGCGCTTCTACACCAGGGATCCGAAGGAACTTCTCCGGATCTACCGGGCCACCTGCAAACGGATCGACCCGGAGCTTGTTCACCTGTTTGGACGGCTTCCTCGCATGCCGTACGGTGTAGAGCCGATTCCGGAACATGTTGCGCCGGACACAACAACGGCCTACTATCGCGAACCGGCGGCCGATGGCAGCCGGGCCGGGACGTACTTCGTGAACCTCTACAAGCCCGAGACTCGACCGTTGTACGAGGTGGAAGTGCTGTCGGTGCACGAGGCCGTTCCCGGCCACCACTTGCAAATCGCGCTTGCGATGGAGCTGAAAGACCTGCCCGCTTTTCGCCGTTACACGGGCGTGACGGCGTTCGTCGAGGGCTGGGCACTGTATGCGGAGAGCTTGGGAGAAGAGCTGGGGCTCTATAAGGATCCCTACTCGAAGTTCGGCCAGTTGACCTACGAGATGTGGCGGGCGGTCCGACTGGTGGTGGACACCGGCATCCATTACTACGGTTGGTCTCGGGAGCAAGCAATCGAGTACTTTCTGGAGAACACGGCCAAGACGAAGCTGGACATTGAAAACGAGGTGGACCGTTACATCGCGTGGCCCGGCCAGGCGCTGGCCTACAAAATCGGTGAGCTCCGTATCAAGGAATTGCGGCGGCGCGCGGAGCAGGAACTGGGTGACGCTTTCGATGTGCGAGAGTTCCACGACGTCGTGCTCGGCAGCGGCGCCGTTCCTCTCGATGTGCTGACGAGCAAGGTCGAGAACTGGATACGACTCAAGAAACGGGCGCGCTGATCCGTGGGGCCTGACCGGACACTGGCCGCCCTTCCAGGGCATTTGCCCCCTTGGTGGGCTCTGCGCCCCCCCCGGAGCGTGGCGCAACGCCGCCTCAGGGCCTGAGAGAGCGTAGCGGACTTCCGCAGGCGGGGGCACTACCCCCTGCACGCCGGCGCTGGTCAGTCCAGGCCGTACCCGTCACGGCG
>JALSID010000195.1 GCA_026981825.1 Planctomycetota bacterium
TGGCCGATCCAGAATCAGCACACGGGTGTTCGTGTGAGAAGCGACGCGGAGGCAGCCGATCACGGTGGTGATGAACGTGTACACTCGGGTTCCTGCGTCGAGGAGGTCGACGATCAGCACGTCGATGTCGGCGAGAGCTACTTCGGGGGGTTCGAGCGTTTGCCCGTAGAGGCTAACAACCGGCAGGCCGGTGAGCGGATCGCACGTATCGTCGGAGATGACCATGTTGTCCTGTTTTTCCCCGAAAAAGCCGTGTTGAGGTGAGAACAGCCGGACCAGCCTGGAGCCGAGCTTATCCTGGAGAAGCTTGGCTGCGTGTTGGAGTTCGTGCGTAACGCTTGCCTGGTTGCAGAGGAGCGCACATCGTTCCGATCGGCCGACGAACTCCGATGGGTTTTCTACGAACCTTTCAAGCCCGAACTTCATCGCTTTGGTGGTCACCGGTGTAGTTCTCCGGTCAGCACGAAGCTCTGCACCCGCCGTCCACCGAGCGCGCGTCATCGCTTTGTCATTGTCCGCCGAGACCGCCTGGGCGGATAGGGCGCTTTCCTGGGAGCGGCCCGAGCCTCCTGGTCTGGCGTGTGTTGCAATCGCGCTCATTGCCTACGGTTCTTGCTTTGGACGCGCGATGGGGACGGTAGGGCAAGCAGCGCGCGCCGCGTCGGTAGTGCTCATGAGAAAGATGTTGCGTGTGTCAGGAGGAGGCTCGACGAGTTGTCTCTATCGTGGAGGCCGCGTTCCTGCTGTCCGACGCGTTGCGGATGGCGCCGGCAGGTTGGTGACGCAGCGAAGAGTACCGGCGCAGGAGGCGTGCCACCAGACCGCGTCCGTCCACAAAGTCGATCAAATCTACGAGCAGGATGAGATCGCCGGCCAGGGCCCCCACCATCGCCACGCTGGCCAGTACACCGAAGTGGTAGAGAGGTTTAAAGGGGGACGTCAGAAAAATCAAGAACCCGGTGGTGAGGACGGCCGAGGTCACCACCACAGCGCGACCGGTTGCAAGAACGGCATCGCGACGGGCGAGGGCCGATGATTCCCCCTGTATCCGTCGGTACTGGTAGTGCGTCAGCAGGTGGATCGTGTCGCTCAAGGCGATGCCCAACGCAATGGTGGCCACCATGGCCGTGCCCGAGTCGAGAGGGATGCCGAACCAGCCCATTAACCCAAGTGCAAGGACGACCGGGAAGACATTGGGGGGGAATGCGGCGATGCCCAGCCGTAAGGAGCGGAACAGCACGAGACAAAGCACCCCAATGACGAGGGCGGCCGTGAACAGCCCCCGTGCTAGGCCGAGGATGAGGCCGTTTGCTAGGGCGGCGATCTGGGCCACGTTCCCGGCCAGAACGCAGCGGAACCGATCACGCGGCAGGCGGTTTGCCACGTAGGTGACAAGATCTTGAAATCCGTCTTCATCCGCACGACACATGAGCGTAACTCGTACGGCTCCCTCGTCTGTTCGGTCCACCAGCCACCCGCTGAACACAGACTGGAACGCGTGGAAGCGCCTTAGGTTCCGCAACGAGGGGGGACCGGCGGCGATCGAGAAGTCCAGGCTGGAGACGCGCTTGACGATTTGCGGATGCTCGAGGGCATCGACGAACTGGCGGACGGCAACGAGGTCCTCTGGATCCCGCCTGCCATCTCGGGGGACGAGGCAGATCTCCAGCGTGTAGGCGCCAAATCCCGCTTCGTCCAGGTGTCGCAGAGCAACCGCTATCGGGTCGTGCGGATGCACGAAACTGAACGGGTCGGTGCTGACGTTGATCCGAAAGATTCCCATCACCAGAATCGCGAACAGGACGGCAAATCCTGTCACCCAGGTTCCCGCGGTTCGAGTCACCGCGATCACGTGTTTTCGGAAGAAGCGGGGGGTAAGTGCGCGGGCGGCAGCTCCGTCGCGCACGGGAATCCAGGTCCAGGCCGCAAAGCAGGCGAGTACGGCGAGAAACGCACCGACGGCAAGCTGAGCACCAAGCTCCCGAATGGGTTCCAGCTCGTTGAATAGCAGCATCGCGAACCCGGCGGCGGTTGTGACCGCGGCACCCAGGCATGGCAGGACGACGAGGTTTGCCGTTCGCGTTATACGCTGATCTTGGGGTAGGTTTGCAAGAGCCGGGCCGTGGTGGCTGATGTGCACACAGGTGACCAGGCAGAGGACGACCATCAACGCCGGTGCGGCCATGGTCACCACGTCTACGTGCCAGTCGCACAGGTGTACGATCACGAGCAGCCCCGCCAGACTGGCAGCCGATGAAACGATGCAAAGCAACACGGCTTGCCAGGAGCGGAAGACAAGGTAGATCGTGCCGAGCATTAAGAGGCTTGCGAGCGGTAGCGTGGTTGCAAGAACCTTGCGGGCCATTTCTTCCAGGTGGTACTGGATAACGATACCCCCCACGATGTGTGCTCTGATTCCTTCCGGTACCTGGTGGCCCACGATCTCACGGATAGCCTGCACCGTGGTGCGCCGTGCCTCGTCCCGCCCCGGTCCATGCAGAGGCTTCAGTTCGACGTAGGTCATGATGGTGCGGCGCTGTCGATCGAACAGGGCGCCTTCGTACAGAGCAAACCGGTGATCTCCGGGGGGCGAGTTCAAGATTCGTGTGATCGGCACCAGCTCGACCTGGTCGGCTACCAGAGTGAGGTCGTAGACGTCTCGCACGTGGGGCAAAACGCGCAGTTTTGCTGCCACATCGCGAAGGAAGACGGCATCCTGCTCGACGGGGGGTCGTTCGAAAACGAACGCGATGGCTATTGTGTCGCCGGCGGGAAAGTGGCGGGAGAACTCGTCCCACGCTTTCTGGATGCTGCGCGGGGTCCACCGTTCGGGCGCATCGTTGATGGTGGTGTTGGGCAGGAGGACTG
>JALSID010000196.1 GCA_026981825.1 Planctomycetota bacterium
GGGGCACGAGCCACTCGGGCAAAACGAGATCGCATTGACGAACACACTGGACAGGGCCGTCCAGTCGAAAAAGGGGCAGGGCCAGGGAAGTGTCCGCCTTAACGGTTCCGGTCAGCGTCACTACCGCTTGACTGAGCTGTTCCGGCATGAGCAGCTCGATGCTGCCATCGCTGGAGAGGTGAACGGGAAGCGGCCCGCCATCGGCCCCCTCAACGAGTAGAGCTTCGTTTGGTCTCAATAGCAGAAGCCCATCCGCCGCCGCTCCCGTTTTGAGGCGGTGCAGCTCGAGCCGAAGTTCAAACCGGCCGTTACGGGGGGAAGCATATCGGATGGTTTCCCGAAGCACGCCGAAGAATGTGGGCCGAGCTGGGGTCACCTGCTCGCCGTTTAACTCTACAAGCAGCGACCGGTTGCCGGGGGGCAGGCCGACCACCCAGTGTTCTCCTTGGCGGTTGATGACCGCTTTGCCTCGACCAACGGGGCGTAGTTTGGCGGGCAGACGCCAGGTGCTGTCCATTCCGGGCCAGGGCCAACTGAAGCGGCAGTGGTTATGTACGACCCGGCCGACCAGATGCCAGGAGAATTGGAGGTGGTGTCGTCCGCGGCCCGAGACCTGGAACAGTGCCCAACGGGGCGTTACGGCCTTGGGGACAGCAGCGGTCCCGTCCAGCCGGCTGTCGTGAAGACATCCGCCCGGAGCAATCGGCACCACGATGCAACCCACGTCGTTCTCGAGCCAGAAGGATGCCTGGGTCGTTCCCCGCACGACGCCCTGTTCAATTCCTTCTACCTCGAACTGGACGCGGTCGCACCGCGCCGGGCTGAGCAGCCACGACCAGCGTTCAAGCAGCCCGCGTGCCGTCGAGATTGGGAACGGTCGCAGCGGGCCGAGCTTCTGTTCAACCGTGGCGACCTGGTCCGCTTCCAGCTCGACCAGAAGCAGCGGCGGATCGTCGATCGCCGGGGGGTTCGGTTCCGTTTGCGCCACCAGCTTCGGCTCCAGGAGCACGACTACAAGCGAGAACGGGAGGACGCGCCTGGCCCAGACAGAGAGCCGGCAGGACAGGCTGCGAACGAGACCCCACGCTGGGGAACTATGTGGGCTCGACCGTGATCGGTTCACGCTCTGGTGTCCTCGCCCGTGTTGCGGTGTCCGGGGGAGCGTGTACAAACTCACTCCGACGCAAAGCACGTCGGGCGATCCGGTGGGCCATACCGAGGACGATTCCCCCGATAAGCCCCGGGAGGCCACGATACGCGAGCCACGCCGTTGTGACCGCGTCCCACGCGAACGACGCCAATACCAGACACGCTACGCTCCAGATGACGAACGAGCGGACGGTCCGTCCGCTGATCAGGACGAGCCAGGCAGAGGACAGCCCCAGCACCCAGATCAATGCTTCGAGGAAGGGGAGACGGACGAAGCTGATACTCAGCGTCCAGGATGCCGAGGGGCCGTGGAAGATGATCGCGTCTTCGAGCACGGTCGGATTCTCCCGCGACGGCCCCGGGCTCAGTGCCTGCCAGCGTTCCTGCCATTCGACGAGCGGGTCGCGGGCGCGCAAGCCGAACTGAGCCAATGCGTGGGCGAGTTGCAGGTCCGCATAACTGGCCGTGGCAGGCAGCAGGAGGAGTTCCTGGTCGGGGGGTGGAAACAAGATCCAGAGCACATCGCCGCCGCGTGTGGCACCGCGAATGGCCGGCGACCGGAAGTGCAATCTCCCCCACAGTCCGACGTTTCGGTCCCAGGGCTGTTCGGCCAGTACGTGGAACTCATACGCGGCTGCCGGTGCCACCGTGCCCAGGGGAACCTCAGCCACGCCATCCGCAGCAAGTCGGGCATCCCCGGTGACATCTGTGCCATCGAGGCTGACCTGCAGGAGGCTGGCGTCGGGCGGTAGATCGATCTCGAGACTCGTCGCTCGCAAGCTTGTGAGCAGCCAGCGGCAGTCCCAGACCAGTCTGCCTTGCGAGAAGCGGACGGCGATCTGACTGGCCCGGACCACACAGACCGGCGGCGACACCACCGGGACCCGCCGGAGCCGGCAGGTCACCGCGTCCGGCAGACCGGCGGATACCCATGTCTCGCTTGTGTTGTTTTCCGCCGATGTCGGTTCGGGAGCGACGAGGCCCGATACCTGCACCCTCAGATGCGGTGGACTGACCACCTGCACCCGTGTCCAGGCGACTTCGAAGTGGCTGTAGTTCACCAGCGGGATGGTGAACGACTCCGCGGACCGTTCGATCTCCATCTGCCAGGCGAGCGGAAGGGTGCCCGTGGCCGGCCGGCCCCCTGCAGGGGAGAGCCGAAACTCTGTGTCGTCTGTTTGCCGCACTTCCCAGCCGGTGGGCCAGACGACTCGCCCGACCAGCGAGCCCGGTAGACGCACGGTCACCCCCGCGTTCAGGAGCCGCGGCGGTGTTACCGAAAGGGTCTGCTGGACAACAGCGAATTCCGGGTTGATCTCCACTCGGACCTGCGCTTCGGCGTAGTAAGGAACCGATGGGCGGGCGCGGCGCAGTTTTAGCACCGACGGGATTTCCTGGCTGAGTCCGTAGGCACGCACCAGGCGCACCGTTGCGTTCAGGAGCTCCTGCAGGCTCGCCAGACGGGACGCCTCGGTCGCGGCGAGAGTCGCGTCTGTCGCTCCCGCGGCCTGTTGCGTGGTCTCGTCCAGCCAGACGCTCAGGTCGGTGGCCCCCACGAAAAGGTGCGCAATCCGCGGCTTCACGCCGAGTAACTTGGGCAGGGGAACCACGAGGGGCTCGTCGAGAGCCGTTGCCGAGGGAGCACGGACCCGGTATGTCAGGGCAAGCCGGGCCTGGGTGATCGGCCGGACGAACTTCACCCGCAATC
>JALSID010000197.1 GCA_026981825.1 Planctomycetota bacterium
CGACACCTGGACGTCGCTACCCGCCACCGCCTTGCTCAATTCAGGATCATCCCCGGGCCGCACGTCCACGATCCGCGTACGCGTCGGGTAGGCCACATCGGCCCACGGCACCAGAACCCGAGCCAGCGAGGACATGAGCGAACGCTGGGCGAACAGGCTGTTGATCAAAACGCCCACGCAAACGAGCACAACGCTCGCAGCCAGCAGGTACCAGGCGCGAAGCAACTGGTCGGAACCGATGCGTTCCGTCACGTCCGTCCTGGCCAGAATCCGCACCACGCGATCCTCGACGATCGGTCGGGCCAGAAAGACCCTCGGGTCATCGCCGCCTCGCTCCAGTTCGAGCACCGTCGTCATGCCGTCGGCCAGTTCCGGAGCGACGCGGTCGATCGTCCGCGCCACGTACCACTCGTTCACGCGCCGCACCAGAGGGATCGCGATGTGCCGAACCACGTGCCACGTCGCAACACCGACCGCCAGGAGGAGCAGCACCGTGCGGACCTGCCAGCTCAGTGCCAGAGCGTGGTCCAGAGCGATAGCGACAACGAGGTAGATCAGCACACCGGATAGGAGCTGTAGGATCGCCACGGCTAAATCTTCGCCGCGTAGCTTGTTGGCCACGTGGCGTACGCAGGCGGCGATGTAATCGGCATAGGTGAGCGAATTTCTGGTCGTGGTGCTCATCCGGCTAACTCGCGCTCGGTCTCTGCTCCCGAGATGCCTCCTCACTTCATCCTAACCCGTTGTCCACCAAAGTGCCAGCGATGCGGAGCCGCGTCTAGCCCCGGCGGCGGCCTGTCCGGCGAGCGGCCCGCGCCCTCCGCCGAGTCGGCCGGCGGCGAGCTACGTTGCGAAGCACCGGAGCCAGCCGTGCCCACCCGGATCACTCCCCCCGCAGGTGTTCGTTGCCACAACGCGCCCGCTGCGCCGCGCAGAGCGACAAACTCGCCATACCATGCACCCGGCGGCAGGATGCAAACGTCCGTGCGGAACTCGAACGGCTGGCCGTAGCATGTAACGTCTGGCTGTCGCTGCGCGTCCTCACTCCGCGCGCTTCCACCGCCTACCAGGTAGGACACAGCCATGGCGCAGCACACAGAAGGTAGGAAGGCAAAGGTCGTCGTCACGGACTATCTGTCGGATGACCTGGAACCAGAGCGTTCTGTTCTTGGGTCAGTAGCCACGGTCGAGGCACTGGGGGCTCGTTCCGAAGAGGAACTTGTCGGCCGAATCGAGGAAGCAGACGCGCTGCTTGTCTACCACTACATCGTCCTCACCGCCGGGACGATCGACCGCCTTCGCAAGTGCCGGATCATCGTGCGTTGTGGCGCGGGCTATGACAACGTGGACGTTCGCCGTGCTGCTGAGCGTGGGATCCCTGTGGCCAACGTCCCGGACTATGGGACAGAAGAGGTAGCGGATTCGGCGTTTGGGATGATCCTATCGCTGACCCGCGGCATCAGCCTGGCCAACTCGTCTCTTCGCGCAGGGGGCTCTTCGTGGGACCACCGCGTGGTTGTCCCCCTGCACCGGCTCCGAGGACGAACGATTGGGATCGTCGGCCTGGGGAGGATTGGGACGGCCGTGGCGCGGCGAGCACTCGCCTCGGGCATGGACGTTCTCTTCTACGACCCCTACAAACCGAGTGGCTACGACAAGGCTCTCGGCATCCGCCGCGCCGAGACTCTGGAAGAATTGCTCCGTTCGTCGTACGTGGTCACGTTGCACTGCCCCGCCACCGACGAGACCCGGGGCATGATCGACCGAAAGGCCCTGCGAACGATGCCGGAAGGGAGCTTCCTGGTGAACACGGCGCGGGGGGCAATTGTCGACCCGGAAGCGCTGCTGGAAGCTCTGGAGAGCGGCCATCTTGCCGGCGCCGCCATCGACGTGCTCGACAAGGAGCCTCCCCCGGACGACCACCCGCTGGTCCGAGCCTGGCGCGATCCGTCCCACCCGGCGCACCACCGGCTGATCATCAACCCCCATTCAGCGTTCTATTCAGAGGAGGCTTTTCGGGAGATGCGGACGAAGGGGGCTCTCCACTGCCTGCGTGCGCTGCGAGGGGAAGCAGTCCGCGACATCGTTAACATGTAAGCGGCGCTTCGCTCGCCTCCGGTACACTTAACTGTCCGGGTGCGGCTGGCCCTCCTGGTCTGACCGCAGCCTCTGAACTACGGTCTGGCTCAACGAATCCGGTTGCGGAGCTGCGAAATGTCCCCCATTGCTCTAGCCGCGTTGGTCCTGCACACGACCGTCTGGGTAGCCGCTTCGGCCCCCCTGCAGCCCGGCGTGCAGCTCACCGTAGAAGGTGAGCTCCGTCCCGTGGTGGGCGACCGTACCGGCCCCGTGGTGAAGCGATTCCGGTGCCAGTTCACCGTCCTCCGGGGCGCCTCGGACGCAGGCTACGAAATCCTCTGGCTGGTAGAGGACGAACTCGGCGAGCCTCGTTGGAGCTGGGAGCAACGGTTCGGGAGGTGCTGGGTGAACCCCGACCTGTTGATTCCCCCCGACCGTTTCGGCCCCGCCATCCTGGGCCAACATCAGACGACAACGCATCGGATCCCCCTCCGATTCCCAGTCCTCCCCCCGGATCTGCTCCAGAATCAGGACACGACGTTCCGTCAGTTCGGGCTGGAGTACAGCCAGACCGGGCTGGAGACGATCGCCGGCAAGCGGTTGCTGCGCATCGAGGGCAAGACGAACCTGGCCGTGCGCGAGTTGCTCTGGGTGCATCCTCAAACCGGTTTTGTCCATCGTTTCCTGCGCCGCCTGACCATGGGCCAGGGCGTCCCCTATCAGCTCACCTGCACCCTCGAGCACGTCGAACAGCTCGATGCGGCCCAGCTCGCTCACCTCCGTGAGGTGGTGGAGGGGCTCGAGAATGTCCGCGGTGAGGAACCGGAAGAGCTGGCCCGTCCGACCGCGCGCCCCGCGACCCCCCAGAAGCTCGCAGCGGTGAAGAACATCGCCGACAAAGCCCAGGCAACGGGCGACCGCTTCCTGCAGAGCGTTGCGGAACAGGCCGTCGAGGAACTCACCCAGCATCTGAACGCCCAGGCCGCCGTGGAAAAGCTCGCCGGAGAGGTAGTGGGCGAGGAGGCAGCCGACTTCGAGCTGCGCGAACTCCGCGGCCGCACCGTGCGCCTCCGCGACCTACGTGGTCGCATCGTCGTGCTCCACTTCTGGTCGTATGGCGACGAAGTGCTCGAGGCACCTTATGGTGAGGTGGGCTACCTGGATTACATCGTTCGCCGCTTCCGGAACAAAGGAGTCGTCGTCCTTGGCATCGCCACCCAGGACGATTTGCTGGATGCGACCCGTCGCCCACGAGCGATCCGGCGGATCCGGCAGTTTACCCGGTTCATGAACCTCAGCTACCCGGTGCTCATCGACGATCTCGGCGTGATTGACCGCTTCGGCGACCCACGTCGGGTGCGGGCCAAACTGCCCCTCTACGTGGTGATCGACAAGAACGGCCTGGTCAGGCACTATCACGCGGGCTTCTGGGCCGCGGCGCCCGATCAGGGACTGGTAGAACTGGAGACGATCCTCTCCGGACTGGTTCGCGGCGCATCGGAAAAGCAGTAGGAAAACTCCGGCCGCACGCCCGACCATAGCCCCGCCCCTCTTCCGTGCCTCTCCCCACCCGGCGGGGTGGCAGAGGGCTGCAAGCCGCCTCGAATGCCCCAGCTTGAAACGCACCGGCTCGCTCGCGATAATTCCACACCCTAAACCTGGCAGGAACGGTTCCGGTGCGCACAATCGGCAGAGGCAATCGCGGAGCGAAAGATGTACGCAGTGATTGAAGATGGTAGCCGCCAGTACTGGGTTGAGGTCGGCTTGAAGCTGGATGTGGACTATCGCGAAACAGTGTCCCCGGGCGACGAGCTCGTCTTCGACCGGGTTCTGGCGTGCCGGACGAGCGACGCCTTTCATGTGGGCCAGCCCCTCCTCGAAGACGCCCGCGTTGTGGCTCGCGTCATCGACCACGTGAAGGGGCCGAAGATCTACGTGGAGAAGTTCAAGCGGCGCAAGAACTACCGGAGGCGCAAGGGACATCGGCAGCGTGCCACCCGGGTACTGATCGAGAGGATCGAAATCGGTGGCACGGTGATCGCCGGCCCCGTGACGGTGGGGGCCGTGGAGACTGCAGCACCGCAACCCGAAGCGGCAGCCGAGCAACCGGAAACGACATCAACCGTCGCACCGGAAGCCGGATCGCCGCCACCGCAAGAACCGTCGACTGAGGCTTCTGCCCCGTCCGAGACGCCGTCCGAACCCGCTCCACCCGAGGGCGGCGAGGAACGGGCGCAATCGGAAAGCTGAGGGTTGCTCCGGAGCGTCCGCAACCGACGCCGCTTATGCGCCGTTGTTCGCCGTCAAACGTCGTTTCCGTTGCCGTCGCGTGTGCGGAACGGCAATCGGCGTTTGCGAGCGGCCTTTGCGGCTGGGCATCTGGAGGCGCAATGGGCCTTGCGATCCCCGCCGAACCGGTCATCCCACGCCGGGGCGGGTCCCCTCGGTCCATCCCAGAGTACGTCAGCCGCTCCCCGGACTCTCCGTTGCACGTCGCATCCTTCCCTGAGAGGACCGGTTCTACGCCGGCCGCCGGGTCATCGGGTCCCTCAGACGTTTCCCCCTCATGCGACCTCCTCTTGCGGGACTGCCCCCGAACGCACGAGCTCGCCCCCTACTCCTGGGGGCTAATCCACCACGCTCTCCGATTTAGGGCAATGCCCCCTGTGCGAAGCAGGTCAGCGCACGAGGTGCGAGCATTCCCCCATAACGGCGTAACAAGACAGCCATAGGTCCCGGCTGCGGGGAGCTCCGGCAATCGGCGCGGCGAACTGGAACCTGGGGCAAGACTTGCCCCCTCGCTCCCTGTGCCCCCTTATTCATCGAGAGGCACAGTTCGATCGGACGCGGTCGTGCTCATCTGGCTCTCGCGTCAAGCGGCGTGCAAGCGGGTTCCGACCGGAGAGGTGCGGGATGTCGTTTTGAGGCGGAAAAGCGGGGAAGTGGCGTCCGGGCACCAAAACGGGTGGTTGGGGGCAGACAGCGGAGACGCACTGCGCAGGGGGACTTTACGAGAGCAGCGTCGAGAAGGAAGCGAGTGCGGGGGCGTCGGCGGGCTAGGCTGAGAAGCGCTGTTGCGCGAACGGTTAGAGGTCGTGCGGTCGAACGGTCGCACGTCCGTTCTGCTTGCACCGCTCAATCGCAGCGTCGAGAATCTCGTAGACCTTGTTGTTCAATGCCTCCAGCAACTGACCGTCCATCCGCATCCCTTGCTCGCCGATGTAGGCGCGAACCTTCGATCCCACCACCAGCGATTCGCGATTCGACTTACCCTGCTTCTTCTTCGCCATGGTCCGACCTCCTTTCCTTTCCTGGTGCAACTATGTGAGACGCCGAGGCAACCACTGCGGCCCGTGTAGCCGGCTGACCGATCGCCGACGCCCCGCACTCGCGACAAAAACCGGCCCAAACCGGCAATATCACGGGTTCTGTGCGATTTTCCTGCACGAAAGGCAAGCTGTCAAGCCCCCTGTTCGTCGATCTTGGCCATTCCGTCCCTGATCCCGGCCCTTCTTGAAACTGCCGACGCAGACGGCCTTGGCAGCCTTCCGGCCGGTCTGGTCCCTGGCCGAGGACCGGCGGAATCAGAAAATGGGCTTGACAACCGATCAGGGATCCCCAATATATTGGGGTTGTCAGCACACGCCACCCCAAGATATTGGGGTTGCCGGGCCGGCCTCGATCGAGCGGCTGTGCTGGACAGCGTGGTAGGATTGCATGCGGAACACGTATGGAGCCATTGCTGGGGGATCGATCATGAGCAAGCAGACGGAACGCACGGGCAACAACGGTGCGGTGGCCAGTGAACGGACGGAGCGGCTACGGTGGGCGCTTGATGCCGTCGAAAGCCCGCAGAAAGGGTTGCGAATCCCGCGGTACTTCTCCAAAGAGGGTGTCCATCCCTTCGACGAAGTCGAGTGGGAGACGCGGACCGCGGTGATCCGCGACGACCAGGGCAACGTGATCTTCGAACAGAAGGACTGCGAAGTTCCCCGCTTCTGGAGCCAACTGGCCACGAACGTGGTGGCCAACAAGTACTTCTACGGCGAACCGGGCACTCCCCAACGCGAGCGTAGCGTTCGCCAACTCATCCACCGTGTGACCAGGACGATCGCGGACTGGGGCTTGAAAGGGGGCTATTTCGCCACCCCCGAGGACGCGGAGCGTTTCTACGCCGAACTCACCTGGCTCTGCCTGCACCAGTACGGCGCGTTTAACTCGCCCGTCTGGTTCAACGTCGGGTTGTTCCACCAGTACGGCATCACCGGCAGGGGGTCGAATTTCCGCTGGGACCCCGAAACCCGCACGGCGGTGCGTGTGGAGACCCCTTACGAATACCCCCAGTGCTCGGCCTGCTTCATCCAGTCGGTCGAGGACAACATGGAATCGATCATGGAGCTGGCACGGAGCGAGGCGATGCTGTTCAAGTACGGTTCCGGCACCGGCACGGACCTGAGTTCGCTCCGCTCCAGCAAGGAAAAGCTCTCCGGAGGCGGCCGACCGAGCGGTCCGGTCTCGTTCATGAAGGTCTACGACGCCATTGCGTCGGTGGTCAAATCGGGGGGCAAGACACGGCGCGCTGCGAAGATGCAGACGCTCCGTGTCTGGCACCCGGACATCGTGGAGTTCATCGAATGCAAGGCTAAGGAGGAACAGAAGGCCCGGTGCCTGATCAAGTGCGGCTACAGCGCCGACTTCAACGGCGAAGCGTACAGCTCCATCTTCTTCCAAAACGCGAACCTTTCGGTTCGTGTCACCGACGAGTTCATGGAAGCGGTCATCCACGATCGCGAATGGCAGACTCGGGCCGTCACCACCGGCGAAGTGGTGGAGACTTTCCGAGCTCGCGATCTGATGCGCAAGATCGCCTGGGGCACCTGGGTCTGTGGGGACCCGGGCGTTCAGTACGAGGACACGATCCAGAGGTGGCACACCTGTCCGAACAGCGGCCCGATCAATTCCTCGAACCCATGCAGCGAGTACATGCACGTGGATGACAGCGCGTGCAACCTGAGCAGCCTGAACCTGATGAAGTTCCGCAGGCCCGACGGTACCTTCGACGTGGAGGCGTTCCGCAACGCGGTGCGGATCTTCATCCTCGCCCAGGAGATCATCGTCGACAACGCCAGCTATCCCACGGCGAAGATCGCGATCAACGCGCACCGCTTCCGTCAGCTCGGCCTCGGCTTCTCCAACCTCGGCGCTCTGCTGATGTCGCTCGGCTTGCCCTACGACTCCGACCAGGGACGTGCCCTCGCCGGTGCGATCAGCGCGATCATGACCGGTCAGGCCTACCTGACGTCCGCAGAGATCGCCGGGCACCTTGGGCCGTTTGAGGAGTTTGAACGGAACCGCGAGCCGATGATGCGGGTGATGCGGATGCACCGCCAGGCCGTCGACGCCATCCATCCGAGCTGTCCGGAGTACCTGCGGACCGCGGCGGAGCAAATCTGGGACCGCTGCATTGAGCTCGGTAGCCGCTACGGGTACCGGAACGCCCAGGCTACTGTCGTCGCCCCTACCGGCACGATCAGCTTCATGATGGACTGCGACACCACCGGCATCGAACCGGATATCGCGCTCATCAAGTACAAGCTGCTCGCCGGCGGCGGGCTGCTCCGCATCCCGAACCGAACCGTGCCCATGGCCCTGAAGAAACTGGGCTATGACGACTCCACGATCGAGGAGATCGTCGCCTATCTGGAACAAAACGAACGGATCGATTCCGCGCCCGGCCTTAAAGAAGAACACCTTCCCGTCTTCGATTGCGCGTTCCCTCCCCCCGGTGGAGGCAGGTCCATCCACTACTCCGCGCACCTGAAGATGATGGCTGCCGTACAGCCCTTCATCTCCGGTGCCATCTCCAAGACGGTCAATATGCCCAACAACTCCACCGTGGAAGACATCATGAACGCCTACATCGAAGGCTGGAGACTGGGGCTGAAGGCGCTGGCCATCTACCGGGATGGGTCGAAGGGAAGCCAGCCGGTGAGTACGAGCAAGAGCGACGAGAAGGCGGCCGAGGAGGAGCCGGCCGAGGCTGCCGCGGCGGAATCACGGCCGCGGCCTGTAGCCAAGCGCCAGCGCGTGGTCCAACCGGAGTTGATCGATTCGGGCCCGCGGCGGGAACGGTTGCCCGATACGCGTCGCTCCGTAACCCACAAGTTCTCCATCGCGGGCCACGAGGGTTATATCACGGTCGGCTTCTACGAGGACGGACGGCCGGGCGAGATCTTCATCAGCATGGCCAAGGAAGGCAGCACGATCGGCGGCCTCATGGACACGATCGGCATCCTTACCAGCATCGCCCTCCAGTACGGCGTCCCCCTCGATGCCCTGGTACGGAAGTTCGAACACGTGCGTTTCGAGCCGTCCGGCTTCACGGAAAACCGCGACATCCCCTACGCCAAGAGCATCGTGGACTACATCTTCCGCTGGTTGGGAATGAACTTCGTCCCGGGCTATCGTGAAAAGAACGCTCCCGTGCGCAACGAGAGCACCCAGAATTCCTCGGCGTCTGGCAACCCCGCATCTGCCCGGGCAGACGTGGCTTCGACAACGACTTTGGAACCGGAAGAGAGCGAGCCGAGCAGCATCGCGTACTGGACGGCTCAGTTCCAGAGCGACGCCCCTGCGTGCGAACAGTGTGGGTGGATCACCGTACGCAGTGGCGCGTGCTTCCACTGCCCGAACTGCGGTCATTCCATGGGTTGCTCTTGATCGCAAGGCGGCGCAGCGGCCGGTCCAACGGAAGGAGAGGGGGCGGCCTCCACCGCCCCCTCGGCCTTCTTTGGTCCACATCTCCAACCGGACAACAATGGACACACCTCACTAAAGCAGGCCAGCCCCCCACATTCCTCGTTAATTCCGCCTAGTTCCCCCACCAGGTGCCTTTTCCCTTCCTCCTCAACAGCGTGCTCCCACCGGCCCATGACGCCGGGGCGCTGACGACAGGAGTAACCCCTCGTTCCCAGGCCCAGGAAGCCAACAAACTGTTCCCCACCGCGTCTGCAACGTCGCAGGTGTACCGCACTTGCGACGCCACCTTCCAACGGGTAATGCCCCCCAAGGTAGTATCTCCGGCACCGCCGGCCAAACCATCATCTCCGACTGCAAGCGCCCCCAACCGCGCGATTGGCCACGTACCGGATTGGCCCGCGTACCGGACGGAACAAGAAACGAGCGGTTTTGGGCCGGTTCTCGTACGGGCCAACTGGCGCCACCGGTTACAATCGTTGATCGACCTCGACCAATGGAGAAAGGAACGCTGGATATCGGCGGAGCTACGATGCTCCTAGGTGCCCTCGCGCTTGTTCTGGAAATTGCTTTTTTCGCAGGTTGCGTTGCGATCACGATCTATCAGCAACGCGAATCGCTCGGCAAGCTCATCCTCCGCCGCACGGCGGAGACCTATTGCGTGCTCTGGCACAATCTTCGCGCCAATCGCCCCGCTCCGGTGCCGGAAACGGGGGCGGCCATTATTGCAGCGAATCACGTGTGTAACCTGGATCCCGTCTTCATCCAATGCACCACTCCATTCCGGGTCGTGTCCTTCTTCATGGCAGCGGAGTATCTAAAGCTCTGGTGGTTCAAGCCGGTTTACGACGCCACCCAGGTCATCCCGGTGACCCGGACGGGACACGACACAGGCCCGGCTCTGGCCGGGTTGCGTGCACTCCGACAGGGCCGCATCCTGGGCATTTTCCCAGAAGGGGGCATCAACACCAGGCATGACCGTATCGGGCCGCCTCAGCCGGGGGTGGCGCTGCTGGCGCTACGTGCACGCGTCCCGGTTGTCCCCGCCTTCATAAGCCGTGATCTCCATACGCACTCCATCGTCGACACCATCACCCGACGATCCCCCACCAAGGTCTACTACGGCAAGCCGCTTGTTTTCATGGAGTACTACGGTCGGAAGATCACTGAAGAGCTGCTCAACGAGGTCGCCGACCGCATCATGGATGCGATCGGTGCTCTGGCACCCTGCCCGGTACGCGTCGTACACACGACCGAAGAGCCACCACGACCGAAGCGGGCAACGCAAGTCCAACAGGGGCGAAAGTCCGCATCACGTGCCCGGGTGTCCGATCGCCGCCAGAGGACCGTCCCCGCTGCCGAGACCGATTAGCACCAGCCCGTCTGTGTCGGACCATCCCCGCCCCATCTGGGCAGCGGCGGCCCCAAGCGGATCGTGCACCGGATCTACACCGCCACGGAAGCGATAGGACATTGTCCCCACGCAGACAAGCCACAGAGACACAGAGCAGACCGCGTCTGCTCCTTGTCGTTCTCTGTGCCAAGCAGACTGTGTTTGGCTCCGCCGAGTTTCAGGTACGTCAAGGGCCGAGCTTGCTGGATCGGTTGTCTCTCCGACCGCATCCCTTCCGCCCGCGTGTCACAACCGTTGTCTGACAGAATCTAGGTCGCCGCTCGGCGGAGCAGATCGGGTAGTTCAACCAGGTTGCCTGCCACGGTGACGGCAAGCGTGGGCCAATGCTCGGGTTTCGTAATCAGACTGTAGCTCTTCGGTCCCACCAACACCGTGTCACCCGTACGGGCGTCCCCCACCGATGGACTCCACCCTACTGCCATGCCCGGCATCAGGAGAACTGGGGAATCGGGGGAGAGATTGTACTCTTCTACGCCATATCCCAGGGCGTACCCCTGCCGGGCGAGGACCCACTCGTTTGGGAAGCCCATTTTCTCGTAGATCCGTTTTGCCACCTGGTAGATCTGATCGACCGGTTTATTCAGCGACGACTGATAGACGAACGTGGCCTCCACCATCGCAGCCGCTTGGTACCGCTGCACGAACCCCTCGTCCACCGCACCGAAACAGACCGTGCGACAGGCGAACGCGTACAGCCCAAACCTGCGTCCTACGGCCGCAACCTGAGCCCGTTCGGTGACCCGGTTCCCCCGCGGTACGGCCAACCGGAACTCGGCGCTGCGGTCATCTGCCGCCACGTATACTCGGACGGGGGCGATGCCCCGGCGAAGCATGCGATGGGCAAGCTGGCCTGCCACCTCGAATTCCGTGTCGCCCACCTCTGTGTTCCGGCAGGTAGCCTCCACGGCGTGTGCCAGATCTGCACCCAGAGCGGCGTAGCGGCGCTGCTCCAGCGTGTTCAGCCGACGGCGCAGTTGCAGCAGATCCGAATAGATGAGGCGGCAGCCATTCGTGGGCCAGTCGGTCCCAACTCGTCGACCGCGGCAGATGTCCTGGATCAGGCCGTCGAGCCCCTCATACCAGCGCCGCTCTTTGAGCTGAAAGCCCAGGTAGGCGATTTCTTCCTCAAAAAAACGAGCCGACTCGTCATTGGTGGCCAGGACGCTGCGGAGCTCCGGCGTGATGAACAGCGCTACCGCCCCCATTTCCTCGCCGCTCACCCCCTTGCTCGCGTCTCCCCCACTGGTGAACCAGGCGATACTGTCCTGTCGTCGCAAAAGAAGGGCGTCCAGTTCCTGGGCGTCCAGAAACTCGGCGACCTGGCGATGTTTCTCGTCCACGTCGGCGCGCCGCTGCCGCGCTATTTCTGGAACGGCCGTGTCCGCGACCATAAGGAGGGAGTTCCACCGCTTGGGTTACCATCCTGACCAAAGACGGGCACCGCGCAGCCAACGGGATGGCAATTTACTATAACCCCTTTGAGCCGGTGCTGCAAGGCTCGGTTTCGCCGCGGCGCTGCTACCAGGGGCGGAGCACCGCAGAGAAGGAAATGATCACCTAGCGAGACCGAGTGTGCGTGTGCAACACCACGACAGCAACCGAAACACCTCAAACCCTCTTGCCCCCCGGTCCGACTGGCTGATCCCCCAGGATGGGCCCCCAGGCACAAGGCCTCTACCCTGCTGACTCCCCGCGATCCCGTGCATAAGAGCGTTCGCTTCTGCCCCCCACGTCCGAGCAGTCCACGCCGGCGGAGGCATGTGGACGAGCGACGCGTTAGTCCTGTGGTCACTCCGAAGGCTTCTTCCCTTCCGCGGTCATCGAATCGCCCCACCCCTAACTGGCGTCGTCCGGGGCACGGTTCGAGTCCGACTCTTCAGAGCTATCGAGTGGTTCAAATCCTTCGAAATCGGCCAGGAGCCACTGCCGCACCCGGTTCACGGCCTCATCAGTGATGCTCGTTTCGACAGAAGACGTTTCGGTGGTCACGTCCGCATCGTCCGCCTGTCCAGGCTCGATCCAGGCTGGCTCGGACGGAGCAGGCGATTCCGGCGTCCCTTGGGCGCTTTGGTCTCCTTGTGTCCGCGCGATCTTCTGGGCGGCGTCCGGCCCATCGGGCCCAGCTCCCGCTCGTTTCGGGATCGCACTTTCGGCCGTGGCTGCACCGTCGCCACCACCGGTCGCCGTCGGCTCCGCCTGGGCAACGGTGAGCTGCTTCTGCGCCTTCTTTGTTCCGGTACGGCTCCGGCGAGAGCGGGTCGATCTTCTGCCCCCTTTCGTGCTGCCTTGGGGAGACTCGGTATCGACAGGAGCGGTCGCCGGCTCTGCTTGGGGCTGCTCTTCGCCCTCCCCAGCCGCTTCGGCAGCCCCCGTTCGCGCTCTCTTCCGTCTCTGCTGCGCCGCCTCTTTCTGGTCCGCTGGCTGACTGAGGATCTTGCGTACGTACTGGTCGATGAGGCGTTTGTCCACGATCCGCGGCGCCCAGTACTCGGGTGGGATTTCTGCATCCTGGCGATCGAAGCACTTCACCTCCAGGTAGTCGGGGGGTGCGTCAGGATCGGCGGTCACTTCGATCCGGACCCCAGTGGACTGCTCCAGTTCAAGCAGTTCCGCGCGTTTCGTGTTGGCCAGATGACTTGCCGCTTCCGCTGCGGCCACGACTCGGATCCGCCGCACCTCCGGGCGGCGCGCGCGCACAAGCAACTGACGGTACGCTTCGATCGCGATCGACTCTGCGTTCTTCACCTGGCCAATGCCACGGCACACGGGACACGGATCAAAAAGGGCTTTCTGCAAGGAGGGGCGGATCCGCTGCCGCGTCATTTCGATCGTCCCAAAGGCAGACATGCGCAGGACTTTGATCCGTGCCCGATCCCGTTTCAGGGCGTCGCGAAGAGCCCGTTCGACCATGCGGCGGTGCTTTTCCTCGCGCATGTCGATGAAATCGTTGACGATCATGCCGCCCAGGTCGCGTAAACGGAGCTGGCGAGCGATCTCACGCGCAGCCGTCAGGTTCACCTTCAATGCGGTCTGCTCCGCATCCCCTTGAACCCGCACGTTGCCGCTGTTGACATCGATGGCGACCAGAGCTTCGGTGGGTTCGATGACCAGGGAACCTCCCCCTTCGAGTGGAACGCGTTTCTGCTGGATTGTTTCGATCTCCTGCTCAACACCGAACTTGTGGAAAAGGGGCTCCGGGTCCTCATAGAGCCGGAAGCGGTTCAGGTAGCGAGGCATCACCCCGGCCAGAAACTCGCGCGCCCGCTCGTACGCCGCAGGGTCATCAATAAGGACCAGGTCGATATCGGCGGTGAAGATATCGCGTATGGTGCGGATTACCATGTCGCTTTCCTGATAGATCAGGGCAGGGGCGCGCAGTTTTTTGATCCGCCGCTGCACCACCGCCCAGACCCGCTTCAAGTAGGCCAGGTCACGCTCCAGCTCGCGCTTGCTGCGATCGGCACCGGCAGTGCGTACGATGAAGCCCAGGCCGCGAGGGGGGTTGAGCGAACGGAGCAACTCGCGTAACCTCCGTCTGGTTTGGTCGTCCGTGATCTTTTTCGACACCCCCAGCCGGTGCAGGCACGGCATCAACACCAGGTAGCGGCCCGGGATGCTGATGTAGGTGGACAGAGTGGGCCCCTTCTGGCCCACGCTTTCTTTGGTGACCTGGACCACCACCTCCTGACCGCGGCGGAACACGGACTGGATGGGCGGTTTCAGCCGCGGTTTCTTGTCCGACCCATTCGACGGCCGAGGCCGGTGGGGAAAGTACTGGGGATCGACGTCGGAGATGTGCAGGAAGCCGTTGCGCCCAACACCGAAGTCGACGAACGCTGCCTGGATGCCGGGTTCGATGTTGACGATCCGCCCCTTGTAGATGTTGCCGACGTAGCTCTCCTTGGTGGTCCGCTCCACGTAGAGCTCTTCAAGCGTGCCATCTTCGATCACTGCCACCCGACACTCTTCGGGTGGCACGACGTTGATCAGCATCACCGTGGCCATTTACTCCGCGCCTCTCCGTTGTCTGCGCTTTCCCTGTTCCGCTCCCTCCCGGCCGTCCGTTCGGTGCAACTGGTGCGACGGGCCGGTTCCAGCAACGTTCTGCGTGTCGGGTTCTACCGAGAACCCAGCACCGTCCTGGATCTCGACCTCGTCGGCCAGGACGACGTCCGTGCGCACCACCACCAGGCCCTCCTGTAAGAGGTCAGCGACCCCCAACCACTCGAGCACTTCGACGGGCCGAACCGTCGGATCCCGCTGGTGGCTAATCTCAAAGCGAAGGCGGTTGCCGTTCAAGCGCATCAACCGAAGGTCACGGCGGAGGTCGAAATGCCGCAAGCCACTCTTCCGCGCCCAGGCGACCGGTATCGACGCGCTCTTTTCCCATTCTCGCACCTTGGCCGCTACTTGGGCAAGCCTATCCGGCGGCACCGGAAACTCATAGACCGTTGCCAGCAATCGGACGCGCTCGTAGGGGCCCACGCGGCGGACCTCAACAATCGTAAGCCCCTCGGGCAACTCGGCCTGCAGAGCGGCAGCGAGCTCTTCGGCGGACACCTCCTCACCGAGGTCCACCTGAAACACCTCGCGCTCCGCCTCGAAACCGAGCGGCAACGAGATCGGGAAGCTCAGTTTGACGTTGGTCCGGAACCCCTCCCGCGGCCGCAATCGGAAGCCGCACCGCCGCAGAGCACGCTCGATGGTCCTCATCATGTCAAGCTGGCCGAGGAACCGCATCAGCCCCCGCCGTGCCAGCCGTATCCTGTAGCGAACATGGGTCTGCATCGAACTCACTCGAACAGGTCCGGAACCTTCTGGCGAGCCACCTGGCGGAGGTAGACCTCGATGTCGCGCGCGTTCTCCATCTGGAAGACGCGCCGCGCCACCTCCCGGCACTCCTCCACGGTGACGGAACGCACCACTTGCTTGATTTCGAGTAGGCTGTGCGGCGGAGCGCTCATGGAACGGATGCCCAAGCCGATCAACAGCATCGTGTACAGCGGATCGCCGCACATCTCGCCGCAGATGCTCACGTGAACCCCCCTGCGCTCGGCGGCGCTGATCGTGTGCCGAACCAGACGAAGCACGGCAGGATCGACCGGACTGTACAACTCAGCTACGCTCTCGTTGCCCCGGTCGACCGCTAGGGTGTACTGGGTGAGGTCATTTGTGCCCAGGGAGAAGAAGTCGACCTCGCGGGCAAAATGGTCGGCTAGAACTGCCGTCGACGGGACCTCCACCATGATACCCACATCGATGTCGCGGCGATACGGCACCCCCTCGTCGCTCAAGTCCTCCCGTACCTCAGCAAGGAGCAGCTTGGCACGGCGCAACTCCGCCAGCGTGCTGACCATCGGGAACATCAGGTGCACCGGCCCCTCCACACTCGCGCGCAGAATCGCTCGAAGCTGAGTCTTGAACAGGTCCGTGCGGCGGAGACAAAGGCGAATGCTCCGCAGGCCCAGAAACGGGTTCCGCTCCTGAGCAGACTGCATGCTGTCGGGCAACTTGTCCGCCCCCAGATCCAGGGTCCGGATCACCACGGGACGTCCGCGCATGGCGCGAATCACCTTCGAGTATGCCGCCAAATGCTCCTCTTCGGAAGGGATCGTGTCCCGCTCCAGAAAGAGGAACTCGGTGCGATACAACCCGATGCCGTCAGCCCCCTGCCGCAGGCAATACTCCACCTCGCGAGGAAACTCGATGTTGCCCATCAGATAGATGCGATGCTCGTCCTTGGTCACGGCGGGGAGGCCCCGGAGCGTACTGAGCGTCTGGGCGAAGAACTGGAACCTCCGTGCCAGGTACTCATAGCGGCGAAGCGTCTCGGGATCCGGGTCCACAATCACCGTGCCCCGATTTCCATCAACGATCACCGTGGCACCCTGGTAGACGTGCTCCATTAGGTGAGCAACCCCAACGACAGCCGGGATGTCCAACCCCCCGGCCACAATCGCCGTGTGACTCGTCCTGCTGCCCAACTCCGTGGCAAACGCCAGGACACGCGAGGTGTCCAGGCTGGCGGTCTCCGCAGGAGTCAGGTCCTGAGCGATGACGATCGAGGGGGTAGAGAGTCGGCGGAGCTCCTGGCGGCGTCGGCCGGTTAAGTGGCGCAAGAGCTGCTCGCAGATGTCACGAAGGTCCGAGGCTCGCGCACCGATCGGCGTCTTCAGCTCTTGGAGGATCGAAATGTACCGCTGGATCGTGTGGTAAACGGCATATTCGGCGGCAAAGTGCTCGTTCTCGATGAGAGAACGGACACGGTTCAGCAGGCCAGGATCCTGCAGCATCTGGACGTGTGCCTGGAAGATCGCCCCGGTCTCCTCGCCCAACCGCGCCCGAACACGCTCCTGTTCCGCCTGGACCTCCGCGATCGATGCCTGGATCGCTCGCTCGAGCCGCTTCAGCTCAGCAGCCACGTCCTCGGGGCGGATGCGTCGTGGCGGCACAGCAGGCCCGGCGCCTCCCAGCACGAAGGCGGGTCCGATCGCCACCCCCGGCGACACTGGAATCCCGGTCAGTTTCTGCATCTGCCCGCTCATCGCTGTTCCAACGCGCCGGTCCGCGGCAACACCTACCCCCCGTATGAGCGCCCCGGCTAGCAAGATTCCCACGCACCACTAAGCTCCGGACCTGTGCGGGAACCGGATGTCACCGTGGCGGAGCAGTCCCCCCCGTACTGCAGCCATCTTGACTTACCCGGACTGGCAAGCTTCGCTCTTGCCCGGCCCCATGTGCTCCTGCCATACCCGGCACATGTCTTCGGCTGCGCGCTCGGCGTCCGCACCACTGACCACCAGTTCCACCACGGAACCAGGTACGGCGCCCAAAGTCAGCATCTCCAGCACGCTCTTGACGTCCGCTTCCCGATCGCCACACCGCAAGCGCGCAGTAACGTTGTACTTGGCTGCAACTTCGGCGAGGGCTGCAGCCGGACGAATGTGCAGGCCAGTGGGATCATGAACCTGAAGGACTCGCCTCACGGTTTCTTCCGTCATTCCCTGGCGTTCCATGCAGCCCATGCCTTCACGATGCAAACTCCTCAGCATCGGCTTCTTCCAGAAGCTCTAAAATGTCCTGGACCGTCCTGGCCTGCCGCAGGAAACGGCGGAACATCTCGCTTCTCAGTTGCCGCGACGCCCGATCCAGTGCGCGGAGATGATCGCCCGGCCGATCGATCGGACTGACCACCAAAAACACGATGTACACCGGCTCGCCATCAATGGCATCAAAGTCCACCCCCTCCTGACTGATCCCAATGCCCGCCACCGGCTTCTTCACACTGGCGTGCCGCGTATGGGGCAACGCCACACCGTGGCCGATCCCGGTCGAGCCGAGCCGCTCACGCTGCATGATCGCCTGGACCACCTTTTCCTCATCCTTACGCGGGATGTAGCCCGCCTCGGCCAGCTTCTCCACAATCTCGCGGATTGCCGCCTCCTTCGTGGAAGCATGTAAGTCAGCAATGATTGCTTCCGGAGCCACGAAGTCGGACAGCTTCATCCAATGTTCTCCCGTTGACATCGATCGTTGCTTCGGTCCAACCATCCGCCGAGTTTCACCGTCGTACCACAATCCACACGCCGCCCACGTACCCGGTCATCAAATCTGCCCATGCTGCCAGTCCCGCAGCCTCTCCTTGTAGCGGCGTAACCGCTCCTCGGCCGCTTTCAACGCACCATCTGCCGCCGCACGAGGATCCGGATTCTCTTCGGAAACCACAAACAGATGCTTGTGATCCGCGTGCAAGACCACCTCGACGACCGTGTTGGCACGAACGTGATCGAAAATGACCTCGATCTTGGTGAGCTTGCTGTACAGGCGCGAGAAACGCTCGACACGGGATTCCACGTAGGCCCGGAGGTCTTCGCGAAGCGTCCCGTGGCGGGCCGAGATCTCCACGATCACAGGTTCTACTCCCTCGTTACGACAGGGGTTATCGGATGTCGAGGCTCTACACGTAACGCGAATTCTATGCCAGCAACCCAAC